>JBDHSX010000014.1:0-40118 GCA_039808365.1 Xanthobacteraceae bacterium | reverse complement strand
AGCCGGTCCACGGCCGCGCCGGACGTCTCGCCGCCGGCGATCACCAGCCGACGGACCCCGGCCTCGACCAGCGCCTCGGCCAGCGTCGCCATCGCCTGCTCGATGGCATGGCCGGCGGCCTCGCGGCCGTGGCGGGCCTGTACGGCCGCGACTTGCTCCGCCGCCGCGCTGGAGGCGATCAGCACCGGGCCGGCAGCCAGCCGCTCCCGCGCCCAGCGCACAGCGCGCGCGATTTCCTCCGGCCCGGCGACGATCCGGTCCGGATCGAGCCGCAGCACCGGCATCACTTTTTCGGCTTGCGCGATCTGGCCGAGCGTCGCCTGCGAGCAGCTTCCGGCGAGACAGGCGGCGCGGCCTCCGACCTCGCGTTGCGGCGCGGCCGCGGCACTGCCGCGCACTTTCCCCAAGGCGACCAGCCCGCGCGCCAGTCCGAGTCCCAGGCCGGAGGCGCCGACCGACAGCCTGTGCGCCAGCGCTGCCCGACCGATGGTTTCCAGATCGCCATCGAACACCGCGTCGATGATGGCCGCGCGGACACCTTCGCCCGCTAGCGCCGCCAGCCGCTCGCGGACGGCGTCCACGCCGCGCGCGACCGTCGCCAGATCGACCAGCCCGATCCGCGAAGAACTCTGCCGCCCCAGCACCCGCACCAGATTGGCGTCGTGCATCGGATTGAGCGGGTGGTCCTTCAGCGGGCTTTCGTTCAGCGGCACCGAGCCGACGAACAGGTGGCCCTGATAGACCGTGCGCGCGGTGCCGGGAAACGCCGGCGTCACCAGCACGATGGCGTCGCCCGCGTCGTCTTGCAGCGCATCCATCACCGGACCGATATTGCCGGCGTCGGTGGAATCGAAGGTCGAGCAGATCTTGAACAGCACATGCGCCGCGCCCTGCCCGCGCAGCCAGCGCTCGGCGGCGCGGGATTTCTCGACCGCGTCAACGGCGGCGATGGAGCGGCTTTTCAGCGACACCACCACCGCGTCGACCTCGGGCAGCGCGAAGCCGGCGGCCGGCACGCCGATGGTCTGCACCGTGCGCAAGCCGCAGCGCGTCAGCGTGTTGGCGAGATCGGAGGCGCCGGTGTAATCGTCGGCGATGCAGCCCAGCGCCAGGCTCATGATTTAGCTCCGCGCGGGGCGTAAGGCGCGAACCAGCCGAGGCCGTCTTCCGTCTTGCCGCGCGGGCGATATTCGCAGCCGACAAAACCGCGATAGCCGAGCCGGTCGAGTTCGTCGAACAGGAACGGATCATTCAGTTCTTCACCACCGGGTTCGTTCCGCGAGGGCACGCTGGCGATCTGGATGTGGCCGATCATCGGCATCATCTCGCGCAGCCGCATGGTGACGTCGCCATGGACGATCTGGCAGTGATAGATGTCGAACTGCAATTTCAGATTAGGGTGATCGAGGTCCGCGATCAGGTCGCGGGCGAAGGCGAAATCGTTGAGGAAATAGCCCGGCACGTCGCGCGGGTTGATCGGCTCGATCACGGTGTCGATGCCGTGGCGGCCGAGTTCCTCCGCGACCCACGCGACCGACTTGCGAAACGCGGCGACCGCCTGCGGGTCGCGGCGCTCGGCGATGCCGGCCATCAAATGCAGCCGCTTGACGCCGGTCGCCGCCGCATAGGGCAAGGCGGCGCGGACGCCGTCCTGCACCTGCGCGAAACAATCCGGCCGCGCCGCAAAACCGCGTTCCCCGGCGTCCCACGCGCCCGGCGGCAGATTGAACAGCGCCTGCGTCAGACCATTGTCGCGCAGCCGGTCGCCGATGTCCTCCGGCGCGAAGTCGTAGGGAAACAGGAATTCGACCGCGTCGAACCCGGCCGCCGCCGCCGCGGCGAAGCGGTCGAGAAACGGCCGTTCGGTGAACATCATCGAGAGATTGGCGGCAAAGCGGGGCATTTTTGCACTCTTTGAATTGTCACGTTGTCGGTCGTTTTCATTGCGATCGCCACTTGTCGAGTCGTCATTGCGAGCGAAGCGAAGCAATCCAGTTCTTTCTTTGCGGCTTCTGGATTGCTTCGTCGCTTCGCTTCTCGCAATGACGGAGAGGCACGCTAGTCACCCTTCCCGCCCGGCAGCGGCGCGCCGGTGACCTGGGCGTAGATCCTGGCCACCGCGATGTCGTCGTCGCGGCCCATGCCGGCGGCGGACGCCATCAAAAACATCTGCAAGGCGGCCGCCGACAGCGGCACCGGGAATTTGGCGTTGCGCGCCATGTCCTGCACGATGCCGAGATCCTTGACGAAGATATCGACCGCGCTGCGCGGGGTGTAGTCGCCCTCCAGAACGTGGGGCACGCGGTTCTCGAACATCCACGAATTACCGGCCGAGGCGGTGATGACCTCGTAGACCTTGCGGATGTCGAGCCCCTGTTTGGCCGCGAAGGCGATCGCCTCGGAGGCGGCGGCGATGTGGACGCCGGCCAGCAACTGGTTGATCATCTTGAAGGCCGAGCCCTGCCCCGGTTCCTCGCCCAGTTCGTAGAGTTTCGCGGCCATGGCGTCGAGCGCCGGCCGCGCCTTGGCGAAGGCGGCCGGGCTTCCCGAGGCGAGGATGGTCAGTTCGCCCTGCGCCGCGCGCTGCGCGCCGCCGCTGATCGGCGCGTCGAGATAGAGCCGGCCGCTCGCCTCGACCCGCGCCGCCAGCCGCCGCGCGATCTCCGGATCCATGGTCGCGGCCGAGACGAACACCGCGCCCGGCGCCATCGCCTCAAGCGCGCCGTCCTTGCCGAACAGCACCGCCTCGGTCTGGGCCGCGTTGACCACGACGCTGACCACCACCTCCGCCTCCCGCGCCGCCTCGGCGGGGTTTCGCGCGCCCCGGCCGCCGGCCGCGGTGAAGCGGGCGACGCTGTCCGCCGCGACGTCGCATCCGGTCACCGCAAAACCGGCGCGCAGCAGCGAGGCGGCCATCCCGAAGCCCATCGAGCCCAACCCGATCACGGCGATGCGTTGCGCGGAGACAGCCATGGTGCGCTTCCCTGTTTCCTTGTTGCTCTCTGCCTATCACGGCTTGGCCGCGCCGCCAAAGCATGGGACAAATGCAACCATGACGGAAAACAAATTGCGCGAGGCTATCTGCCGGTTCGGTCGCTCGCTGTTCGAGCGCGGGCTGACGCCGGGCTCCTCCGGCAATATCAGCGTGCGGCTCGATGACGGCGGCTGGCTGGTGACGCCGACCAACGCCTCGCTCGGCTTCCTCGACCCGGCCCGCATCGCCCGGCTCGACGCCGGCCACCGCCTGACCAGCGGCGACCCGCCGACCAAGGAAATCCCGCTGCACGCCGCGCTTTACCAGACCCGCGACAAAGCCCGCGCCGTGGTGCATCTGCATTCGACCCACAGCGTCGCGGTGTCGATGCTGCCGGAGATCGATCCGCGCGCGGCGCTGCCGCCGCTGACGCCCTATTACCTGATGCGCTGCGGCCCGACTGCGCTGGTGCCCTACTTCCGACCCGGCGACCCGGCGGTGGCCGAGGCCATCAAGGGCCTCGCCGGGAAATATGCGTCGGTGCTGCTCGCCAATCACGGCCCGGTGGTGGCCGGCGAGACGCTGGAAAGCGCGGTGTTCGCCACCGAGGAACTGGAGGAAACGGCAAAACTCTATCTGCTGCTGCGCGGCCTGAACCCGCGCTATCTATCGCCGCAACAGATCGCGGATTTGAACACGACGTTCGGGCTGGAGCCGCCCGAGCACTGGCACGGCCACTGACCGCCGTCATTGCGAGGAGGCGAAGCCGACGAAGCAATCCAGGGGCCGCGAAGAAAGAGCTGGATTGCTTCGCTTCGCTCGCAATGACGGCGGTGGCCCCTTCGCAATGACGGAGAGAGACCAACTCACAGCCCCAGATACGCCTTGCGCACGTCGGGATTGCCGCGAATGTCCGCCGCCGGGCCCTGCATCTGCACCCGCCCGGTTTGCAGGATATAGGCGCGGTCGGCGATCTCCAGCACCTCGGCCATGCGTTGCTCGACGATCAGCACCGTCATGCCGGTCTTGCGGATTTCCAGCACCGCCCGGAAAATCTCGTCCACCAGCTTCGGCATGATGCCCTGCGACGGCTCGTCCAGCATCAGCAGGCGGGGCCGCGTCATCAGCGCGCGGCCGATCGCCAGCATCTGCTGCTCGCCGCCGGACAGCGTGCCGGCCAGTTGGTCGAGCCGCTCCTTGAGCCTCGGAAAAAGCTGGAACACCAGCGTCAGCGGCTCGTCGCGGTCGGCTTTGCCGCGGTAGAGGTAGCTGCCGAGCCGCAGGTTGTCGTCGACCGTGAGGCTGGGAAACAGCCGGCGGTTTTCCGGCACGTAGGCGATGCCGCGCGCGGTGATGAGGTGCTGCGCGACGCCGTCGATGCGCGCGCCGTCGAAGGTGACGGTGCCGCTACGCGGCCGCACCGCGCCGGCGATGGTTTTCAGCAGCGTCGACTTGCCGGCGCCGTTGGCGCCGGCGACGCAGACCACCTCGCCCTTGGCGACGTCGATGGAGACGCCGGAAATCGCGACGAGCCCGTCATAGGCGGTGGTCAGATCACGCGCCGACAGCATGGCGATCCCCCAGATAGGCGGCGATGACCTTCGGATCGCGCACCACGTCGGCAGGCCGGCCCTCGACCAGCACCTTGCCGAGATCGAGCACGATGGCGCGGTCCACCAGCGGCATGACGATCTCCATGACGTGCTCGACCATCAGCACGGTGACGCCGGTGTCGCGGACGCGGCGCACCAGTTCGACGCCGGTTTGCGCCTCCAGCGGCGTCAGCCCGGTGAGCACCTCGTCGAGCAGCAGCAGTTTCGGCTCGGTCGCCAGCGCCCGCGCCACTTCCAGCCGCCGCTTCTCGGAGGGAATGAGCTCCGACGCCATCACCTCGGCGCGCGCGCCGAGGCCGCAGAATTCCAGCACCTCGAACGCCTTGCGCCGCGCCGCGCGCATCTCGGTGGTGCGGATCAGGGCGCCGACGATGACGTTGTCGATCACCGACATGGTCTCGAAGCTTTTCACCACTTGAAAAGTCCGCGCGATGCCGCGCCGGCAGCGCTCGGTGGCCGGCGTTGCGGTGATGTCCTCGCCATCGAGCCAGATGGTGCCTTGCGTCGGCGGCCGCACCCCCGCGATCAGATTGAACAGCGTCGACTTCCCCGCGCCGTTCGGCCCGATCAGGCCGACGATCTCGCCGCGCCCGACCGAGATCGACACGTCGGCGTTGGCGATCAGGCCGCCGAAGCGCTGCCAGACGCCACGGGTTTCCAGCAGAGCCGTCATCGCGCCGCCTCCACCTTGCGCTTGCGCGAGAACAGCCCGAGCAGGCCGTCGGGCCGCATCAGCGAGACGATGACGATCAGGCTGCCGTAGACGATCAGATCGACGCCGCGCCCGGAGCCGCCGATGAACGAGCGCGTCAGTTCGGTGACCGGGATCAGCACCGCCGCGCCAAGCACCGGCCCCCACAGCGTGCCGATGCCGCCCAGTACCGCCGGCAGCGCGATCAGCAGCGAGAACTGAAAACTCATCACCGCGTCGGGATCGATGTAGGACACGAACATCGCGTAGAACGCACCGCCGATCGCGGTGAGGAACGCCGAGATCGCCCCCGCCCCCATCTTCGACTTGAACACCACGACGCCGAGGCTCTCCGCCGCGTCCGGATTGTCCTTCACCGCGCGCCACCAGTAGCCCCACTTCGAGTTCTCCAGCCACCAGGTCACCAGCCAGGCGACGGCGGCGAACAGCAGCGCGAAGTAGAAATACGGCAGCTTGGAGCGGGTGAACTGGAATTTCGCCCAGCTATCCTCGCGCACCATGATGTCGATGCCGAGCGCGGCGCCGGCCCAGTCCCAGTTCAGGAACAGCAGAAAGGCGATTTCGGCGATGACGATGGTGGCGATGGCGAAGTAATGGCCGCCGAGCCGGAAGGTCGGATAGCCCAGCGCCAGCGCGATCGCGGCCGAGATCACGCCGCCGGCGAGCATGCCGAACCATGGCAGCACGCCGAACTTGGTGAGCAGGATGGCGGTGACATAGGCCCCGAGCCCGAAATACAGCGCATGGCCGAGCGAAATCTGGCCGCAATAGCCGCCGAGGATGTTCCAGCTCTGCGACAGTCCGGCATACATCAGGGTCAGCACCATGATGTTCTGGGCGTAGACGTCCTTGACGAACAGCGGCACGCAGGCCGCAAGCGCTATGAGGACGGCGGCGACGATCAGGTCGCGGCGGCGGCGGACGGCGTGAGTGACGTCGTGCATCAGATCGATCCGAACAGCCCGCGCGGGCGAATGAACACCACCAGCAGATAGACGGCATAGATGCCGACCGCCTTGAGCGACGGCGGCATCACCAGCGCCGTCGTCGCCTCCACCAATCCGACCAGGATGCCGCCGGCGAAGGCGCCGAACACGCTGCCGAAGCCGCCCAGCGCCACCACGACATAGGCGATCAGCGCGAACGAGGCGCCGACATCGGGATAGATGTAGAAGAACGTCGCCATGATCGCGCCGGCGAGCCCGACCAGCGCCGAGCCGAGCCCCCAGCCCAGCGCGAACACCCGGTTCTGGTCGATGCCGACCAGCGCCACCGCGCCGGCGTCCTCGCGCGTCGCCTCCAGCGCGCGGCCGAAGTCGGTGCGCTTGATGAAGACATACAGCGCGCCGAAGGCGGCGATCGCCAGCGCCGCGCCGACCAGTTGCGGCACCGGCAGGAAGATGCCGCCGATCGACACCGTCTTGCCGCCGAGCCACGAGTTGGTGATGCTGCGATAATCCGGTGTGAAGAAATACTGCGCCAGCCCGCGCAGCACGATGGCGAGGCCGAAGGTGGCGAAGATCTGCACCATGCCGACATTGGTCTTCGCCCGCATCGCGAAGCGGACGATCAACAGATAGATCGCGGCCCCGAACACGAACATGCCGGCCGCCACCAGCGGCATCGACAGCAAGGGATCGATGGCGAAGAACGCGAACAGGAAGAAGGCGCCGTACATCGACAGCATCAGGAATTCGCCATGGGCGAAATTGACGATGTTCATCAGGCCGAAGATGAGCGAAAGCCCGACGGCGATGAGGCCGTAGAGCAAGCCCATCAACAGGCCGCTCGCCAGACTCTGGATGATGGTCTCGGCTGTCAAAGATGTTGCTCCATCATCTTTCGTCGTCCTCGCGAAGGCGGAGACCCATGGCCCCGGCGCTTGTGGCTCAATGATGAGGGCCCAGCGCCAAATTGCAGTTCACCGGAGTACTGGGTCCCCGCCTTCGCGGGGACGACGCTTTTCGTGCTGCAAATTCGTCAACAAGCCCCGCCGTCATTGCGAGGAGCGAAGCGACGAAGCAATCCAGGGGCCGCGAAGGAAGAACTGGATTGCTTCGCTTCGCTCGCAATGACGGAAAGGCAACTAACTACTTCATCGGCCAGATCGCTTCCGCCACCGCCGCCTGCTCCGGGAAGATGGTGACGAAATTCTTGTTGACGTATTGCAACAGCACCGGGTCGGCGTCGTTGTTCTGGCCCTGGGCGTCGAACTTGACCCGCTTCCACGGCATGATGGTGTGATCGCCCGGCATGTCGGTGGCGACCAGCGCCTGCCGGATCTTCTCGCCGTCGGTGGACTTGGCGCGGTTGATGGCGTCGGCCATCACGATCAGGCCCATGAACTGCCGCGACGAATAGTCGTTGAAATCCTTGCCCGAGCGCTTCTTGAACATGTCGTTGACGACGCCGACCATCGGCCGCTTCTTGGCGAGGTCGAGCGAGAAGCTGCCGCGCGAGATCACGCCTTCCAGCTTGTCGCCGACGGCGTCATAGAGCGCCTTCTCGGAGAAGCCGGCGTCCTGCGCCACGATGGCGTGCGGCTTGTAGCCCAGTTCGGCCATGGTCTTGACCAGCAGGATGCCGTCGGTGGTGTAGCTCGACGGCATCAGCACGTCGGCGTTGGCCGCCTTGAGCTGCTGCACCTCGGCGGTGAGCGAGGGCGAGTTGGCGCGATACTTGATGTCGGCCACCACCTTGTAGCCGCGCTCCTTGGCCAGCGCGAGCTGGGCGTTGGCCGAGTCGGTGCCGAAGATGGTGTCCTCGTGGAACAGCGACAGCGTCTCGATCTTCTGGCCCTTCTTCTTCAGCGCATCGAAGAAGTCGAACATCGCCTTCGAGAACATCTCGTCATGGGGGGCGGCGCGGAAATAGAATTTCAGCCCGCGGCGATGCAGGCTCGGCGAGGAGTTGTCGGCCGACAGGAACGGGATCTGGTAGCGTTCGCAAATCTGGCTGACGGTGACGGCGACGGCGCTCTGATAGGTGCCGATGATGGCGCAGACCTTCTCCTGCGTGATCAGGCGCTCGGCCTCGGCGCGGCCCTTCTGCGGATCGGCCTGATGGTCGGCGAACACCAGGCGGATTTTCGCGCCGCCAAGACCGGGCAGCCCTTCATCGCGCGCCAGCGGCAGGTCGAAATCGTATTTGTTGTTGATGATGTCGGCGGCGGTCTCGAACGCCCGCTGCGCATCGACGCCGATCTGTGCGCTCGCCCCGGACAGCGGATAGATGACCCCGATCACCACTTCCTTGGCCTGGGCGCGGGCCGCGAGCGGCAGCAGGGCGGCGGAAGCGGTCGCTCCCAGCAATACGGTTCGGCGCGTGATGGACATGATGTTTTCTCTCCCGTCAACTGATGTTGTTTCAGCGATTTTTGTTTCGGCTCGTTGTCGTTCCGCCGATTGAAAATTAAGGTAAAGCGTCAAAGCACGGCAAGGTCCTTGTTCTTGAGGTCGGTCACCAGCATCAGTCCCGGCGCGTGGGTGATGGCGAACGGCACCCTGGCCGCCGCGATCACCGCCTGAGGGGTCACGCCGCAAGCCCAGAACACCGGGATTTCGTCGTCGTGGATCGGCACCGGGTCGCCGTAATCCGGCTTGCCGATATCGGCGATGCCGATCGCGTGTGGCAGCCCGAGATGCACCGGCGCGCCATGGACCGAGGGAAAACGCGAGGTGATCTGCACGGCGCGGATGGCGTCGGCCGGCCTCAACGGCCGCATCGACACCACCATCGGCCCGGCGAAGGGGCCGGCCGGGCGGCATGCGATGCTGGTCCGGTACATCGGCACCCGGACGCCGCATTCGATGTGGCGGATCGGAATGTCGTCGGCGAGCAGCGCTTCCTCAAAGGAAAACGAGCAGCCGATCACGAAGGCCACCAGATCGTCGCGCCAGTGGTCGGTGATATCGAGCGGCTCGGCGACCGGAACGCCGTCGCGCCACACCCGGTAGCGCGGCAGATCGGTGCGGATGTCGAGATCGCGGCCGAGCGCGGGCATGCGCGGGTCGCCGACCTCGGAAATACCGATGATCGGACACGGTTTCGGATTGAGCTGGCAAAAGCGATGGAACGCGGCGGCGTCCCGTTCGGGAAGGATCGCGAGGTTGCCCTGCACGAAACCCGGCGCGACGCCGGCGGTCTGCGAGGGGTCGCCGGCGCGACAAGCCAGCCGCGCCCGATGGCTCGGCAGATCCTCATCCCCGTTCCGGGCCGCTTTCGCGCCACACCCCACCGGACCGCTCCCCGTTGCTCTCCGCGGGCAACGCAGGCCGCGCGAAAGGTTCTGTTGCGGGAAAATTTTCTTTGCGGGAAATGGGCCACAAGTCCGGCGCAATGTCCAATCGTATTTTCCCCTTGCGCCGGCGTGGCACGCGCGGTTGACGCGCCGGCGCTTGCGCGGCAATGAAAACCGGCGGCCCCTTCGTCGCCGCCTTGTCTTGCCGGGAGCCGTCGCATGAGCGCCAAACCGTCCAACCTGCAAATCGATTCCGGACGCCTGTGGGGCGCCATCCACGAGACCGCGCAATTCGGCGCGACCGCCAAGGGCGGCGTGCGGCGGCTGACGCTGGGCGCGGAGGACAAGCAGGTGCGCGACTGGTTCCGCGACGCCTGCGCGGCGGCGGGTCTTGAAGTCCATGTCGACGCGCTCGGCTCGATGTTCGGCCTGCGCAAGGGGCGCGACATGTCAAAGCCGCCGCTCGGCATCGGCTCGCATCTCGACACCCAGCCGACCGGCGGCAAGTATGACGGCATCCTCGGCACGCTGGCCGCGCTGGAAGTGGTGCGGACGCTGAACGACGCCGGCATCGAGACCGAAATGCCGCTGTGCATCATCAACTGGACCAACGAGGAAGGCTCGCGCTTCGCGCCGGCGATGATGGCGTCGGCCACCTATGCCGGCGACTACACCACCGAGGACATCTGGAGCCGCAAGGACGCCGCCGGCGTCACCGTCCGGGAGGCGCTCGACGGCATCGGCTATCGCGGCAGCGAGCCGGTCGGCCAACGCAAGCTCGGCGCCTTCCTCGAACTGCACATCGAACAGGGGCCGCTCTTGGAGGCCGAGGGCAAGACCATCGGCGTGGTCGACCGCGGCCAGGGCATCATCTGGTACGACGGCCGCGTCACCGGCTTCGAGAGCCACGCCGGCACCACACCGATGCCGTTGCGGCGCGACGCGCTGTCGGCGCTGTCGGAACTGGCGCTGGCGATCGAGAAGATCGCGGCCAGCCACGCCCCCCACGCCGTCGCCACCATCGGCGAGGTCAACATCGCCAACCCGTCGCGCAACGTCATTCCGGGCGAGATCGCGTTCACGCTGGACGTCCGCAGCCCCGACGCGGCGATCATGGACGCGCTGGATCACGACATCCGCGCGGCGCTGGGCGACATCGCCGGCCGCCGCCGCGTCGCCATCGCGCTCGACCAGATCTGGCGCAAGCCGCCGACGATCTTCGACGGCAGACTGGTGGACGCGGTGCAGGCCGCCGCCACCGAACTCGGCTACAGCTACCGCCGCATCACCTCCGGCGCGGGGCACGACGCCTGCAACGTCGCCGCCGTGATCCCGGCGGCGATGATCTTCGTGCCCTGCAAGGACGGCGTCAGCCACAACGAGCTTGAGGACGCCACGCAAGCCGATTGCAGCGCCGGCGCCAACGTGCTGCTGCACGCGGTGCTGGCGGTGGCGGGTGTGGCGACGTAGATCGCGGTCCGGCCCCCTCTCCGTCTCAGGCCCCCCTTCTCCATTGCGAGCGAAGCGAAGCAATCCAGCCCTTTACCACGCGGCCCCTGGATTGCTTCGGAGCTCACGCTCCTCGCAATGACGGCCGAGACGATTGGATAATTACTCCACCATCTCCGCCACCGCCTTGCCGCAGGCGGTGGTGTCGGCGTTGCCGCCGAGGTCGCGGGTGCGCAGGGTGCGCTCCGCCAGCGTGCGCTCGATGGCGTCGACGATGGCTTTCGCGGCGACGCGCTCGCCGAGATGTTCCAGCATCATCGCGCCCGACCAGATCATGCCGATCGGGTTGGCGATGCCCTGCCCGGCGATGTCCGGGGCCGAGCCGTGCACCGGCTCGAACACCGACGGGAAATCGCCGGTCGGGTTGATGTTGCCGGACGGCGCGATGCCGATGGTGCCGGTGCAGGCCGGGCCGAGATCGGACAGGATGTCGCCGAACAGGTTGGAGCCGACCACCACGTCGAACCAGTCCGGATGCAGCACGAAATGCGCGGTCAGGATGTCGATGTGGTACTTGTCCCACTTCACTTGCGGGTAGGTCTTCGCCATCGCCTCGACGCGCTCGTCCCAGTACGGCATGGTGATGGAAATGCCGTTGGACTTGGTGGCCGAGGTCAGGTGCTTCTTCGGCCGCGACTGCGCCAGCTCGAACGCGAATTTGAGGATGCGGTCGATACCGGTGCGGGTCATCACGGTCTGTTGCGTGACGAATTCGCGCTCGGTGCCTTCGAACATCCGCCCGCCCACCGAGGAATATTCCCCCTCGGTGTTCTCGCGCACCACCCAGAAATCGATGTCGCCGGGCTTGCGGCCGGCGAGCGGCGACGGCACGCCGGGCATCAGCCGCACCGGGCGCAGGTTGACATACTGGTCGAACTCGCGCCGGAATTTGAGCAGCGATCCCCACAGCGAGACGTGATCCGGAATCTTCGCGGGCCAGCCGACCGCGCCGAAATAGATCGCGTCGTGCGCGCCGATCTTGTCCTTCCAGTCGTCGGGCATCATCTGCCCGTGCTTGTCGTAGTAATCCCACGACGCGAAATCGAAATGATCGAAATGCAGTCGGACGCCGTGCTTGCCGGCCGCCGCCTCCATCACCCGCAAGCCCTCGGGCATGACCTCCTTGCCGATGCCGTCGCCGGGAATGACGGCGATTCGATAGGTCTTTTGCTGTTGGCTCACGATGGGGATTCCTTCCGGTTCGAACGACGCGTCGGTTGAGATGCGCGCGGATGGCGACGCCGCGAGCATAACGCAGCCGGCGCATACATCGAAAGTCTATGATCCCGCAACGCTGCACTGCAGTGTTGACCTCGCCAGCCGGTGAGGCATATTCCGCATCCTACTCTCGCTCTCGGGTCCCCGCGTCGTCCTGCATCCGACGCGCGCTGAACAGATCGAAAACTTAAACAATAAGCGTCCAGTCAGCACAAAGAGGAAACACCATGACTCCCACCACACCCCGCCGCACGGCGATGTCGCTCATCTTACTCGGGGCCACCGCGATCGGGCTGAGCTTGAGCAGCGCGGCCCAGGCGGCCGACCCGATCAAGATCGGCGTCATCGCCGAGGCGCAGGCCATCGCCGGCGCGTCGATCCCGCAGGCCGCGCAGATGGCCGCCGACGAAATCAACGCCAAGGGCGGCGTCGACGGACGGCAGATCCAGATCGTCCCCTACGACAACCACTCCTCCTCCGCCGACTCGGTTCGCGCCTTCCAGCGCGCCGTCAACGAGGACAAGGTCAACGCGGTCATCACCAGCTACATCAGCGAGGTCGTTCTCGCGCTTGAGCCCTGGGCCTCGCGCCTGAAGACACTGATGATCACCCCCGGCGCGGCCTCGAACGAGATCACCCGCGCGATTCATGACAATTACGACAAGAACAAATACACCTTCCACGGCTACCTGACCTCGGCGGCGCTGGCGTTGTCGGTCTGCGACGCCGCCAAGGAACTCCTGGTCGATGGCAAGAAGATGAAAACCGCCGTCATCATGAGCGAGGACGCCGCCTGGACCAAGCCGCTCGACATCGGCTATCAGGAATGCCTGCCGAAAATCGGCCTGAAGGTGCTCGATCACATCCGCTTCTCGCCGGACACCACCGACTTCACGCCGATCTTCAACAAGATCGAAGCCGCCAAGCCCGACGTGATCATCACCGGCATCTCGCATGTCGGCGTGCAGCCGACGGTGCAGTGGAAGAACCAGCAGGTGCCGATCCCGATGTTCGGCATTTCCTCGCAGGCCACCAACTCGACCTTCGGCAAGGACACCAACAACGCCGCCGATGGCGTGCTCTATCAGGGCGTGTCGGGTCCGGGCGTCGCGGTGACGCCGAAGTCGGTGCCGTTCGCGGAGAACTTCAAGAAGAAGTTCGGCAATTATCCGTCCTATGCCGGCTATACCGCCTATGACGAGGTCTACATGATCGCCGACGCCATCAAGCGCGCCGGCTCCACCGACTCCGACAAGATGGTGGAGGCGATGGAAAAGACCGACTGGGAAGGCACCATCGGCCGCGTCCAGTTCTACGGCAAGGACGACAAGTTCACCCACGGCCTGAAATACGGCAAGGGCCTGATCACCGGCCTGATCCTGCAATGGCAGGACGGCAAGCAGGTCGCCGTCTGGCCGAAGGAAGTGGCCAGCGCCGGGTTGAAGTTCCCGAGCTTCATCAAGTTCGCCAACTGAAGCCCCTCGCCTCCCGGACGTTTCACCGTCCGGGAGGCGTTCCCTTCATCTCACGATCTCCCGATTGGCGCGGCGAAAGCCGCCATGGCTGGTGTCGATGCTTGCCCTGCAAATCCTGATCGACGGTTTCGCCATCAGCGCGCTTTACGCGCTGGGCGCGACCGGCTTCACCCTCATCTTCGGCGTTTCCGGCGTGTTGAACCTGTCGCACGGCGCCATCATGGTGGCCGCGGCGGTGGCCGCCTGGGCGGCGGCGAGCGTGTTCCAGCTCGACAGCTATTCCGGCGCGCTGGTCGGCGTCGCGATCGCGGCGCTCCTGTCGCTCGCCACCTACTTCACGGTGGTGCAGCCGATCCAGCGCTCCACCAAGATTCCCAACGAGGAGAAGGAAATCTTCGTCCTCACCGCGACGCTGCTCTGGGGCATCATGATCCAGGAGGCGATCGCCTACTTCTTCACCAACAACGCCAAGACCGTGCTGCCGATCATCGAGGGCGTGGTCAACATCGTCGGCGTCCGCACACCTACGAACGAACTGTTCACCGCGGCGGTGTGCTGCCTGGTGATCGGGCTGTTGTGGGTGCTGGTCAACCGTACCCGCACCGGCAAGGTGGTGCTGGCGGCGTCGATGAACCCGCGCGGCGTCACCATTCTCGGCTTCGAGCTGACCAACGTCTACATCGTGGTCTGGGCTATCTACGGCGTTCTGGCCGGCATCGCCGGCGTGCTGCTCGGCATGTTCCTCGGCGTCAGCTCCTACAGCGTCGGCCCCCTGACCGCGAGCGCGTTCTCGATCGTCGTGCTCGGCGGCCTCGGCAGCGTCTCCGGATCGCTGATCGCGGCGTTCGTGGTCGGCTATCTCGAAACCTTCACCGCCTACATGATCTCGCCCGCCTACCGGTCGATCCCGGCGCTGTTGCTGCTGGTGATCGTGATGTACATCCGGCCGCAGGGCCTGCTGGGGAGGCGCTGAGATGATGAACTTTTTCAAATCTCCCCTGTTCGGCGTCTCGCTGATCGTCGTCATCCTGGCGGCGACGCTGCCGTGGTATGTCTCGGGCTACGTTCTCGGCCTGTTGACGGTGGCCTATTACTTCGGCGTGTTCGCGATGTCGTGGGACCTGCTGTTCGGCTTCGCCGGCGAAGTCAACTTCGGCCCGACCTTCCTGATCGGCACCGGCGCCTATACCGCAGGCATTCTCAACAATCACTACGGCATGCCGATGTATCCCTCCATCGCGCTCGGCGCGGTGGCGGCGGTGATCGCGGGCTTCGTGCTGGCGCTGCCGGCGCTGCGGGTGCGCGGCCCCTATTTCGGCCTCACCACGCTGGTCGCGGTCCTGATGCTGCAAAGCTTCATCGTGGTGTTCGCCGATCTCACCGGCGGCGAGATCGGCCTCACCATTCCCGACGTGCTGTCGATCGACGCCGGCGTCAACTACTGGATCGCGCTCGGCTTCATGACCGTCAGCGCGGCGATCCTGTTCGGGCTGTCGCAATCGCCGGTCGGACTGGTGTTGCAGGCCAGCGGCCAGGATCCGGTGCAGGCCGGCGCGCTCGGCTTCAACATCGTCAAGCACAAGCTGGCGGCGTTCATCGTCAGCGCCTTCTTCTCGGGCCTGTCCGGCGCGCTCCTGGTGTTCTACTTCGGCACCGCCTCGGTCGGCACCGTGGTCGATATCGCGGTCGGCGTGCAGGTGATCGTCGCCGCCGTGCTCGGCGGACGGCGCACCGTGCTGGGCGCGGCGCTGGGCGCCATCTTCCTGATCGTCGCCGGCGAGTTCCTGCGGCCGACCGGGGAACTTGCGACCTTCATCGTCTCCGCCGTCGCCCTTCTCGTCATCCTGTTCTTCCCCAACGGCTTCCTTGGATCGGTGCTGTCACGCGAGGCACGTTCATGACCAGCGCTCCCGCCACCGCCCCCGTCCTCGAAATCCGCGGACTGACGAAAAAGTTCGGCGGCCTCACCGCCGTCAAGAACCTCAACTTCGACGTTCACGGCGGCGAGATTTTTGGCCTGATCGGTCCGAACGGCTCCGGCAAATCCACCGCCATGAAGGCCATCATGGGCATCGAGCGCCCGACCGAAGGCACCGTGCGCTTCCAGGGCCAGAACGTCGCCGGGCTGCCGGCGCACAAGATCGCGCGCCAGGGTTTCGGCATGGTGTTCCAGCACTCGCGGCCGCTGAACCGGCAGACCGTGCTGGAAAACATCATGGTGGCGCTGTTGCCCGACAGCCTCCTGATGCTGTTTCCCGACAAGGCGCTGACCGAGCGCGCCAAGTGGATCGCCGAACGGGTCGGGCTTGGCGAGGTGATGCACCGGCGGCCGCCGACGCTGCCGTTCGCCGACCTGCGCCGCCTCGAACTCGCCAAGGCGATCGCCCGCGATCCCAAGGTGGTGCTGGTGGACGAGCCGTTCGCCGGGCTGACGCTGGCGGAGGTCGCGACCTTCTCCGACCTGATCCGCTCGTTTCGCGACGAGGGCCGCGCGGTGATGCTGGTCGACCACAACGTCAAGAGCGTGGCGGCGCTGGTCGACCGCGTGCTGGCGATGTATCTCGGCGAGGAGATCGCCACCGGCCGCGCCGACGAGGTGATGCGCAACGAGACGGTGCGCCGGGTCTATCTCGGCGGCGCCATCGAGACCTCGGCGCGGCCCGAGGCCGATTTCACCGACAAGGTGCCGCTGTTGCAGGTCGAGAACGTCAGCGTCCACTACGGCAAGGCGCAGGCGCTCGACAAGGTCTCGATCCATGTCCATCAGGGCGAGTTCGTCTCGATCGTCGGCCTCAACGGCGCCGGCAAGACCACGCTGTTCAACACCATCTCCGGCTTCCTGCCCTATAGCGGCGAGATCATCCGCGACGGCGAGAAGCTGCGCGGCACCAGCGCGGCGAAAATCGCCCGCAGCGGCCTGGTGCAATGCCCGGAGACGCGCGAACTGTTCGGCGAGATGACGGTGCGGGAAAACCTCGACCTCGGCGGCCAGCATCTTGAGCCGGCGGAGCAGGAGAAGCAGCTCGAATGGCTGTTCGAGCTGTTCCCGATCCTCAAGCAGCGGCAGGGCCAGATGGCGCAGACGCTGTCCGGCGGCGAGCAGCAGATGCTGGCGATCGGCCGCGCGCTGATGATGAAGCCGAAGATCCTGATCCTCGACGAGCCGACGCTCGGGCTCGCCCCGGTGATCCTCGAACTGTTGTCGAAGGCGTTGGAGAAGTTGCGGCAGACCACGTCCATCACCGTGCTGCTCGGCGAGCAGAACGTCACCTTCGCGTTGCCGCACGCCGACCGCGTCTACGTGCTCGAACACGCGCGCATCGTCTGGGAAGGCGATCCCGGCCGCTTCGCGGCGGAAGCTGGCGAGGGGTATTTGTAGAGATCGCGCACTGAATGCGTCTCCTTCGTCATTGCGAGCGAAGCGAAGCAATCCAGAAGCCACAAGCAAGGACTGGATTGCTTCGTCGCTCCGCTCCTCGCCATGACGGTCTCTGATAAAACCGGGAGTCCTCCCATGGACCTTCACCTGCGCGGCAAGCGCGTCCTCATCACCGGCGCGTCAAAGGGCATCGGGGCGGCGGCGGCGGAAGCCTTCGCCGAGGAAGGCTGCCACCTGCATCTCGCCGCGCGCAACGGCGAATTGCTGGCGGCGCTGGCCGAGCGGCTGCGCGCCGGCCACCAGATCAATGTCGCGACCCACATCGTCGACCTGCGCAACAGCGACGATATCGCCCGCCTCGCCGCGGCGGCCGGCGACATCGACGTTCTGGTCAACAATGCCGGCGACATTCCCGGCGGCTCGCTCGACAAGATCGACGAGGCGACCTGGCGTCACGCCTGGGACCTGAAGGTGTTCGGCTTCATCAACCTCACCCGCCTGATCTACGCCCGCATGAAGGCGCAAGGCCACGGCGTCATCATCAACGACATCGGCGCGGCGGGCGAGAAGTTCGACGCCAACTACATCACCGGCAGCGCCGGCAACGCCGCGCTGATGGCCTTCACCCGCGCGCTCGGCGGCAAGAGCCTCGCCGACAACATCCGCGTCGTCGGCATCAATCCCGGCCCGGTCGGCACCGACCGCCACGTCACGCTGATGAAGACCCGCGCCCGCGATCAGTTGGGCGACGAAAGCCGCTACCGCGAATTGCAGGCGGGGCTTCCCCTGAAGCGCCCGGCGCATCCGCGCGAGATCGCCGACCTGATGGCGTTCCTCGCCTCCGACCGTTCCGGCTACACCAGCGGCGTGATCTTCACCGTCGACGGCGGCCTCGCCGCCGGCTGGGGCTGAGCCCCGCGCCGGGTCACCATTCGATCCGTTAGGCATTTCGCGGAACCGCGATATATTGGCGTCCGCGACAACGACACGACACTTCAACGGAGGCCCCCGTGGCGGACCAATCCCTGATTCATGACACCGCAACCGCCGTCGTGGCCAAGCTCAAATCCGGCGAGGTGACGCCGCTCGATCTGCTGGACGTGCTGGAGGCGCGCATCGCGGCGGTCGACGGCAAGGTCAACGCGCTGCCGACCCTGTGTTTCGACCGCGCCCGCGCGCACGCCAAAAAGCTGATGCAACGCCCCGCCACCGAACGCGGCCTGCTGGCGGGATTGCCGGTACCGATCAAGGACCTCAACGAGGTCGCCGGCGTGCTGACCACCCACGGCTCGCCGATCTTCAAGGACAACGTCCCGGACAAGTCCGACGTGCTGGTGGAGCGGCTGGAAGACAACGGCGCGGTGATCTACGCCAAGTCCAACACGCCGGAGTTCGGCGCCGGCGGCAACACCTTCAACGAGGTGTTCGGCGCGACCCGCAACCCGTGGGACCTCGCCCGCTCCGCCGCCGGCTCCTCGGGCGGCGCGGCGGCGGCGCTCGCCAGCGGCACGGCGTGGCTGGCGCACGGCTCCGACATGGGCGGCTCGCTACGCAACCCGGCGAGTTTCTGCGGCATCGTCGGAATGCGACCGAGCTTCGGCCGCGTCGCCCACACCCCGAGGTTCAAGGTTGACGCCACCCTTGGCGTCCAGGGGCCGATGGCGCGCAACGTCGAGGACGTGGCGCTGCTGCTCGACGCCATGAGCGGCGAGCACCCCGTCGATCCGATCTCGCTGCCGCTGTTGCCGACCTCGTTCCGCGCCGCCGCGCGCTCCGGTCAAAAACCGAAGCGCGTCGCCTATTCGCGCGATCTCGGCATCCTCCCGGTCGATCCCGAGGTGGCGGCGCTGACCCGCAAGGCGGCGGAACGCTTCGCGGAGGCCGGCGTCATCGTCGAGGAGGCCCAGCCCGACCTGCGCGAGACCCATGAGTGCTTCCATGTGCTGCGCGCCTTCGAATTCGCCATGGGCATGGCGCCGCTGCTGCGCGACAAGCGCGATCTGCTGAAGCCGGAAGTGATCTGGAACATCGAGCAGGGCCTCAAGCTGAGCGTCGACGACATCGCCCGCGCCGAGGCCCAGCGCGTGGCGCTGGCGCAGCGCGCGCTGACCTTTTTCGAGACCTACGACCTGCTGCTGTGCCCGGCGACCATCGTCGCGCCGTTTCCGGTCGAGCAACGCTACGTCGCCGAATGCGACGGCACGACATTCGACAATTACGTGCAGTGGCTGGGCATCGCCTACGCCATCACCGTGGCGTGCTGCCCGGCGCTGTCGCTGCCGTGCGGCTTCACCGCAGGCGGCCTGCCGGTCGGCCTGCAAATGGTGGCGCGGCCGCGCAATGAGGCCGGCCTGCTCGCCGGGGCGCAGGTGCTGGAAGACATTCTCGGCCTGCGCGGCTCGACCCCGATCGACCCGCGCTAGGGCAGTATGCCGCACGCGGCATCCGATACCGCCCAGCACCACGCCGCGGGCGGCGGCGGGTCCGAATGGCGCTGGCGTCCTTGAAATCGCCGGGCTAGGATTTTGGAACGATTTGAAACCGCCGCATGATCGGCGGATCGAGGGAGTACGCGTCGCATGGCCGGCAAGCTCAAAATCCACGTCGATCCGGACAAGTGCCAGGGTCACAGCCGCTGCAAATCGCTGGCGCCGGAACTGTTCGAACTCGACGACTACGGCTACGCCCACGCCATCGGCGACGGCGTGGTCCCGGAGGACCTTGAGGACAAGGCGTGGCTGGCGAAATCCAACTGTCCCGAAGAAGCCATCGACATCACCGAGGATTGAAGCCGCCTTTGCCCCCTTGGGTCGCCATGCCGCCACGACTCCGTTTCACGACGCGAACCGATTGAGCCAGGATGACATCCATGAACAAGCCCGTTCCTGTCACCGACTGGGTTTCCGACTTCGATCACACCGACCCGCGCTGGACCGAAAACCCCTACCCGATCTGGGACGAGTTGCGCGCCGCGAGCCCGGTGGTCCACACCGACCGCTTTCTCGGCGTCTACATGCCGACCACCTACGAGGCGGTGAAGGCGATCGCCTATGACACCGAGCATTTCTCGTCACGGCGGATCATCGTGCGCAATTCGCGCCCGCCGATCACCCAGACCGCGCCGCCGATTACCTCCGATCCGCCGGAGCACAAGCCGGCCAAGCAATTGCTGCTGCCGCCGTTCACGCCCGACGCCACCAAGAAACTCGAACCGCGCGTGCGCGAAATCTGCAACGAGCTGATCGACCAGTTCATCAGCGATCCAAGCGTCGATGCGGCGGCGCGCTACACAAAACACATTCCGGTGCGCGCCATCGCCCATATGCTGGGGATTCCTGAAGCTGACGGCGACCTGTTCATCAAGTGGATCCATGAAATCCTCGAACTCGGCATCACCGACGAGGACACCATGATGCGCGCGGTCAACGAGATGGCGGTCTATTTCGTCGGACACATCGAGGCGCGCAAGAAACAGCCGACCGACGATCTGATCTCGACGCTGATGCACGCCAAGGGCCCCGACGGCCAGCCGCTGTCGGACATGCATGTGCTGGGCTCGCTGCGGCTGTTGCTGATCGCCGGCATCGACACCACCTGGAGCGCGATCGGCGCCTCGCTGTGGCATCTGGCGAAAACGCCGGCGGACCGCGAGCGGCTGATCGCCGAGCCGGCGCTGATGCCCACCGCCATCGAGGAATTCCTGCGCGCCTTTTCGCCGGTGACCATGGCGCGCGAGGTCATCAAGGAAACCGCCATCGCCGGCTGCCCGGTCAAGCCCGACAACATGGTGCTGTTGTCATTCCCGGCCGCCAACCGCGATCCGGCGATGTTTCCCGACGCCGACAAGGTGCTGATCGACCGCAAGGAGAACCGCCACGCCGCGTTCGGCCTCGGC
Source organism: Xanthobacteraceae bacterium (assembly GCA_039808365.1). Lineage (GTDB taxonomy): Bacteria > Pseudomonadota > Alphaproteobacteria > Rhizobiales > Xanthobacteraceae > 62-47. The sequence goes on along the minus strand of JBDHSX010000014.1, from coordinate 19,103 downwards.
ATCCACCGCTGCGTCGGCTCCAATCTGGCGCGGATGGAAATGACGGTGGCCATCGAGGAGTGGCTGAAACGGATCCCCGATTTCCGGCTCGACCCCGCGGGCCGGGTCACCTGGTCGGAAGGCACCGTGCGCGGCCCGCGGCAGTTGCCGCTGCTCTTGGGCGCCGCGCGATAGACCGACGCCGGGCGCGGCTTACGCCTTGGCCGCCCCGCGCACCTGCAACGGGCCGCGCAGCCCGAACGCGGTTCCCGCGACGATGCCGGTCGCGGCGACGAACGACGCCAGCGCCAGCGTCGACAGGCCGGTGAGGCCCTGTCCGACCGAACAGCCCAGCGCCATCGCGCCGCCCGCGCCCATCAACACCGCGCCGCCGATCGAGCGCAGCATGTGCCCCGGCGAGGTGTAGCCGTCCCATTTGAAACGACCGGTCAGGAGCGCGGTGACGCAACTGCCGGCCACCACGCCGCCGACCAGCGCGATGCCGAAATTCAGCGTGAGCCCGGTGGAGAGCATGACGTATTGCACCGCGTCGGCGACCGGCGCGACGTAAGTCATCGACGTCACCGGCGACGGGTTGAAATCGTCGGCGCCGAGGAACCCGGTCGCGAACCAGCCGGCCGCCACCAGCAGACCAATGGTCACGCCGGCGGCGATCTGGCCGCCCGACCTGCGGAACGCGGGATGCGCGAACGCGAACAGCGCGAGGCCGCCGCCGATCGTCACCAGCGCCAGCACCCGCGCCGCGGCGGCGCTAAGGCCCACCGTCGCCAGCAGGCCCGGCAGCGACACGATGTCGGGGGTGCCTTGCGTCGCCCGTAATAGCGTTAGCCGCGCCGGCGCGATCAGCCCTTTCAGCGTCATCTGCGCGGCGACGGCGAGCGTCACCACCACGACGAAGGAGCGCAGATTGCCGCGCCCCAGCAGCACCAGCGCCCGCGAGGCGCAGCCGTTCGCCAGCACCATGCCGTAGCCGAACATCAGGCCGCCGGCGAACATCAGCGGCGCGGAAAAGCTGCTTTGCAGGTAGATCGAGCGGTCGAGATCGACATAGCCGCCGAGCGCCAGAAGCTGCGTCGCCAGCACCGCGACGCCGATCGCCAGCGCGTAGGTGCGCACCAGCCTGCCGTCGCCGTCGCCCCACCAGCCGCGCAGGCTGCTGAGCAGACAGAAACCGCTGACGAGACCCACCGCGCCGAAAACCAGGCCGATCAGCAGGCCGCAATAGACAACGATGTCGGGACCGAATGACAAGGGCTGGCTCCACGCGCCTGCGGCGAACGAATGCCCGTCGCGCCGGCGACGGGGCATCCCGGTCCGCTATATATCCCGCGCCGGATCGCCGTCCACGGCGCGGCCGACATAAGATGAAAGCCATCGCTTACCGGCGGCAAGAGAGAATAATTGCCTGCCTTACGATCAATTCCGGCAATTTTCCACCTTGCGCCCTGGTCGTCATTGCGAGCACTCGGATCGGTGTTTCACGCCGAGCACAGGCTCCGCGAAGCAATTCCCCCTCCCTTCTCCCTCCCCGCTTGCGGGGGAGGGTTGGGGTGGGGGCTCTGGATTGCTTCGTCGCTTGTGCTCCTCGCAACAACAAGACTTAGGTCGGCCGCGCGCTCATGGTCAGGAGGTCGTAGCGGGCGACCGGTTCGTCGTTCTGGTTGACGACCTCGACGTCCCAGCGCACCTCGCCGTATTCCGGCCGCCGCGCCGGCGATTTCTGCTTCACCGTCAGCCGCACGCGAATGACATCGTCCGGCGACACCGGCTTGAGGAAACGCAGGTTGTCGAGGCCGTAATTGGCCAGCAGCGGACCGGGCGCGGGATCGACGAACAGGCCGGCGGCGAACGACAGGATCAGATAGCCGTGCGCGACGCGGCCCGGAAAGAACGGGTTGGCCTTCGCCGCCGCCTCGTCCATGTGGGCGTAGAAAGTGTCGCCGGTGAAGTGCGCGAAATGCTCGATATCATCGAGGGTGATAGGCCGGCTCGCGGTCTCGATGGTGTCGCCGACGCGCAGTTCGTTGAAGTTGCGCTTGAACGGATGCACGTCAGCGCGCGGCGCGGGCGCGCCCTTCATCCAGGTGCCGGTCAAGGCGGCGAGACGGCCGGGCGAGCCCTGGATCGCCGTGCGCTGCATGTAGTGATAGACCGCGCGCAGGCCGCCGAGTTCCTCGCCGCCGCCGGCGCGGCCGGGGCCGCCATGGAGCAGCGACGGCATCGGTGACCCGTGGCCGGTGGACTCCCTGGCGCAATCGCGATCGACGATCAGCACGCGGCCGTGGAACGGCGCGATGCCGAGCACCACCGCCTCCGCCACCGTGTCGTCGTAGGTGAACAGCGACGCCACCAGACTGCCCTCGCCGCGCTGAACGAGATCGATGGCCTGATCGAGACTGTCGTAAGCCATCACGGTGGCGACCGGCCCGAACGCCTCGGTGTCGTGCACGCGCCGCGCCGTCTTGGGATCACGCGCGCGCAACAGCACCGGCGCGATGAAGGCCCCGGCCTGCGTGTCGACGCCGCCCGCCTCGCAGCGGTCGGGATCGCCGAACACGATCTCGGCCTCGGCTTGCAGCCTGGCGATCTGCCCGCGCACGGCCTCGCGCTGGACGCGGCTGACCAACGGGCCCATCACCTTGTCCTCGCGGCGCGGATCGCCGAGCTTCACCGCGCCGAGCGCGGTTTTCAGCGCGGCGATCACCGCGTCCTCCTGCGCGCGCGGCACCAGCACGCGGCGGATCGCGGTGCATTTCTGCCCGGTCTTCACCGTCATCTCGCGCACCACCTCGCGCACGAACAGGTCGAACTCCGGCTGCGACGGATCGATATCCGGCCCGAGCAGCGCGGCGTTCAGCGAGTCACGCTCGGCGACGAAGCGGATCGAATGTTTCGCGATATTCGGATGGTTGCGCAGCTTTTCGGAGGTCTCGATCGAGCCGGTGAAGGCGATCACGTCCTGTCCGCCGAGATGATCGAGCAGGTCGCCGACGCCCCCGCAGATCAGTTGCAGGCTACCCGGCGGCAACGCGCCGGACTCCTGCATCAGCCGCACCAGCGCCTCGGTGACGTAGGCCGTCGCGGTCGCCGGCTTGGCGATCACCGGCACGCCGGCCAGAAACGCCGGGGCGAACTTTTCCAAGAGGCCCCAGCACGGAAAGTTGAAAGCATTGATATGCACCGCGACGCCGTGCAGCGGCGAGAGAATATGCTGGCCGACGAAGCTGCCGCTTTTCGACAGCCCCTCCACCTCGCCCTCGACCACGAAGGGCATGGCCGGCAGTTCGCGCCGCCCGCGCGAGGCGTAGGCCGACAGCGTGCCGAGTCCGCCCTCGATATCGACGGCGTTGTCGCGGCGGCTCGCGCCGGTGTCGCCGGCAAGCTGATAGAGCTGTTCCTTGCGTTCGGACACATAGGCCGCGAGCGCCTTCAGCCGGTCGGCGCGCTGATGGAACGAGAGGCCGCGCAGCGCATGGCCTCCAACCTCGCGCGCATGTTTCACCATCGCGGCGAAATCGAGCCCGGCGCTGGAGGCCCGCGCCACGGTGTGGCCGTCCACCGCGCTGACGATATCGACGAAGCCGCCCGGCGCCTCGACCCAGGCGTCCAACGCGAGATTTTGCAAGGTGATGGTCATCGCTCCTCCCGTTTTCCCGCGCGCGGCGGCATCGATCGGCCGTTGACAGCGTGGCCGGTTGGACTAATAATTAACTGACCGATCGTTTAATTCAATAGGCTTGTGGCGCTCCGACCGCCACCGGTCTTGCGGACGGCAAAGCCCGGTTTCAACATCGGCAGGCGGCCGCGCGATATCGGGAGGAACGATTGAGCACCACGACGACGTTGTCACCGGACGATCTGGCGCGCGCCTGCGCCGACGCGATGTGGAAGGAGGACAACGCCTCGCGCGGCCTCGGCATGGAGATCGTCGAGATCGGCGCCGGCCGCGCGGTGCTGGCGATGACGGTCAAGCCGGAGATGGTCAACGGCCACGGCATCGCGCATGGCGGCTTCATCTTCACGCTGGCCGATTCCGCCTTCGCCTTCGCCTGCAATTCCTACAACGAGCGCACCGTGGCGGCGCACGGCAACATCTCTTTCATCCGTCCCGGCAAGCTCGGCGACCGGCTGGTGGCCAGCGCCCGCGAGGTTTCGAAATCCGGCCGCTCCGGCATCTACGACATCCGCGTCACCGCCAACGGCAGCACGGTGATCGCCGAACTGCGCGGCTATTCGCGCACGATCGGCGGCACGATGGTCGACGCCGCGCCGGACAAGACTTCTCACCACGACTAGGACGACAGTGATGGCCTCCCCCGACACGCTTTCGAAAACCGCCGACGGCCTCGTGCTGGACGCCACTGAGCGCGCCTCGCGCGACGAGATCATGGCCTTGCAGACCAAGCGCCTCGCCTGGTCGCTGCGACACGCCTACGACAACGTCGCGCATTATAAGAAGGCGTTCGACGCTCACGGCGTCCATCCGTCCGACTTCAAGCAACTGTCCGACCTCGCCAGGTTTCCCTTCACCGTGAAGACGGATCTGCGCGACAACTACCCGTTCAACATGTTTGCGGTGCCGCGCGAGCAACTGGTCCGCGTCCACGCCTCGTCCGGCACCACCGGCAAGCCGATCGTGGTCGGCTACACCGCCGCCGATATCGAGGTCTGGTCCGACGTGATGGCGCGCTCGATCCGCGCCGCCGGCGGCCGCAAGGGCATGATCCTGCACAACGCCTATGGCTACGGCCTGTTCACCGGCGGCCTCGGCGCGCATTACGGCGGCGAACGGCTCGGCTGCACCGTCGTTCCCGTCTCCGGCGGCATGACCGAACGGCAGGTGCAGCTCATCAACGACTTCAAGCCGGACATCATCATGGTGACGCCGAGCTACATGCTGGCGATCCTCGACGAATTCGGCCGCGAGGGTCTCGACGCGCGAAAATGCTCGCTGAAGTTCGGCATCTTCGGCGCCGAGCCATGGACCAACGCCATGCGCCGCGAGATCGAACACGCCTTCGACATGAACGCCACCGACATCTACGGCCTGTCGGAGGTGATCGGTCCCGGCGTCGCCCAGGAATGCGTCGAGACCAAGGACGGCCTGCACATCTGGGAGGATCACTTCTATCCCGAGATCATCGATCCGGAGACCGGCGCGGTGCTGCCCGACGGCGAGAACGGCGAACTGGTGTTCACCTCGCTGACCAAGCAGGGTTTTCCGATCATCCGCTATCGCACCCGCGACCTGTCGCGGCTGATGCCCGGCACGGCGCGGCCGGGAATGCGGCGGATGCAGAAGGTCACCGGCCGCTCCGACGATATGATCATCCTGCGCGGCGTCAACGTCTTCCCGACCCAGATCGAGGAAGTGCTGCTCGCCACCGACTGGTGCGGCGGCCACTTCCAGATCGAATTGACGCGCGAGGGCCGCATGGACGAAATGACGGTGCTGGCGGAGGCGCGGCCGGAAAGCTGGGACGGCGAAGGTCTCGTCACTCACGCCCGGCAGATCGTCACTCACATCAAGAACACGATCGGCATTTCCAGCAAGGTCAATATCGTCGCCCCGGACTCGCTTCAGCGCTCGCAGGGCAAGGCCCGGCGGGTCTACGACAAGCGGCCGAAGGACGATTGAGTTTGGGATCGGAAACTAACTCCACGTCGTCCTCGCCAACCGGTCGGCGCGAAGCGCCGCCCGATGACAGGCTCCGGCGAGGGCCCCTACCCGTGGCGCTGGTTGTTTTATAGCGGGTTCAATTCAGACGGAAACGTCATGCGCGGGTTTGACCCGCGCATCTATCAAAAAAGAGGTTTGCTTCAAGAGGATGGATTGCCGGGTCAAGCTCGGCAATGACGCCTTTATTTCCATCAAAGGACAACAGACACCGAACCGCTGCGGAGTCCGGGTCCCGCCTGCGCGGGGACGACGTTTTCCGTGTGGAAATCCGTCCACGACGCGAGCCTGTCCCTCACACCTGGTCGTAATCGACCACGACCTTCGCCGATGTCGGATGCGCCTGGCAGGTGAGGATGTAGCCCTTCTCCAGTTCCCACGGCTCCAGCGAATAGTTCAGATCCATCGGCGCCTCGCCCTCCACCAGCTTGGCGCGGCAGGTCGAGCACATGCCGCCCTTGCAGGCGAACGGCAGATCCATGCCGGCGCGCAACGCGGCGTCAAGGATGGCCTCGCCCTCCGCCACCGGCACGTCGCGGCGCTTGCCGTCGATAATCAGCGAGGCGACGGCCTTCGGCGGCGCGCCCTCGGCCACCACGGCTTTCGGCCGCGCCTTGCCGCCGAACTCCGAAACGAAGCGCTCGACGTGAATGCGCTCGGGCGCGATGCCGATCTCGCGGCAGGTCGCCTCGATCTGTTCGCTCATGGCGGCCGGGCCGCAGATGAAGACGTGATCGACACTGTCGGCCGGGACCAGCCAGCGCAGCAGCACCCGCACCTTGTCGGCGTCGAGCCGGCCGTGCAGGATCGGAATGTCCTGATCTTCCTGCGAGATGACATGGAACACCGACAGCCGTTCGATGTAGCGGTCCTTCAGTTCCTCCAGCGCCTCGCGAAAGATGATGTTGTCGGTGGAGCGGTTGCCGTAGAACAGAAAGAAACGGCTATGTGGTTCACGCGCCAGCACGCCGCGAATGATCGACAGGATCGGCGTGATGCCGGAGCCGGCGGCGAAACCGACATGGATGCGCGCTTCCTCCGGCGCGGGCGCGATGCCGAAGCGGCCGGTCGGCGTCATCACGTCGAGCGCGTCGCCCGGCTTCAGATCCTCGGCGGCCCAACTCGAAAACGCGCCGCCGTCGACACGCTTGATGGCGATGCGCATCTCGCCGTCGTCCGGACCCGAGCAGATCGAATAGGACCGCCGCACCTCCTCGCCGTCCATCGCGGTGCGCAAGGTCAGGTACTGGCCCGGCATGAAAGCGTAGTCGGCCGCGAGGTCCTTCGGAATCGCGAAGGTCAGCGAGATGGCGTCATTGGCCTCGCGGCGCAGGTCGTTGACGGGAAGGCGATGAAAACGGGGTGTGGCCATGGCGTGCTCGCTTCATTCGAAATTTCGCCGTCATTGCGAGCAACGCGAAGCAATCCGAAAGCCGCAAAGAAGGACCGGATTGCTTCGTCGCTTGCGCTCCTCGCAATGACGATTGGCGCTAGTGACACTTGAAGTAATCGAACGGCTCGCGACAACTGTTGCAGCGCCACAGCGCCTTGCAGGAGGTCGAGCCGAATTCCGACAGCGTCTCGGTGTCGGTCGAGCCGCATTGCGGACACGCCACCTCCTCGACGCCGAACAGCGCGCGGCGGCCGGCGCCCGGCCGCGGCGGGGCGATGCCGTAGTCGCGCAGCTTGCGGCGGCCGTCGTCGCTCATCCAGTCGGTGGTCCAGGCCGGCGACAGCACCGTGCGCACCACCGGCCTGCGCAAGCCGGCGCGCTCCAGCGCCACCTCGATTTCGACCGCGATCATGTTCATGGCCGGGCAGCCGGAATAAGTCGGCGTGATGGCGACTTCAATTTCACCGTCATGCACGGAAACCTCGCGCAAAACGCCGAGATCGGCGATGGTCAGAACCGGAATTTCCGGATCGACCACCTGCGCGGCGGCGTCCCACGCGCGCCGGCGCAACTCGGTGTCGTGGGTCGAGGGGGTCACCATGACGCCCCCGGAAAGGAACGCTGCATCCACTGCAATTCGCTGAGCAGATGGCCGAGATGCTCGCTGTGATGGCCGATGCGGCCGCCCTTCTGCATCCAGTCGTTGGTGGGTTGCGTGAGCGTCGCCTCGCCGAGCACGGCCGCCACCGTCCTGAGCCATTGCGGGCGCAGCGTCTCCGGATCGACGGCGACGCCTGAATCGATCAGGCCACGCTCGCCGTCATCCACCGTGAACATCTCGCCGGTGAAGGCCCACAGATCGTCGATGGCGGTCTGCGCGCGGGCGTGGCTTTCCTCGGTGCCGTCGCCGAATCGCACCATCCATTCCGACGCATGGCGCAGGTGATAGGCGCTTTCCTTCTCCGATTTCGCGGCGATGGCGGCGAGCGTGGCGTCGCGCGACGCCGTCATCGCGCGCCAGTAAGGATCGGCGAAGGCGGAATAGAAGAACTGCCGCGTCATGGTGCGGGCGAAATCGCCGTTCTGCTGCTCGACCAGCAGCAGATTGCGGTACTGCCGCACGTCGCGCAGGTAAGCGAGCTTGTCCTCGTCATTGTCCCTGCCCTCGACTTTCGCGGCGTAGCTGTAAAGTTCGCGCGCCTGCCCCAGCAGATCGAGGCCCATATTGGCGAGCGCCATGTCCTCCTCCAGCATCGGCGCGTGGCCGCACCACTCCGACAGGCGATGGCCGAGCACCAGCGCGTCATCGGCGCGACGCAGCGCGTACAGCACCAGCGGCGTTTCGGAAATTTCGATCGAAGCTGCGGTCATCGGCGTGCCTCGTGATGTGCAATTCATTTCAACGCCGTCATTGCGAGTGAAGCGAAGCAATCCAGAAGGCCAAGAAGCAAGAGCTGGATTGCTTCGGAGCTCACGCTCCTCGCAATGACGATCGGTTCCGCGTGCGAATCCCAACTACATATGTCCGACTTCTTCCGGCACCTCGTAGAAGGTCGGATGCCGGTAGATTTTGGATTCCGCCGGCTCGAACATCATGCCCTTGTCGGCGGGATCGGACGCGGTGATCGCGCTGGAGGGCACGACCCAGATCGAAAGTCCCTCGCCGCGCCGGGTGTAGATGTCGCGCGCCGCCTGTAACGCCAGCGTCGCGTCGGCGGCGTGCAGCGAGCCGCAATGCTTGTGCGCGAGGCCGTTGCGGCTGCGGATGAAAACTTCCCAGAGCGGCGTGTTCGGTGTCGACATTGGTATCTCCAATTTGCGTCGTTGCGAGCGAAGCGAAGCAATCCAGAAACACACAGGAAAAGACTGGATTGCTTCGTCGCTTCGCTCCTCGCAATGACGGGGCGACTAACAATAGCGGCGCAACTATTCCGCCGCCTGAACCATGGATCGGCGCGCGCGTTTGTCGGCGTAAGCGGCGGCGGCTTCGCGCACCCACGCGCCCTCGGCATGCGCCTTGCGGCGCGCGGCGAGCCGGTCGCGGTTGCACGGGCCGTTGCCGGCCAGCACCTGCTTGAACTCGGTCCAGTCGATCTCGCTGTAGCGCCAGTGCCCGTCCGCGTCCTGCGTCATGCCGGGATCGGGAATGGTGAGGCCGAGGAACTGCGCCTGCGGCACCGTCGCATCGACGAATTTCTGGCGCAGTTCGTCGTTGGAGAACCGCTTGATCTTCCATCTGGTCGAGGTGTCGCTGTGCTGGCTCACCTGATCCGGCGGGCCGAACATCATCAGCACCGGCCACCACCAGCGATCCAGCGCGTTCTGCGCCATCGCCTTCTGCTCGGCGGTGCCGCGGCACAGCGTCAGCAGAATCTCAAACCCTTGCCGCTGATGGAAACTCTCCTCCTTGCAGACGCGGATCATCGCGCGCGCGTAAGGCCCGTAGGAACAGCGGCACAGCGGGATCTGGTTCATGATCGCGGCGCCGTCCACCAGCCAGCCGATGGCGCCGATGTCGGCCCAGGTCAGGGTCGGATAGTTGAAGATCGAGGAATATTTCGCCTTCCCCGCCAGCATCGCGTCGACCAGTTCCTCGCGCGAGGCGCCGAGCGTTTCCGCCGCCGCGTAAAGATAGAGGCCATGGCCGCATTCGTCCTGCACCTTGGCGAGCAGCGCCGCCTTGCGCCGCAGGGTCGGCGCGCGGGTCAGCCAGTTGCCTTCCGGCAGCATGCCGACAATCTCGGAATGGGCGTGCTGGGAAATCTGCCGCGTCAGCGTCTTGCGGTAGGCCGCGGGCATCCAGTCGTTCGGCTCGATGCGCTCCTCGGCGTCGATGCGCGCCTGGAATGCCGCCGCGAGACTGGCGTCCTCGACAAAACGGTCCTCGCCGTCCGACGTGTTGAGCGCCTGCGTATACATGGGCCGCCTCCCTCTGTGTTGCGGTCCAATATATAACAAAAATAATTCTAAGCAAGGAATTTGTGTAACATGTTAATTTTGGTCCTCGAACCGCCTCGTCAGTTCCGCGCCGGCCGGCGGCAGCGCCCCCTCGGCGTTCACGCCGCTGCGGTCAAGCCATTGTTCGGATGCCGGAATCAGCCGGCGATAGAGATCGGCGCAAAGCGCGCGCGCGGGCTTCCCCGGCCAATCCACCGGCAGCAGGCTGCCCGGCAGCAATGGGTCGCGCAGCACCACCCGGCGGTAGTGATGGATCAGCAGGATGCGCGCGGTGAAGGCGTCGGCGTCGGACAAGGTGACGCGCCGCGCCAGCGCCTCGCGCAGCGGCGCGAAGGTCTTCATGAAGCGCTGATAGGCTTCCGCGGTCAGATGCAGCGGCCAGCTTTCGCTCAACAGCCGGCGGCCGCTGTCGTCCTCGGCGGACACTTCCAGGCGGATCGCGCCGGCCGCCTCCACCGGCACCGGCACCCCCGAGGGCGCGACCCAGACGCCGGCGAGCGGGCTGCCGAAGCCGGCGGCGCGCAGCGCCTCGCGGGCGGAATCGCGATTGGCGCCGTTGCCGAGCAGCAGCAGTTCGAAGCGCCCGGTCCAGTCCGAAGGCTGCGGATTGTAGACGTGGCGCACCGCCGCGTCGAACGTCTCGCGGCCCTTGTCGGCCAGCCGATAGAAGCTGTTGCGCCCGACCCGCGTCCGCTCGAACCAGCCGTCGGAGGCGAGCCGCGACATCGCGGTGCGCACCACGCCGCCGTCGATGTCGAGCATGGCGAAGAACGCCAGCAGCGTGCCGAGCCCCACCGAGCCGCCGCGCGGCACGATGGCGTCGCCGAACAGCGTGACGGCGATGGAGCCGGTGCGCGAGGGTTCGCGCCGGAGCTGATCGAGAATGCGGGCAAGCGGCTGGGGCATCCGGTCCGGCATAGCGTGTTTCGACGGCGCGGGCCACCGGCGCGGCGCATCCGCCGGATAGTCCGGCGGGATTATAATTGACCAATTGGACGGTCAATGCGAAGTTGCCGGCCAGACCGGCGACACTCTTTCGGCCGCGATCCCGCCGGCCCGACGCCCAAGAATACCAACAAGGACATCAGACGGCATGGCTCGCACGCGGGCGATTGATTACGAGCAGAAGCGGCTGGGGATTCTCAGCCAGTCCGCCCGGCTGTTCGCGCAACATGGCTTCACCGGCACCTCGATCACCATGATCGCGGAAGCCTGCGGGGTGTCCAAGGCGCTGATGTATCACTACTACGACTCCAAGGACGACGTGCTGTTCGACGTGCTCGCCGATCACCTCAAGCATCTCGTCGTCACGGTGGAGGCGGCGGCCGCCGAAAGCGACGCCCGCCGTCGTCTTGTCGCGATCTCGACCGCCCTGCTCGATGCCTATCGCGGCGCCGACGCCGAACATCAGGTGCAGATCTCCAGCCTGAAATTGCTGCCACCCGCGCAGCAGGACGTCTTGAAGGAACTCGAACGCCGGCTGGTGACGATCTTCTCCGAAGCGATCGCCGCCTCGCTTGCCCCTGCCGCCACGCGACCCGACATTCTCAAACCGCTGACAATGTCGCTGTTCGGTATGCTGAACTGGCATTACCTGTGGTTTCGCGAGGGCCGCGGCATGACCCGCGACGCCTATGCGCGGATGGCGGCCAACCTGATCCTCGCGGGCGCCGAGGACGCGATCCGCGCGGCCGACGCGCCGGCGGTCACAGCCAAACCCGCGGCCGCGAAAAAGAAGGCCGCGCGGGCGCGCTCGTAAAAATTCGCGCGCGTTGTTTCTCGCCGGCATCGCGGAGAGCGAAAGCGACGGAGCAATTCAGCCCGCTTGACGGAAGACTGGATTGCTTCGCGGAGCCTGTGCTCGGACGGTGCGAAGCATCGATCCGAGTGCTCGCAAGAACGGGGGGACGCGCGATCATATCAGCGTCAATAAAAGCAAATGCCCGGAGCAAGTCCGAGCATCGCCAGCTCGATTCGATTGAAACGCGCGGGCCGCGTCAGCGGTGGGGGTCGGGATAGACCAGACCGCGCCAGCCGTTGCGGTCGAACGGCTTCCATGCACCTTCGGGCTGCGCCAGCCGGTCGGCGACGGCGTAGACGGCGGCGGGATGGAATCCCATGCCGCAATGGCTGCTTTCGATCTCGATGCTCTCGGCGAGTGCCGTGGTCTTCTCCATGCAGCCCTGCCAGGCGCAGATGCCGTCGGTGCGGCTGTAGATCGCGGTGGTCGGCATCGGCGGCGCTTCCGACAGCGGGCCGCCGAAGTGCTCGCTGGCCTCCTCCGCGCGCTGGCCGCTCGCCAGTTCATAGACGCGCCAGGCATTGGTCGATTTCGGATCGCCGGCGAACGGACTGCCGAGCGTGATCACCGAGCGGACGCGATCCGGCATCATCTTGGCGAGTTGCCGCGAATAAAGGCCGCCGAGACTCCAGCCGACCAGGCTGACCTTGCGGCCATGACGATCATTGATGCGCTTGACCAGATCGATAATCGAATCCTGCACGCCGGGCCGCAGGCCGAGATTGCGCCCCATTCCCCAGCCGCTGACGGCGTAGCCGCGGCTGGCAAGAAATTCGCGCAGCGGCCGCGTCGAGGAATCGCTGGCCATCAAGCCCGGCAGCACCAGCACCGGATGACCGTCGCCGCGCGGGCTCAGGCTGAGCAGCGGCCACGCGGCGAGAAAAGCGCCAAGCTCCGAGAGCGCCCGTCCTTCGAGCAGAACCAGCAGTTTGGAGGGAGGCGCTAACGATTGAGCCGCGGCAGCCATCGATTATCCTTTCCTGCCCGCCACAGGAGGCCGGGCCAAAGATCGAGTTGAGCAATCCTGTCGTTCGCTAAAGCCTGAACCTCATGATGGTTCGTCGACACAACATCACATTTTATAAACCTAGGCCCGTTTTCGACAAATTCAAGCCGATTCGTGCGACCGCCGGCAGGTGTTGCCCTCGGGCAACGCCCAGACCGAGGCCTCTTCGGGCCCAATTCGTCACGCCAGGTTCGTCACGCGAGGCGCAGCAGAACCTCGACCGTGTGCAGCGTCAGCCCGACCAGCCCGCCGATCAGCGTGCCGTTGAAACGGATGTACTGAAGGTCCTTGCCGACGTTGGTTTCGATCAAGGTGATCAGTTGCGCCATGTCCCATCCCTTGACCTGATCGGCGATGAAACTGGAGACGCCGCTCTTCTGCTCGGCGATGAAACTGCGCAGCACGAGGGCGATGCCCTGATTGATTTCGGCGCGCATCTCGCCGTCGGCGGCGAGCGCCCGCCCCGCCTCGACGAAGACGTTGGCGAGATGGTGTTGCAGCACGCTGGATTCGCCGGACGCGCTGCGTTCGATGAACGCCTTGGCCTGGGCCCACACGCCTTGCGCCAGCCCGCCCAGTTCGGGCCGCGCCAGCAGGCCGCGCTTCAACTCATCGAGATGGGCGGCATAGGCGGGATCGCTGCCCATCTTATCGACGAAGGCCAGCACCATGCGATCGAACTCGCCGCGGAACGGATGTTGCGGGTCGGCGCGCACCTCGTCGAAGAACGCCGACGCCGACGCCAGGATGCGTTTCACCAGGAACGCATCGGCGCGATAGAAATTCAGCAGGGACGGCAGTTCCTCGCGCAGCTTGGCGCGGAACGCCGTCATGGTTTCCGGCTGGCTGAGCGCGCCGTGAATCGCGGTCAGGAGATCGTTGAGCAGCGCCTGATGCCGGCCTTCCGCGACGAAGGTGCGCAAGGTGCTGGTGGCGAGCGGCGCGAGGTCGACCGATTGCAGCTGCGCCATCACGCGGCGCGACACGTATTGGGCGAGCCCCGAGGTTTCGGTGGCGCCGAACGCTTCCGGCAGCAGGCGAAGCGTGAACCGCGCCAGATCGGCGCTGCGCTTGCGGTCGCTCATCCACTCCGCCATGAAGGAGGCGAAATCGATCTGGCGCAGCTTGGCGTCCACCGGCGCGGCGTCGAGAAAATTGGTTTCGATGAATTCGCCGAGCTTGTCGGCGATTCGCGCCTGATTGTTCTGGATGATCGCGGTGTGCGGGATCGGCAGTCCCAGCGGCCGGCGGAACAGCGCCACCACCGCGTACCAGTCGGCGAGCCCGCCCACCATCGCCGCCTCGGCGAAGGCGGCGATGAAGCCGAACGCCGGATGATAGGCCAGCAGCAGCCGCGCCGTGACGAACAGGGCGAGACATGCCACCAGCGCCAGCGTCGCCAGAAGCTTGACGCGCTTCAATTCGGCGGCGCGCGCGGCATCCGCGACGGTGGACGTCCATGCGAGCCGAGCGTCAGGCGTCATGATGATCCCGCGGCGTTCGAACAACCCGGCTCATGATAGCCGATGACGCCGGCCGATTGCAGTCCACGTCGGTTCGCGTCTGACGCCGGACAAAAAGAAGGCCCGCGACGCGGGCCTTCCAGTTGATGATCGCCGACGGGGAGGAACATCGGCGACCGATCGAAACGTGAGCGATCAGGCGGCCTTCTTGTAGGACGCCGCGACCTTCGAGAAGTTTTCCTGGGCCGACTTGGCGCCTTCGGCCACCAGCTTGCTGATGTACTCGCTGCCGGCCTTGGCGCGGGAGGCGATAACCTCGCCCTGGGCGCGAAGCAGGTCCGACTGGATGTTGAAGGCTTCCGCGAACGACTTGGCCGAGACGAGCTTCTCGATGCCGTTGTAGAACGCTTCCGCATCCTCATACATCGCCTGCTGGATGGCGCGGCTGATCTTGGCGGTCTCGCTGACCGAGTTGCTGGCGGCGGCTTCGATCGCGGCGGTCACCTTCTCGGAGCCGGTGTGCAGGCTCGCGGCACGTTCCTTGGCGGAGCCGGTGGCGCGCTTGACGAAATCACGAGCGGCTTCGGGAACCTCGACGTTCTGGAAGTTCTTGACCGCGTTGGAAATCGGAGCAAAGGCTTCTTGCACGCTGTTCAGCACGGAATTGGTTTCGTTGGACATGATAATCTCCATCCTCAGGTTTGAGCTATGGGCTCGGCCCGTCCCTTGTGGCCCGGGGTGAGAGTTTTATGACACATCCCCTTGTGCATCGCAACATCAATATTGCGGCGCGATATCACAAACCCGTGATTTATTGTGCGACGCAAGAGAATTAGTAGTTAAATAGAACAATAACAATAACTTACGGGAAGAATCGGCATCGTCCCTAGCCTTCCTCCCGCCAGCCAATGCTCCCTTCCTCCTCAGCCAATGCCCTGTATTGGCCGCGTCGCAAGGTCCGGTTCAATCGCTCAGGCGCTACGATTTAAGATAACCAGCGCTGGGAGGCAGTGTTCCCTTTGATCCGGGACCATAATCTTCAGAAGAAGGCGCTTGATGTTCCGAGGTTGAAACGCTCGGCCGTCACCGGGAAATGAAGCGTCGTCGTTCATAAAAGCGGACGATCCCGCAAACGGTGCAGGCGCGGAAAAATTCGTCTTCAGTCCGAGGTCCCTGATACGCCGCTCTCGCCAACATGACGGCGTTCGCGTTGCCCGCCCGAAAAGCGATTTTCCGATCTGGCTCTTGGATGACGACAAGCGTTCCCATCCAGACCGGTCATGCGCAAAAATTTCGAGCTGCGAGAGCGCGCCGCCGATCGCACCGCCTCCCCGCGCCGGCGACGATTCGCCGGGCGAATCGCCGCAAGGCAGGTCCGCCGAGCGCGGCTCAGTTGTGGACCGCCGCCGGCACGCCGTAGGCTTCCAGCTTGGCCCGCACCTGCGCGACGTTGTGGCCGAGCACGACGATGTCGTGATGGCGGCCGTCGCGGTCGCGGACATGGTCGCGCAGCAGCGCCTCCGCCTTGAAGCCCAGTCCCTCGAAAATGGCGATGGCGCCGGTCTGGTCCACCGTCATCTGCGCCGTCAGTTTCTCAAGGCCCATCGACAACGCCAGCGCGAAGGTTTCCTGCGTCAGCGCCCGTCCGACCCCAAGGCCGCGCACGTCGGTCGAAATCACCATGCGGATGCCGCCGACATGCGGCGACCATGAATGCGGATCGCAGACGATGGTGCCGCAGCCCACCACCTTGTCGCCCTTCCAGGCCAACACGCTGGTGATGGCGCCGCGCTCGATCTCCCGAACCCAGGCCGTCAACACTTTCGGCTCGGAGATGTTGCGCGGCAGGAACAAGAGGTCATGCACCGGAAGGCTGCGCGCGAAGGCCAGCACCGCCGCCTCGTCGGCCGCGCCCATCAGGCGAAATTCGATCGGCCCGGCCTCGGTGACCACCTGCCGCGGATAGGAACGTCGTTCAGAACTGCTCATACTGATCTCTCACTCAACCATGAATCGAGTTTCGGCCACATCCGTTTGACCGCGTTGGCGCCGGCGACCAGGCTGACATGGCCGCCCTTGAGCATGACCTCCTCCTTGTCGGTGGAGCCGACACGCTCAATGAGGTGCCGCGCCGCCTCGTAGGGCACGATGTGATCGTGCTCGGCGACGATGTGCAGGATCGGCACCTTGATGTTCGCGAGCCGGGCCTCGCGGCCGCCCACGGTCATCGTGTCGTTGAAGATTTTGTTCTCCCACATCAGGTCCTTGGTCATCTGCCGGAAATATTCGCCCGCCAGCGGCAGCGTGTCGGCGCCCCACTTGTCCATCATCCGGAAGGATTTGACGTATTCGTCGTTCCAGATGTTTTCCCAGAGCTGGATCTGCCCCATGGTCCGCGCCGCCGGCCGCAGCATGTCGAACGAGGTCATGATCATTTCCGCCGGCACGTTGCCAACGCTGTCAACCAGCCGGTCGACGTCGAAATAACGCCGGTCCGAAAAGTTCTGGAACATCTTCATCTGCGTGAAGTCGATCGGCGTGGTGAAGCACACCAGATTCTTCAGCGGCCCGTCGGGATGCGTCGACGCATACAGCGTCGATAGCATTCCGCCGGCGCAATAGCCGACGATGTTGACGTCGGTTTCGCCGGAATCCTCCTGCACCGCGCGGACGCATTCGGGGATGAAGCCGAGGACGTAGTCGTCGAGCCGCAGGTTCTTCTCCTCCGGCTTCGGCGCGGTCCAGTCGAGCATGTAGATGTCGTAGCCGCGCTTGAGAAGAAACTCGATCAGACTCTGTCCCGGCGCGAGGTCGAGAATATAGCCGCGGTTGGTGGTCGCCATCACGATCAGCACCGGGATGCGATAGATCTCATCGGTCATCGGCCGGTAGTGATAGAGCTGCATGGTGCCGCGCGAGCGGATCGTGTCCTTCGGCGTCGCGCCCGGCGTCGGCCCCGACGAGGCGATGTATTCGACACCCTTGATGCTGCGCTGGATCGCGCGTTGCACCTCGGTCTGGATGCGTTCCGAAACCGAGGCCAAGTCCAGCGTCGAACCTGCAGCCGCGTTCATTGCGCGCCTCCCGCGGCGGAGGGCGGACGGCGCGTCCGGCGCGGCTTCGCCAGAGCGCCGTCCGTGTCATCGGCTCCCCCGGTTTTGCCTTGCATCCGGGACAACAGCGTCTTGATCTCGCTGAGTTGCGCCTCGATGGCCTGCAACCGCTCGGCCATGCTCACCAGTTGCGACCGGCTCGGCAGATTCATGCCGACCAGATATTTCTCCATCAGGCCGTCGAACTGCTTTTGCGCGCCCGCCGCCATGCCGCCGGCCTGATTCATCACCTTGCTGAATTCCGGCGAGCTCATGGCTTGAGTGGCGAAGGAATTAAAACCCTTTTCCATTTCGCCGAGCATGGTGTGCCAGACCTCGACCGGATCGTTGCTTTTGTTCGCCACCGAAGTCCCTCCTTTTATCCCGCTCGGGCCGCCATCCCGCCGGGGTCGGCCTCGCTTTTCTTTTGCCGTCATTCCATACTGTTGCGGCGGTACGGTCAACATGTCTCGAACCGCTTTTCGTCCTGTCCGCATCGTTTTCTCGAAGTCCTGAAATCACCCGCCGCCAACACGACCGACGATCCAAGGAGCCGACCACGTGAACGCGATCCCGCATCAATCCCCGCAAATGCTGCGCACCAACGGCATCGAGCTTTGCTATGAGATCTTCGGCGCGCCGGAGGCCGATCCGCTGTTGCTGATCATGGGACTGGGCGCCCAGATGATTCACTGGGACGACGATTTCTGCCGCCAGATCGCGACGCAGGGGTTTCGCGTCATCCGGTTCGACAATCGCGACATCGGCAAATCGAGCAGGATGACCGGCGGCGGCAAGCTCGGCGCGCTCGAACTGCTCAAGCTGCGAGTGCTGAAAACGCCGGTGGCCGCGCCCTACAAGCTGCGCGACATGGCGACCGACGTGGTCGGCCTGCTCGATGCCCTGAGCATCCGCTCGGCCCACATCGTCGGCGCCTCGATGGGCGGCATGATCGCGCAGGAACTGGCGATCATTTTCCCGGAGCGGGTGCGGACGCTGACCTCGATCATGTCGTCGACCGGCAATCCGAAACTGCCAGGGCCGACCAAGGAAGCGATGGCGCTGCTGCTGGCCGCGCCGGTCACCGAGCGCGAAGCCTACATCGCGCGCTTCGCCCAGACCTGGAAGCTGTTGCGCGTCGGCAGTTTTCCGCAGGACGAGGCGCTCGACCGCGAGCGCGCCATCCGCACCTTCGAGCGCGGCCTCAATCCGGCCGGCGTCTCGCGGCAGTTGCGCGCCATCCTCGCCTCGGGCAGCCGCAAGGAACGGCTCAAGACCGTGAAGGCGCCGACGCTGGTGATCCACGGCAACGTCGATCCGCTGGTGCGCCCCGAGGGCGGCAGGGACACCGCGGCGTCAATCCCCGGCGCGAAACTGGTGATGATCGACGGCATGGGCCACGCGCTGCCGATTCCGCTATGGCCGCAGATCATCGACGCCATCGTCACCCACGCCCAGGAGGCGAAAGCGGCGGCGAATTGAGGAAATACGTCCTTCTCCTTCGTCATTGCGAGCGAAGCGAAGCAATCCAGAAGGCTGCAAAGCAAGGATTGGATTGCTTCGTCGCTTCGCTCCTCGCAATGACGGTTGGAGGAATGACGGTCAGGAAGCAATGACGGTCGGTCAGGATAGAGGCGCGCTATCCCCCCGCCCAGACATCCAGCACGTAGCGATTACTCGCGCCGAGTTCGTCGATCCAGCGCGCGGCGGCGG
>JBDHSX010000013.1:0-40207 GCA_039808365.1 Xanthobacteraceae bacterium | reverse complement strand
ACCGTGGCGCTATGGGTGATCGCCCTGACCTTCGTCAGCATTTTGTGGCTGGCGCGGTGACCGAGGCGTCATCGCGGGCGGGGACCCTTCGTCGTGGCGCACGGTCCCTTTCGCCGTCGCGAACGGCCCCTTTCGTCATTGCGAGCGCCCTCTTTCGTCATTGCGAGCGCCCTCTTTCGTCATTGCGAGGAGCGAAGCGACGAAGCAATCCAGAGGCCACGACGCGAAGACTGGATTGCTTCGCTTCGCTCGCAATGACGGGGATGAGGCAGGACAAGACGCAACGAGTGCATTGATGTCAATGCGATCGTCTGCTAGCGTCTGAACAAACGGAGCGCCTTCGATGGCCAGCCTCACCATCCGCAAGCTCGACGACGCCATCAAGGCCAGCCTGCGTTTGCGTGCGGCGCAGCATGGCCGCTCGGTCGAGGACGAGGTGCGCAATATTTTGCGCGAAGCGGCCGGCGACGATGCATCTGCCGTCGAGCTCTCATACCGCACCGCAGCATTGCCATCGGCCGCGATTTCCGATCGAAATGACGGAAATTTGCGCGCTACTTTGATTATTGGCGGCGGAATCGCCGCCTATAAGACGCTCGACCTGATCCGCCGCCTCAAGGACAACGGCTTTATTGTGCGCTGTGTGCTGACCCATGCTGCGCAGCAATTCGTCACCCCGCTGGCCGCCAGCGCGCTGTCCAACCAGCGCAGCTATACCGACCTGTTCGATCCGGCCTCCGAGTTCGACGCCGGGCACATCCGGCTGGCGCGCGACTGCGACCTGATCGTGGTCGCCCCGGCCACCGCCGATCTGATGGCAAAGATGGCACAGGGCCACGCCAACGACCTCGCCACCGCCATCCTGCTCGCCACCGACCGGCCGGTGCTGCTGGCGCCGGCGATGAACCCCCTGATGTGGGCCAACCCCGCCACCCGCCGCAACGTCGCCCAGCTTGTCCGCGACGGCGTCCGCACCATCGGCCCCAACAGCGGCACCATGGCGGAGGCCGGCGAGGTCGGCGTCGGCCGCATGTCCGAGCCGCTGGAGATCGCCGCCCGCGCCCTGGAGATCGCCCGCCCGCCGCAGGCGCGTCCGCTCGACGGCCGCCGCGTCCTGATCACCGCCGGGCCGACCCATGAGCCGATCGACCCGGTGCGCTACATCGCCAACCGCTCCTCCGGCAAGCAGGGCTTCGCCATCGCCGCCGCCGCCCGCGCGGCCGGCGCGGAGGTGACGCTGGTCGCCGGCCCGGTCGGGCTGCCGGATCCGGCCGGGGTCACCGTGAAGCGCGTCGAGAGCGCCCGCGACATGCTGGCCGAGGTCGAGGCGGCGCTGCCCGCCGATGTCGCGATCTTCGCCGCCGCCGTGGCCGACTGGCGCGTCGCCAACCAGGGCGAGCAGAAGATCAAGAAGACCGCGCGCGGGTTTCCGCAGCTCGACCTGGTGGAGAACCCGGATATCCTCGCCACCATCGCCCACCGCGCCGAGGGGCGGCCGCCTCTGGTGATCGGCTTCGCCGCCGAGACCGAGCATCTGCTCGCCAACGCCCGCTCGAAACTGGCGCGAAAAGGCTGCGACTGGATCGTCGCCAACGACGTGTCGCCGGCGACCGGCATCATGGGCGGCGACCGCAACACCGTGCACCTCGTCAGCAGGGATGACGGCGCGGCGGACGGCGTCCGCGTCGACTCCTGGCCGGCGATGGGCAAGGACGAGGTCGCGGCCCATCTGGTGGACCGGATCGCCGCCGCGCTCAAGGATCCCGCGCCATGACCGGTCTGCCCCCGTCCACCGTAGCGGTCGAATTCCTGCAACTGCCGCACGGGCGCGGCCTGCCGCCACCGGCCTACCAGACCCGGGACGCCGCCGGCATGGACCTCGTCGCCGCGGTTGCCGAGGACGCGCCGCTGATGCTCGCGCCCGGCCGATACGGCATGATCCCGACCGGCCTCGTCATCGCGCTGCCGCCGGGCTTCGAGGCGCAGGTGCGGCCGCGCTCCGGCCTCGCCGCCAAGTTCGGCGTCACCGTGCTCAACGCGCCCGGCACCATCGACGCCGACTATCGCGGCGAGATCAACGTGCTGCTGATCAACCACGGCCGCGAGCCGTTCGCGATCCGGCGCGGCGAGCGCATCGCGCAGATGGTGATCGCGCCGGTGACCCGCGTCACCCTGGTTCCCGCCGCCGGCGAACTCGCCGCCACCGCGCGCGGCGGCGGCGGTTTCGGCTCGACCGGGCGATAGCGCGCAACACGGAAACCGTCATGCTCCGCGCAAGCGGAGCACCCAGCACTCCGTGTCGAGTGAGAAATGATCCCGCGCCCGCCCGGATTACTGGATCGTCCGCCGGAGCCTGTCATCGGGCCGCGCTCTGCGCGGCCTCGTTGGCGGACGATGACGCTTCGGTTCCGGTCGGATTCTCGGCGTGACCACGATCGCATCCGCATTTTTTCAGCCTCCGACTCCCGTTCACGGTCTGGACTCTGTTCGCGCGAGTCCCGTTGAGGGATATTGAAGGCGATTCGCGCGGCGCCGGTGGACCGCGCGGCATTCGTGCGGTTTGGGGCGAACGATGTCAGGCGTCATCGCGGCGATACGTCGGACCATGTTGTCATGCACCTCGCTGGTGCGCGACGGCATCGTCGCGGCCGCCGCCCTCGCCGCGTCGCCGGCGCACGCCTCCGATCTCGGTTCGGTGCTCGCGGCGTTCGCCGATCTCGACCAGCGCAACATCATGGCGATGCTGCTGTCGGCCAGCGTGCTGTGCTTCTCGGTGCTCGCCGCCATCCTGTTGATGCGCACGCGGGTTCGCGCCACCGCCACCGAGCGCCGCCTGAAAACCGAGCTGCATGCCTTGCAGGTGGAAGCCGACCGCTATCGCGCGCTGCTGTTCACCGAGCCGCAGGTGTTGATCGCGTGGCCCGCCGGCGGCGACCGCCCGGACATCAGCGGCGACGTCGCCCTGCTTTTGCCGCAAGATTCCCAGTCGGCGGCGCCGCAACGAATTCTGGCGTTCGGCACCTGGCTGCCGCCGGAACCGGCCTTGCAGATGGATCACGCCGTCGACGCCCTGCGCGAGGCCGGCGAGAGTTTTCAGCTCAGCCTCACCGCCAGCAACGGCCGCGCCGTGGAGGCGATGGGCCGCGCCATCGGCGGCCAGGCGATCGTGCGGATCCGCGAACTCGGCGGCCTGCGCCGCGACCTCGCGGAAATGAGCCTGCGCTATCGCGATCTCGCCACCGAGACCGAAATGCTGCGCGGCATCGCCGCCGCCGCGCCGTGGCCGCTCTGGGCGCGCAAGAGCGACGGCAAGCTCGCCTACGCCAATGCCGCCTATGCCCGCGCCACCGACGCGGCGACCCCGGCCGAGGCGATCGCCGGCAATTCTGAGCTGCTCGACAGCGACGACCGCGCCGCCATGGCGCGCGCGCTGAACGACAACGCCGCCTTCGACGCGCGCCTGCCGGTGGTGGTCAGCGGCGAGCGCCGCATCTACGACATCTGCGCCCGCAACGTCGCCGGCGGCACCGCCGGCCTCGCCATCGACGCCACCGAAGCCGAAAACCTGCGCGCCGCGCTCAAACGCATGGTCGACGCCCATCGCCGCACCCTCGATCAACTGTCCTCCGGCGTCGCGGTGTTCGACGGCGAGCGCCGCCTCGCCTTCTACAACGACTCCTATCGCCGGCTGTGGGATCTCGACCGCGCCTTCCTCGACAGCAACCCGGACGACTCCGGCATTCTCGACAAGCTCCGCGCCGCGCGAAAAATTCCGGAGCAGCCGGACTTCCGCGCCTGGAAGGCGCGGCTGCATGAAGCCTATCGCGCGGTGGAGCCGGCCAAGGATGTCTGGTATCTGCCGGACGGCCGCGCGGTGAGCATCGTCACCACGCCGAATCCAGAGGGCGGCGTCACCTATCTGTTCGACGACGTCACCGAGAGCCTCGATCTGGCGCGCCGCTTCGACGGCCTGATCCGGGTGCAGCGCGAGACGCTGGACAACCTCGCCGAGGCGGTGGCGGTGTTCGGCAGCAACGGCCGCGCCCAACTGTTCAATCCGGCGTTCGCGAAACTGTGGCGGCTGTCGCCCGACGCGCTCAACGCGCAGCCGCACATCGAAACCGTGGTGGAGTGGTGCAAGCCGCTCTATGGCGACGACGCGGCGTGGCGCGCGATCCGCGACGCCATCACCACCATCGAGAGCCGCACCTCGCTGCCCCTGAAGATGGAGCGCACCGACGGCAGCGTGCTCGACTGCACGACGCTGCCGTTGCCCGACGGCGCCACCATGCTGACGTTCCAGGACATCACCGACACCGAGAACGTCGAGCGCGCGCTGCGCGAGCGCAACGAGGCGCTGGAAGCCGCCGACCAGATGAAGGTGGATTTCGTCCACCATGTCTCCTACGAGCTGCGCTCGCCGCTGACCACCATCATCGGCTTCGCGCATTTCCTCAGCGACCCCGCGACCGGTCCGCTGACGATGAAGCAGGACGAATATCTCGGCTACATCACCGCCTCGACCAACGCGCTCCTGGCGATCATCAACAACATCCTCGATCTCGCCACCATCGACGCCGGCGCGATGACGCTCAATCTCGGCCCGGTCGATATCCGCAAGGCGATCGACGCCGCCGCCGAGGGCATCCAGGACCGGCTGGCGCGCGACCATATCGCGCTGCGCATCGACGCCGATCCCGATATCGGCCACTTCACCGGCGACGAGCGCCGCGTGGTGCAGGTGCTCTACAATCTGCTCGCCAACGCGGTGGGTTTCGCGCCGCAGGATTCGGCGATCACGCTCAGCGCGCGGCGCAACGATCACGCCGTGATTTTCGCGATCAGCGATCGCGGCCCCGGCATTCCGGTCGAGGTCAAGGACAAGGTCTTCGACTGGTTCGAGAGCCATTCCAACGGCTCGCGGCATCGCGGCGCGGGGCTCGGGCTGTCGCTGGTGCGCTCCTTCGTCGAACTGCACGGCGGCAAGGTGCGGGTCGATTCGGCCGTCGGCAGCGGCACCACGGTGACGTGCGAATTTCCGGCCGAGCAGGCCGCCCATCGCAGCGCGGCCGAATGACGGCACCCGCGACATTCGCCGTGGCGCTGGCCAACGAGACGGCGACCGCCAACCTGATGGCCGATCTGGCCCTGCTCATCAATGCCGGCGACGTCATCGCGCTGTCGGGCGATCTCGGCGCCGGCAAGACCGCCGCCGCGCGCGCCATCATTCGTTACCTCGCCGGCGACGACGCGCTGGAAGTGCCGAGCCCGACTTTCACGCTGGCGCAGACCTACGACCTGCCGTCGTTCCCGCTGCTGCACGCCGACCTCTACCGCATCGAGGACGCGAGCGAGTTGGCGGAGATCGGCCTCGATCCGCTGCCCGAGGGCGTCGTCGCGCTGATCGAGTGGCCGGAGCGGGCGGCGCACGCCCTGCCCGCCGACCGCATCGACATCGCCTTCAGCCATCGCCCGGCGTTGGGTGCGTCCGCCCGCGCCGCCGAAATTACCGGCCACGGCAAGGCGGCGGCGCAGGTGGCGCGGCTTGCGGCGCTGCGGCGGTTTCTGGGGCGCGCCGACTACGATTCCGCGCGGCGGCAGCGCATGGCGGGCGACGCCTCGACCCGCTCCTACGCCCGGCTGTTCAAGGGCGACAGCGCCGTGATCCTGATGAACGCGCCGAAGCGCCCCGACGGCGCGGCGCTCTATCACGGCAAGTCCTACAGCGCGGCGGTGCATCTGGCGGAAGACGTGCGGCCGTTCGTGGCCATGGCCAACGGCCTGCGCGGGCAGGGATTGTCGGCGCCGGCGATCTATCACGCCGACCTCGACAACGGCTTCCTCATTCTTGAGGATCTCGGCAGCGCGGGCGTGATCGGCGGCACGCCGCCGCAACCGATCCCCGAATGCTACCAGGCCGCCACCGACCTGTTGGCGGAACTGCATCACACGCCGCTGCCGTCGACCCTGCCGCTGACGCAGCAAGCCACCTACACCATCCCGGATTTCGATATCGAGGCGATGCTGATCGAGATCGGGCTGATGCTGGAATGGTATCTGCCCGACCGCGACGCCGACCCCGGCCCGGCGGCGCGCGACCAGTTCATGGCGCTGTGGCGCGCGCTCCTGGCGCGGCAGCCGGCGGATGAGACCTGGATGCTGCGCGACTTCCACTCGCCCAATTTGATCTGGCTCGCGGACCGCGCCGGCATCGCCCGGGTCGGGGTGATCGACTTTCAGGATACCGTGATGGGACCGCCGAGCTACGATCTGGTGTCGCTGTTGCAGGACGCCCGCATCGACGTGCCGGAGCCGCTCGAACTGGCGATGTTCGCCCGCTACGTCAGGGCACGCCGCGCCGCCGATCCCGGCTTCGACGTCGCCGGCTTCGCCGAGAGCTACGCGGTGATGTCGGCGCAGCGCAACACCCGCCTGCTCGGCACCTTCGCCCGGCTCAACCGGCGCGACGGCAAGCCGCATTACCTGCGCCACCAGCCGCGCATCTGGACCTATCTCAACCGCTCGCTGGCGCACCCGGCGCTGGACGCCTTGCGCGGCTGGTACGCCGCCCACGTGCCGCCGCCGCCGACCTGAGCCGGCGATTTTACCCTCTGTTAGCCGCCACCGGTTTAAACCTGACACCGCGAGACCGGAGCGGGCCTACGGGAAAACAGCCATGGCGGCGGAACAGCGACGAATCGGCGAACGCATCACCTTCGAGCGCGGCTTCAACGCCCGGATGATGGGCATCGACGGCACCTGGCACCGCAACTGCACCATGGAAGACGTCTCCGAAACCGGCGCCAAGCTCGTGGTCGCGGGCGCGATGGAGGGCCTGCACCTCAAGGAATTCTTCCTGCTGTTGTCCTCGACCGGTCTTGCCTATCGGCGCTGCGAACTGGCCTGGATCAACGGCGACCAGATCGGCGTCAACTTCCTCAAGCAGGGCGAAAAGAAGAAAAAGGCGCGGCACGCGGCGCATCCCATCGAGGTCTGACGCGGCCCGCCCGTCATCGCGCCGTCATCGCCGAGATATATATGCCGGCGCCATGAGCCACCATCATGATAACATCGTCGCGATTGATTCTGTTGCCGCCTGTCAGCCGGGATATTCGAACATGCCGACCCGCCCCACCAAAGCCATGGTCCTCGCCGCCGGGTTCGGCACCCGGATGCGGCCCCTGACCGAGCGGATGCCCAAGCCGCTGGTGCCGGTGGCCGGGCGGGCGCTGCTCGACCACGTCCTCGACAAGCTCGCCGATTTCGGCGTCGCGGAGGCCGTCGTCAACGTGCATTACCTGCCGGATCAGATCATCGATCACACCGCCACGCGGACAACGCCGCGCATCACCATCTCCGACGAACGCGACGCTGTGCTCGGCACCGGCGGCGGCGTGGTGAAGGCGCTGCCGCTGCTCGGCGACGCGCCGTTCTTCCATCTCAACGCCGACACGCTGTGGATCGACGGCGCGCAGCCGAACCTGGCGCGGCTCGCCGACGCCTTCGATCCGGCGCGGATGGACATCCTGCTGTTGATGGCGCCGACCGCCGGCAGCATCGGCTACACCGGCAGCGGCGACTACGCCATGCTGCCGGACGGCGGCTTGCGCCGGCGCGCGGAGCGCGAGGTGGTGCCGTTCGTCTATGCCGGCGTCGCCATCCTGTCGCCGGCGATCTTCGCGGACGCCCCAAGCGGCGAGTTCGCGCTGACGAAACTGTTCGACCGCGCCGGCGCGCAGGGGCGGCTGTTCGGCCTGCGGCTCGACGGGTTGTGGATGCACGTCGGCACGCCCGACGCGGTGCAAGCGGCGGAACGGGCGTTTCTCGCCAGCGCGGCCTGAATCGCCAACATCGTCATTGCCGGACTTGTCCGGCAATCCATCCTTTTTGAAGATGATTGTTGCCCGGATCAGATCCGGGCATGACGCCGGCAAAATCAGCGACACTATGCCTTCAGCATGATGTAACCTGATCCTCAAATCAGGCCGCCCATGCACGTCTTCAACATTCCCGCCTCCGCACCGTTCCTGCACACGCTGATCGCGGCGCTGGTGGACGGCCGGCTGATCGACGGCTTCGCCGCGCGCGACAATCCCGAGCGCCTCGCCACCGCCACGCTGTATCTGCCGACCCGGCGCGCCGGGCGTCTCGCCCGCGAAGTGTTCCTCGACGTGCTCGATCTCGACGCCGCGGTGCTGCCGCGCATCGTCACCCTGGGCGACATCGATGAGGACGAAGGCGCGTTCGCCGACACCGACATCCGCGATGCGTTCGATCTGCCGCCGGCGCTGGATGGCCTGCAACGGCGCCTGACCTTGGCGCAACTGGTCGGGGCCTGGGCCAAGCAATTGCGGCCGACCAGCCCGCTGGTCGCGCCGCTGGTGGTCGGCGGCCCCGCCGCGACGCTGGCGCTCGCCACCGATCTGGCGCGGCTGATGGACGACATGGCGACGCGCGGCGTCGACTGGGCCGCGCTCGACGGCCTCGTGCCCGACGCGCTCGACGACTACTGGAAGCTGTCGCTGGATTTCCTCAAGATCGCCCGCGACACCTGGCCGGCCTATCTGAAGGCGACCGGTCACATCGAGCCCGCGATCCGCCGCGACCTTTTGATCGCCGCCGAGGCGGAGCGGCTCAAGGCGCGTCCGGACGGGCCGGTGATCGCCGCAGGCTCCACCGGATCGATGCCGGCGACGGCGAAGCTGCTGCACGCCATCGCCCGACTGCCGCATGGCGCGGTGGTGCTGCCCGGGCTCGACACCGACCTCGACGAGGCGGCATGGCTGAGCATCGGCGGCCACCGCGACGCCAGCGGTCAATATGATGCCGCGCCGGCGTCGAACCATCCGCAATTCGCGCTGCACGGGTTGCTGACGCGGTTCGGCATCGCGCGCCGCGACGTGATCCCGCTCGGGGTGGCCGCGCCGCATGGCCGCGAGGTGCTGGCGTCGGAAGCGATGCGGCCGGCCAGCGCCACCGGGCAATGGCACCAGCGCCTCGCCGAGCCGGAGGTGGCGCAGCGCATCGCGGATGCGATGCATGGACTTGCCGTGATCGAGGCGCCCAACCCGGACATGGAGGCGCTGGCGATCGCAGTGGCGATGCGGCAGGCGCGCGAACAAAATCTGTCGGCGGCGCTGGTGACGCCGGACCGCGCGCTGGCGCGGCGGGTGATGGCGGCGCTCGACCGCTGGCAGCTCGAATACGACGATTCCGGCGGCGATCCGCTGCTCGATACGCCCGCCGGGATTTTCGCGCGTCTCGCCGCGCGCGCCGCCTGCGAGGGGCTGGAGCCGCCGACCCTGCTGGCGCTGCTCAAGCATCCGCTGTTTCGCCTCGGCCGCGCGCAAGATGGCTGGCGCGACGCCGTCGAGACCCTTGAACTGGCGCTGTTGCGCGGCACCCGGCCCGCCGCCGGCAGCGCCGGGCTCACGCGCGACTTCGCGACGTTCCGCGCCGAATTGAACAAGCGCCATCGCAACGAGGACTCCGCGATCCATGGCAGCGAGCCGCGCGCAAAACTCACCGAACCGGAACTCGACGCCGCCGCCGATCTGATCGCCGCGCTCGCGGCCGCCCTCGCGCCGCTCGAAAGCGCCGGCTCCGCGCCGCCGCCGGACTTCGCCGCTCTCGCCGCGCGGCATCGCGCCGCGCTGATCGCGCTGGCCACCGACGCCGCGGGCGCGACGCCGGCGTTCGACGACAATGACGGCCGCGCGCTGCTCGCCGCGTTCGACGCCGCGTCGGGCGAGACCGTCGACGGCAGTCCCGCGTCGAGCGGGCTGCCTGTGCCGTTGCGCGACTACACCGAAGTGTTCCAGACCGCGTTCGGCGACCGCGTGGCGCGGCAACCGCTCGCCGCCGACGCGCCGCTGCGCATCTACGGCCTGTTGGAAGCGCGGCTGACGCAGCACGATCGCGTCATCCTCGGCGGCTTGATCGAAGGCACCTGGCCGCCGGCGCCGCGCATCGACCCGTGGCTGAGCCGGCCGATGCGCTACCAGCTCGGGCTCGACCTGCCGGAGCGTCGCATCGGCCTCTCGGCCCATGACTTCACGCAACTGCTCGGCGTCCGCGAGGTCATCCTCAGCCACGCCGCGAAATCCGGCGGCGCGCCGACGGTCGCCTCGCGCTTCCTGCATCGCCTTGAAGCCACCGCCGGCGCGCAGGCTTGGGACGCGGCGAAACAGGCCGGCGCGACCTATCTGCAATACGCCGCGGCGCTCGACCACCCCGACATGGTGAAGCCGATCGCACAGCCCGCGCCAAAACCGCCGCGCGCGCTGCGGCCGCTGGCGATGTCGGTGACCGAGATCGAGGATTGGCTGCGCGACCCCTACACCATTTTCGCCAAGCGCATTCTCGGACTGGCGCCGCTCGACCCCGTCGACATGCCGCTGACCGCGGCGGATCGCGGCTCGGCGATCCACGCCGCCCTCGGCGACTTTTCGCGGCAATTCGCCAGCGCCCTGCCCGACGACATCGAGGCCGCGCTGCGCGGCATCGGCGCAACCCATTTCGCGGTGCTGATGGAGCGACCGGAGGCGCGCGCGCTATGGTGGCCGCGCTTCCTGCGCATCGCCGGATGGTTTTCGGGATGGGAGCGCGAACGACGCGGCGAAGTCGTACGCCTCGACGCGGAGATTCGTGGGGAGACGAAGATTTACCTTGATGAGGGCCGCGCCTTCACGCTGTCGGCGCGCGCCGACCGCATCGAGCATCGCGCCGATCGCACCTTCGCGCTGCTCGACTACAAGACCGGCATGCCGCCGACCGGCAAGCAGGTGCGGATGGGGCTGTCGCCGCAACTGACGCTGGAAGCCGCGATTTTGCGCCAAGGCGGCTTCGAAGGCATCCCGGCCGGCGCTTCCGTCAGCGAACTTTTATACATCCGTCTCAGCGGCAACACGCCGCCGGGCGAGGAGAGGCCGGTCGAACTGAAGATCAACCGCAGCGATCCACCGCAATTTCCCGACGACGGCGCCGACGAGGCGCTGCGCAAGCTGGAAGCGCTGGTCCGCCGCTTCGACGACGAAGCGCAGCCCTACACCTCGCTCAGCCTGTCGATGTGGGCCAACCGCTACGGCCGCTATGACGACCTCGCCCGCATCAAGGAATGGTCGGCCGCCGGGCATGATGACGGAGGCGAGGCATGAGCGCGCGCCGCGAGATTCCGGCGGCGGTGCGCGAGGCGCAGGCCAAGGCGTCCGATCCCGCGACCTCGGCCTTCGTCGCCGCCAACGCCGGCGCCGGCAAGACCCATGTTCTCGTCAGCCGGGTGATACGGCTGTTGCTCAGTGGCGTGCCGCCGGAAAGGATTCTCTGCATCACGTTCACCAAAGCCGCCGCCGCCAACATGGCGCAGCGGGTGTTCGAGACGCTGGGCCGCTGGGTGCGGCTCGACGACGCCGCGCTCGACGCCGCCATCCTCGCCACCGGCGCGGCGAAGCCCGACCCGGATACGCGACGGCGCGCGCGCGAACTGTTCGCCTGCGCGCTGGAAACGCCGGGCGGCCTCAAGGTGCAGACCATTCACGCGCTCTGCACCCGGCTGCTGCAACAATTTCCGTTCGAGGCCAACGTGCCGGCGCGCTTCGCCGTTCTCGACGACCGCGACCAGAACGACATGATGGAGCGCGCCAATCTCGCGGTGCTGCTGGAAGCATCAAACGCGCCGGACAGCGCGGTCGGCCGCGCGCTCGCCACCGCGATGGCCTACGCCGCCGACGTCACTTTCAAGGAGGTGGTGCGCGAGGCGTGTCTCTCGCGCGAGCACTTTCTCGCCTGGGCCGATCAGAACGGTGGAATCGACGCCGCCCGCGCGCAACTCGCGCGCACGCTCGGCATCACGGCCGACGACGCCCTCGCGGACATCGAGCGCGACATTGTCGACGGCCCGCATCTGCCGCGCGCGCGGTGGAAGGACGCCGCCGCGATTTTCCTGACCGGCAGCAAGAGCGATCACGAGCAGGCCAACCGTTTGCTTGCGGCCTTCGATCTCAAAGGCGGCGCGCAACTGGACGCCTATTTCAGCGTGTTCCTGACGCAAAGTCTGGAACCGCGCAAATCGCTGCTCACCAAGAAGCTCGGCGACGCGCAGCCCGGTCTGGCGCGGACCTTGTCCGATGAAGCTGCGCGCCTCGCCGGCCTCCTGGAAAAACGCCGCGCGGTCATCCAGCGCGACCGCACCGAGGCGCTGTTGACCATCGCGAGCCGGGTGGCCGCGCATTATCGCGCCGAGAAACAGCAGCGCGGCCTGCTCGACTACGACGACCTGATCGACAAAACCCTGGCGATGCTCGACAACGTCTCGTCCGGCTGGGTGCATTACAAGCTCGACCGCGGCGTCGATCATGTGCTGATCGACGAGGCGCAGGACACCAGCCCTCGGCAATGGGACATCGTCGACCGCATCATCGCCGAGTTCACCGCGGGCGAAGGCGCGCGCGACGGCGTCAAGCGCACCATCTTCGCGGTGGGCGACGAGAAGCAGTCGATCTTCTCGTTTCAGGGCGCGGCGCCGCGCGAGTTCGATCATCGCCGCCGCGAATTGGAGCGCCGCTTCACCCGTGCCGGGCTGCGCTTCGCGCCGGTGTCCTTCACCTATTCGTTCCGTTCCGGCGCGACCGTTTTGTCCGCCGTCGCCGGGACGTTCAAATCGCCGGACATCTACAAGAGCATCACCACCGACCTCGACGGCATGCCGCCGCATCTGGCGCTCGCCGACGCCGGCCCGAGCCTGATCGACCTGTGGGAATTGGAGAAGCCGGACGAGCGGCCCGACATCGAGGGCTGGCAGGCGCCGTTCGACGCGGTGTCGGAGACCAGCCCGCAGGTCAAGCTGGCGCGCCGCGTGCAGGCCGAGATCGCGGCGCTGATCGCGCGCGGCACCATGACCGGCCCGGCCAACGCGCGACGCCCATTGCGCTACGGCGACATTCTCGTGCTGGTGCGGCGGCGCGAAAAGACTTTCAACGCCGTGATCCAGGCGCTGAAATACGCCGGCATTCCGGTGGCGGGCGCGGATCGTCTCAAGCTCACCGAGCACATCGCGGTGATCGATCTGATGGCCCTCGCCGATGCGCTGTTGTTGCCGCGCGACGATCTGGCGCTGGCGGTGGCGCTGAAAAGCCCGCTGTTCGGACTCGACGACGACGATCTTCTGAAGATCGCGCCGCAGCGCAAGGGCAGCCTGCGCGCGGCGCTGGCGCTGCATGCCGCTTCCGACATGAAGCTGCAAACCGCGCATGACCGGCTCGCACGCTACGAGGACCATGCGCGAAAAAGCGCGCCGTTCGCCTTCTATGCGTGGCTGCTCGGCGGTGACGGCGGCCGCGCCCGCATCCTGGCGCGGCTCGGGCTGGAGGCCAACGACGCGCTCGACGAATTCCTCGACCTCGCGCTGAATTACGAACGCAAGGCGCCGGCGACCTTGCAAGGCTTCATGGCGTGGCTGCGCGCCGCCGACACCGACGTCAAGCGCGACATGGATATCGGCCGCGACGAGGTGCGGGTGATGACGGTGCATGGCGCGAAGGGACTGGAAGCGTCGGTGGTGTTCATGGTCGACACCACCACCTCGCCGTCCGACACCCAGCGGCTGCGGCTCATTCGCGTGCCGCAGGGCAACGCCGATCCGCACGGGCTCAGCGTCAACGTCTGGGCCGGCGGCAAGGCGGACGATGCCGCCGCCGTCGCCGCCGCCCGCGCGACCATGCTCAGCGACACCGAGGACGAATACCGCCGCCTGCTCTACGTGGCGATGACGCGGGCCGCCGACCGGCTGATCGTCGGCGGCTGCCAGCCCGGCAACCGCAACGCGGTGCGTGAAAATTCCTGGTACGACCTGATCGCCAAGGGACTCGAGGCGGGGCTCGCGGCATCGGATTTGCAATGCGAGGAGATTTCGACCTCGTTCGGCGCGGTGAAGCGTTACACCCGCGCCGGCGACATGCATGAGACGCAGTCGCCGTCGTCGCAGCCGGAGGCGGCGTCCACGGTTTCGCCGCCGCACTGGCTGCGCGTGTCGGCGCCGATCGACGCCCGCGCCGACCGGATCGTGCGGCCGTCGGATGCCGACACCGGTGCCGCGCATGGCATTCGCAGCGGCGAACCGCCCGAACAGCGTCACCGCGCCCGCGAGCGCGGCACGCTGGCGCATCGGCTGCTGCAATCGCTGCCCGATGTCGCGCCGGCGCAGCGAGGCGAGGCGGCGCGGCGTTATCTCGCGCGCGCCGCGCGCGGCTGGAGCGATGAGGCCCGCGACGCCCTCGCCGCGCAGGTGCTGGCGCTGCTCGACGATCCGCGCTTCGCGGCGGTGTTCGCGCCCGGCAGCCGCGCCGAGGTGTCGATCGTCGGCCGGCTCCCGCGCCCGCGCGGCGGCCGGCTGATCGTTTCCGGCCAGATCGACCGCCTCGTGATCGACGACAACGCCGTGCTGATTGTCGACTACAAGACCGACCACGCCCCGCCGGCGCGCCCCGACCAAGCGCCGCCCGCCTACGTCCGGCAATTGGCGTTGTATCGCGCCGTGCTGGCTCAACTCGATCCGGCCCGGCCGGTGCGCGCCGCGCTGTTATGGACGGAAACGCTTGATATGATGGAGCTTCCGGCGTCTGCGCTGGACGCCGGGCTGGCATCCATGCTGGCGCGGTAACACAGCCTTGACCCGGCGGGATCGCCTTCCTACGTTCATCGCAAGATATGAGGCGCGATTCCCGCGCCGGCGACTTTCAGGAACAACGAGGTAGATCATGGCCGCCGTAGGCAAGGTTTCCGACGCCGATTTCGACGCACAGGTGCTGAAGGCCGATGGGCCGGTGGTGGTCGATTTCTGGGCCGAATGGTGCGGCCCCTGCCGCATGATCGCGCCGGCGCTGGACGAGATCGCGGGCGCGATGGGCGACAAGGTCAAGATCGTCAAGCTCAACGTCGACGAGAGCCCGCGCACCGCCTCGAAATACGGCGTGATGTCGATTCCCACCTTGATGATCTTCAAGGGCGGCGAAATGGCCTCGCGTCAGGTCGGCGCGGCGCCGAAGCAGAAGCTGCAACAGTGGATTTCGACGTCGGTCTGATCTCTCAAGGTTCGACCCGATTCCCGCGCATTCATCTCGAAAACGGCTGGCGTTTCGCGCCGGCCGTTTTCATTTCGTATGTGAAACCGCTCCATCCCGCGCCGTTCCACCTGATCGAGGCGAGCGAAAAGGGCGCTTTCTTCAAATCGCCGCGCAATTGATGTATGGCAGGGACCTCGTCTCAACGCCGTTCGAGCCCGACCGCGCGGCGTGCGCGCGACCGTGCTGACAACCGTCATCGTGCCGTCAACCGTCCTGGAGCCCGCCATGCCGCTCGATTCCGATGCGATCCTCGATCGCCGCCGCATCCGCCGCAAGCTGACGTTCTGGCGTGTCGCCGCCGTCGCGGCCGCGGTTGTCGCCGTGGTCGGCATCGGATTGCTGGCCCTGCCGTCGACCCGCGCGGCGCTGTCGGGGGCCGGGGCGATCGCCCGCATCAATATCGACGGCCTGATCCGCAGCGATCAGGCCCGCGTCGAGGCGCTGGAGCGGCTGGGACGGTCGCCGGCCGCCGCCGTCGTTGTGCACATCAATTCGCCGGGCGGCACCACCGCGGGCGCCGAGCAGCTTTACGATTCGCTGGTGCGGCTGAAGGCCAGGAAGCCGCTGGTGGTGGTGGTGGGCGGCCTCGCCGCGTCGGGCGGCTACATCGCGGCGCTGGCGTCCGATCATATCGTGGCGCAGCAAAGCTCGCTGGTCGGCTCCATCGGCGTGCTGTTTCAATATCCGAATTTCACCGAACTCCTGAAGACCGTCGGCGTGCAGGTGGAATCGGTCAAGTCCTCGCCGCTGAAGGCGGCGCCGAACGGCTATGAGCCGACCAGCCCCGAGGCGCGCGCAGCCCTCGATGCGCTGGTGAAGGATTCCTACGCCTGGTTCCGCGATCTGGTGCGCGATCGCCGCGGCATGGACGCGGCGCAAATCGACAAGGTCGCGGACGGCCGCGTTTTCACCGGACGGCAGGCGATCCCTCTCAAGCTGATCGACCAGCTCGGCGACGAGAAAACCGCGGTCGCCTGGCTGGTCGCGGAAAAGAAAGTGAGGCCCGGCCTGCCGGTGCGGGACTACGCGCTGACGCCGCGCTTCAGCGACCTGACATTCCTGCGCGCGGCGGCGTCGCTGACGCTCAATGCGCTCGGTCTTGAGGGGATGGCGCGCCGTGTCGCGCAGTCCAACGTCGCGCAGGCGGTGGACCAGTTGAGCCTCGACGGCATGATCGCGCTGTGGCAACCCGCGACGGCGCATTGAGGCGCCGTCGCATCCGCGTTCAATGATATGAATCGCGTTTCAGCGCGCTCATCGCCGCGCGCGATGCCAAAACTTGCTTGATCTCGAACGATTTGCGATGATCGGCGACCAATTAGCCGCTTGACAGTCCGCGACTTTTTCAAGGAAATGTCGCCTGCACGCCACGGGTCCCTATTTCGATGATCAAATCCGAACTCGTTCAGCGCATTGCCGAGCACAATCCGCACCTGTATCAGCGCGATGTCGAGAACATCGTCAACGCGATCCTCGACGAGATCGTCGCGGCATTGGCGCGGGGCGATCGTGTCGAGTTGCGCGGGTTCGGCGCTTTCTCGGTGAAGCATCGTCCGGCCCGCGCGGGACGCAATCCGCGCACCGGCGCGCATGTGCCGGTGGATCAGAAGTGCGTGCCGTTCTTCAAGACCGGCAAGGAAATGCGCGAGCGGCTCAATCGCGACGTGCCGGCAACCGACGAACCGGCGCAGCAGCCGACCGCCTGAGGCGCGCGCGGCCGGCACGCGCACCCGATTGCGTGCTGGATTTTCGCGGACGCGCATGATCCAATCGGGACCTGGTTCCATTGTCGTGGCGGACCTGACGGCACTCAAGCGCATTGGCCGTTGGCATCGGCCATAAGCAACCGGGGCGCCATCTGCGAGAGAAGCGATGCAAAAATTCTTCACCGCGCTGGTGCTGATTCCGCTGGGCGTCATTTTCCTGGCATTCGCCATCGCCAACCGGCGGCTGGTGACGGTGTCGTTCGATCCGTTCAATCCCGCCGATCCGGCGCTCGGGATCACGCTGCCGCTGTTCATGGTGATTATCGGGGTGGCGATCCTCGGCGTGCTGGCGGGGAGTTTCGCGACCTGGCTGCGGCAGGGGCGCTGGCGGCGCGCGGCACGCGAGCATGAGGCCGAGGCGCGGGACGCGCAGGCGCAACTGGCGCGGTTGCAGGCGGCGACGCGGCCGACCCCGAGCGGCCCGGTTTTGCTGCCCGATCTTGGCGGAACCGGCCTCACCGCACGCGACAAGTACGGCGCGACGTTGTAGAACCCGCCCGCGCCCGAGGCGTTGCCGCCGCGCGCGCAACAATCGTATCCAATCCGAAGGCCACACCCTACGTCCATGTCCCTGATCGTCAAAATCTGCGGCCTGTCCACGCCCGAGACGCTGGCGGCGGCGCTGGAGGCCGGCGCCGACATGGTGGGCTTCGTGTTCTTTCCGGCCTCGCCGCGCCACGTCGATCTTGGCACGGCGGAGCGGCTTGGCCGGCAGGCCCGCGGCCGGGCGCTGAAAGCGGCGCTGTCGGTCGATGCCGACGACGCGCTGCTCGCCAATTCAATCGAGGCGCTGCGACCGGACCTGCTGCAACTGCACGGCAACGAAACCACCGCGCGCGTCCGTGACATCAAGCAAAAATTCGGCCTGCCGGTGATGAAGGCGATCGCGGTGGCGAGCCGCGACGATCTCGCGCCGCTGCCCGGCTATGCGGCGGCGGCCGACCGCATCCTGTTCGACGCCCGCGCGCCGAAGGAAGCGACGCGGCCGGGCGGGCTCGGCGCCACCTTCGACTGGCGGCTTCTGGACAATTTGAGGCTAAACATTCCCTTCATGGTGTCGGGCGGGCTTCACGCCGGCAACGTCGCGGAGGCGGTGCGACTGACGCGCGCCGGCGGCGTCGACGTGTCCTCCGGCGTGGAACGCGCGCCGGGCGTCAAGGATCCCGACATGATCCGCGCGTTCGTCCGCGCCGCGCGCGCGACCGAGGAGCTGATGACCTGATGAGTTCGACCCGTCCCAATTCCTTCCGTTCCGGCCCCGACGAGCGCGGGCATTTCGGCATGTTCGGCGGCCGTTTCGTCGCCGAGACCCTGATGCCGCTGATCCTCGATCTCGAAAAAGCCTATGCCGACGCCAAGGCCGATCCGGCGTTTCAGCGCGAGATGAACGGCTATCTCAAGGACTATGTCGGCCGTCCCTCGCCGCTGTATTTCGCGCAGCGCCTCACCGAACATCTTCGGGATGTGTCCGCGGCGGCCGGCCGCGATGGCGGCGCGAAAATTTACCTGAAGCGCGAGGAGCTGAATCACACCGGCTCGCACAAGGTCAACAACGTGCTCGGCCAGATCATGGTGGCGCGGCGCATGGGCAAGAAGCGCATCATCGCGGAAACCGGCGCGGGCCAGCACGGCGTCGCCACCGCGACCTTGTGCGCGCGCTTCGGGCTCGACTGCGTGGTCTACATGGGCGCGGTGGACGTGGCGCGGCAGGAGCCGAACGTCATCCGCATGGAGATGCTGGGCGCGAAAGTGGTGCCGGTGCAGTCCGGCACGCGCACGCTCAAGGACGCCATGAACGAGGCGTTGCGCGACTGGGTCACCAACGTCCACGACACGTTCTACTGCATCGGCACGGTGGCGGGGCCGCACCCCTATCCGATGATGGTGCGCGATTTCCAGTCGATCATCGGCCATGAAACACGCGCGCAGATGCAGGAGGCGGAAGGCCGGCTGCCGGATTCGCTGATCGCCTGCATCGGCGGCGGCTCCAACGCGATGGGCCTGTTCCATCCATTCCTCGACGACCCATCCGTCGAGATTTTCGGCGTCGAGGCGGCCGGCCACGGCCTCGACAAGCTGCACGCGGCGTCCTTGACCGGCGGCCGCCCCGGCGTGCTGCACGGCAACCGCACCTATCTGCTGATGGATGCCGACGGCCAGATCCAGGATGCCCATTCGATCTCGGCCGGACTGGATTATCCCGGCATCGGGCCGGAGCATTCGTGGCTGCACGAGACCGGCCGCGTCACCTATCTCTCCGCGACCGACGAGGAGGCGCTCGCCGCCTTCCAGTTGCTGTCGCGGCTGGAAGGCATCATTCCGGCGCTGGAATCGGCGCACGCGATCGCCCGCGTCGTCGAACTCGCGCCGCAACGGCCCAAGGATCACCTGATGGTGGTCAATCTTTCGGGACGCGGCGACAAGGACGTGCCGCAGGTCGGCGATATTCTAAAGGGCAGGAAGACAACGTGACCACCCGCATCGAGACACGCCTCGCCGACCTCAAGACGCAGGGCCGCGCCGCTTTCGTCACCTTCCTGATGGCGGGCGATCCCGATCCCGACACCTCGCTGGCGATCGTCAAGGCGCTGCCGGCGGCGGGCGCCGACATCATCGAGATCGGCATGCCGTTCACCGATCCGATGGCCGACGGCCCGGCGATTCAGGCGGCGGGGCTGCGCGCGCTCAAGGCCGGCATGACGCTGCGGAAAACGCTCGATCTGGTGCGCGGATTCCGCACGCATGATGAGGCCACGCCGATCGTGCTGATGGGCTACTACAACCCGATCTACATCTACGGCGTCGAGGCGTTTCTCGTCGATGCCAAGGCCGCCGGCGTCGACGGCCTGATCATCGTCGACCTGCCGCCGGAAGAGGACGACGAGCTTTGTCTTCCGGCCATGCGGGCCGGGCTGAACTTCATCCGCCTCGCGACGCCGACCACCGACGACAAGCGCCTGCCGGCGGTGCTCGCCAACACCTCGGGCTTCGTCTACTACGTCTCGATCACCGGCATCACCGGCGCGGCGGCGGCCAATGCGGCGCAGGTCGGCGAGGCCGTCAGGCGCATCAAGCGCCATACCCCGCTGCCGGTCTGCGTCGGCTTCGGCATCCGGACGCCGGAGACGGCGCGCGACATCGCCGGCGCGGCGGACGGCGCGGTGGTCGGCACCGCGCTGGTCGAGGCGCTGGCGAAAAGCCTCGATGCCGGAGGCCGCGCCACCCCCGCCACCGTCACGGCAGTGGCCGACCTCGCTGCGGGGCTGGCGCGCGGCGTGCGCGGGGCGGCTCAAGCCGCCGAATAACGCCACAATCGCGACCGACAACCCGTCCGCGGCGGCGGGTTGCCCGACGCCGATTCCGGGGCCATATGTAGGCTGATCCACGGAGCCCAAGCATGAACTGGTTGACCAACGTCGTCCGGCCGAAAATTCGCAGCATCCTGAAGCGCGACACGCCGGAGAACCTGTGGATCAAGTGCCCGGATTCCGGGCAACTGGTGTTCTACAAGGACGTCGAGGCCAACCAGTTCGTCATCCCCGGCTCCAACTACCACATGCGCATGGGCGCGGTGGCGCGGCTCAAGTCGATCTTCGACAACGAGACCTGGTACGACGTCGCCCTGCCGGAGGTCACCGCCGACCCGCTGAAATTCCGCGACGAGCGCAAATATGTCGATCGCATCAAGGACGCGCGCGCCAAGACCGGCCTGAACGACTCGATCAAGGTCGGCTACGGCAAGCTGGAAGGCCAGGGCGTCGTCGTCGTGGTGCAGGACTTCGATTTCATGGGCGGCTCGCTCGGCATGGCGGCGGGCGAGGCGATCATTCGCGGCTTTGAATTGGCGATCGAGAAGAAATCGCCGTGCATCGTATTCGCGGCCTCCGGCGGCGCGCGGATGCAGGAAGGCATCCTGTCGCTGATGCAACTGCCGCGCACCACCGTCGCGGTGGAAATGCTGCGCGAGGCGGGGCTGCCCTACATCGTGGTGCTGACCAATCCGACCACCGGCGGCGTCACCGCCTCCTACGCCATGCTGGGCGATATCCATATCGCCGAGCCCGGCGCGCTGATCGGCTTCGCCGGCGCGCGGGTGATCGAGCAGACCATTCGCGAGAAACTGCCGGAAGGCTTTCAGCGCGCCGAATATCTGAAAGACCACGGCATGATCGACATGGTGGTGCATCGCCATGATCTGCGGCCGACCCTGGCACGACTGTGCCGCCTGCTCACCCGCGCGCCGGCGCCGGAAGTCGTCGTCGCGCCGAAGGCCGCGCCGGACGACGCTCACGCGATCGCCGACACCGCGGCCGAGGGCGCGGCCCCGGTTGCGCCGCAGGCGTGAGCGCGCGCCCCGCAACGCCGCCGCCCCCTACGGCACTCGATGACGTGCTGGCGCGGCTGACGCGGCTGCATCCCCGTCGCATCGATCTGACGCTCGCGCGCGTCGAACGTCTGCTGGCGGCGCTCGGCCATCCCGAGCGCGCGTTGCCGCCGGTGATCCATGTCGCCGGCACCAACGGCAAGGGCTCCACCGTCGCCTTCCTGCGCGCCATGCTAGAGGCGGCGAATCTGCGCGTGCATGTCTACACCTCGCCGTGGCTGGTGCGGATCAACGAGAGCATTCGCCTCGATGGCGCGCTGGTCGGCGACGACGAACTGCGGGAAACCCTGCTGGAATGCGAGCGCGTCAACGCCGGCGCGCCGATCACCCGGTTCGAGATCGAGACGGTGGCGGCATTGCTGCTGTTTTCGCGCCATCCGGCCGATGCGGTGCTGCTGGAAACCGGGCTTGGCGGCCGGCTCGACGCCACCAATGTCATCGAGCGGCCCGCCGCCTGCGTGCTGACCCCGATCGGCATGGATCACACCGAATTTCTCGGGCCGACGCTTGAAGCCATCGCCGGCGAGAAAGCC
The DNA here is from genome assembly GCA_039808365.1 of Xanthobacteraceae bacterium. Classification (GTDB taxonomy): domain Bacteria; phylum Pseudomonadota; class Alphaproteobacteria; order Rhizobiales; family Xanthobacteraceae; genus 62-47. The sequence goes on along the minus strand of JBDHSX010000013.1, from coordinate 18,405 downwards.
GGCATCGTCAAGCGCGGCGTGCCGGTGATTTGCGCCGCGCAAGCGCCGGAGGCGCTGGCGGTGATCGAGGCGCAGGCGCGGCGACAGCGCGCGGCGCTGCACGTTGCGGGCGAGGGCTGGCACGTCGGCGTCGAGCGCGGCCGCCTGGTTTATCAGGACGAACGTGGCCTGCTCGATCTGGCCGCGCCAAAATTGTTCGGCCGTCATCAGGTCGACAATGCCGGGCTCGCCATCGCCACGCTGCGCGCCATCGATGTGTTTCGCGTCGATCACGCGGCCTTCGAGGCCGGCATCGCCAGCGCGCAATGGCCGGCGCGGATGCAGCGCCTCACCAGCGGCGCGCTGGTGGCGCACGCGCCGCGCGACGCCGAAATCTGGCTCGACGGCGGCCACAACGCCGACGGCGGGCGCGTGATCGCCGCCGCGATCGGCGACCTTGAGGAACGGGTATCGCGGCCCTTGGTGCTGATCGTCGGCATGATGGGCAACAAGGACGCCGATGCGTTCCTCGCCAACTTCGCCGGGCTGACGCGCCACATCATCGCGGTGCCGATTCCCGATCGCGACGGCGCGATGCCGGTCGAGCAACTCGCCGAGGCGATCCGGCGACTCGGGATGCGGGCGGAAATGGCGGCCGGCGTCGGCGAGGCGCTGCAATTCCTGGCGCATCTCGCCTATGAGATCCCGCCCCGCATCCTGATCGCCGGCTCGCTCTACCTCGCCGGCCATGTGCTGGCGGCGAACGGCACGGCGGTGGGGTGATCGCACGCCACGAGGCGTCATTGCCGGGCTCGACCCGGCAATCCATCATTTTAGAAGATGGATGCGCGGATCAAGTCCGCGCATGACGGCGGTGATTGTGTCAAAAGCCGAAACCCGCCGACCACCTCAACAAACAAAAAGGCCCCGGTTCGTACCGGGGCCTCGATGTTTTCGCGCGAGGCGGACGAAGCCGCCTCGCAACTCCCGTCGGCTTACTTGCCGTCGCGCTGCTGCTTGAGCGCGGTGCCGAGAATGTCGCCCAGCGTCGCGCCCGAATCGGAGGAGCCGTATTGCGCGATGGCTTCCTTCTCCTCGGCCACTTCCAGCGCCTTGATCGACACCTGGACCTTGCGGGCCTTCTTGTCGAACTGGATGACGCGGGCATCGACCTTCTCGCCGACGGCGAAGCGCTCGGAGCGTTGGTCGTTGCGGTCGCGCGCCAGTTCCGAGCGCTTGATGAAAGTCTGGAAGTCGGTGCCGACGATCTGCACGTCGATGCCGCCGTCCTTGACGTCGAGCACTTCGCAGGTCACGACCGCGCCCTTCTTGACATCGCCCGGCTCGGCGAAGGGGTCGCCTTCGAGCTGCTTGATGCCCAGCGAGATGCGCTCCTTCTCGACATCGACATCGAGCACGATGGCCTTGACCATGTCGCCCTTCTTGAAGTTGTCGATGACCTGCTCGCCCGGCAGCTTCCAGTCGAGATCCGACAGATGCACCATGCCGTCGACGTCGCCTTCGAGGCCGAGGAACAGACCGAACTCGGTCTTGTTCTTGACTTCGCCCTCGACGGTGGAGCCGACCGGGAATTTTTCGACGAACACTTCCCACGGATTGCGCATGGTCTGCTTGAGGCCCAGCGAAATCCGGCGCTTGACGGAATCGACTTCCAGCACCTGCACCTCGACTTCCTGCGAGGTCGAGACGATCTTGCCGGGGTGCATGTTCTTCTTGGTCCACGACATCTCCGAGACGTGGATCAGGCCCTCGATGCCCGGCTCCAGCTCGACGAACGCGCCGTAGTCGGTGATGTTGGTGACGCGGCCGGTGAAGCGGGCGTTGAGCGGATACTTCGCCTCGATGCCCTGCCACGGATCGTCCAGCAACTGCTTCATGCCGAGCGAGATGCGGTGGGTCTCGTGGTTGATCTTGATGATCTTGACCTTCACCGTCTGGCCGATGGAGAGCACCTCGGTCGGATGGTTGACGCGGCGCCACGCGATGTCGGTGACATGCAGCAGGCCGTCGATGCCGCCGAGATCGACGAACGCACCGTAATCGGTGATGTTCTTGACCACGCCGTCGATCACCTGACCTTCTTCGAGGTTCTGCACCAGCTCCTGACGCTGCTCCGCGCGGGTCTCTTCGAGAACCGTGCGGCGCGAGACAACGATGTTGCCACGGCGGCGGTCCATCTTGAGGATCTGGAACGGCTGGGTGTTGTTCATCAGCGGGCCGACGTCGCGGATCGGACGGATGTCCACCTGCGAGCGCGGCAGGAAGGCCACCGCGCCGTCGAGATCGACGGTGAAGCCGCCCTTGACCTGATTGAAGATGACGCCGTGCACCTTCTCGTTGGCGTTGAACGCCTTCTCAAGCTTGCCCCAGCTTTCCTCGCGGCGCGCCTTGTCGCGCGACAGCACGGCCTCGCCGAGCGCGTTCTCGATGCGGTCGAGGAACACCTCGACCTCGTCGCCGACCTTCAGGGTGTTCTCGCGGCCGGGCCCGGCGAATTCGCGCAGCGCCACGCGGCCTTCGGTCTTCAGGCCGACGTCGATGACGGCCATGTCCTTCTCGATCGCGACAACCTTGCCCTTGATGACCGAGCTTTCCTGCAAATTGCCGCCGGCGAAGGACTCGTCGAGCATCGCGGCGAAATCGTCGCGGGACGGATTGTAAGTATCAGTCGAAGCCATTTGTTCTCCAGTGCGGGACGGGCCGGCCGTTGGGGTTGAGGGCATATCGCGCGTGAAGGGCCAAAGGTCCGCTGCCTTTGACGACCGCGCCGCCGTTCCGCCAATGGGAAACAACGATCACGGGCCGGCCTGTGCCTGCACGCTCGATATGGATCTGATGATTGACCGGGCACATGGGATGGACCGAACGGGATCGCCAGATCCTCGCCTCGATTCCTCCAGCCATCGGTTGCAAGGCCGAGCGGGGCGGTCCTCCAAAACGGCAGGGGTTTCAGACCCGCTGCCGGCCCGCTCGGACAGCCTCGACAATCGCGATGGCGGCCCGGACGCCGCCTTCTATATCCAAATGCGAATTATCCAGCAAGTGCGCATCGGGGGCCGGCTTCAGCGGAGCGACGGCGCGGTTCCGGTCGCGGTCGTCGCGCTTGAGGATGTCGGCCAGCACCGCCGCCTCGTCGGCCGCCTCACCCCGTGCCCGCGCCTCCATGGCGCGACGGCGCGCCCGCACCTCGGGCGCCGCGACCACGAAAATCTTCACGTCGGCGTCGGGACAGATGACGGTGCCGATATCGCGGCCGTCCAGCACCGCGCCGGGCGGTTCCGCCGCGAACTGGCGCTGGAAGGTCACCAGCGCCTCGCGCACCATGGGATAGGCCGACACCACCGAGGCGGCGTCGCCTACGGCCTGGGTCTTCAGCACCGGATCGCCGAATTTCTCCGGATCGAGTTCCCTGGCGGCGGCGAGGGCTGCGGCCTCGTCGGCCAGATCGACCCGCGCGTCAAGCAGCGCCTTGGCGACCGCGCGGTAGATCACCCCGGTATCGAGGTGCCGAAAATGGTAATGGGCGGCAAGCCGCTTGCCGAGCGTGCCTTTGCCCGAAGCGGCCGGGCCGTCGATGGCGATGATCATGCGAATTCCGCTCCCAACTCCCGCATCATCGGCACGAAGCTCGGGAAGCTGGTGGCGATGAAGGCGGTGTCGTCCACGCTCACCGGCTGGTCCGAGGCGCAGCCCATCACCAGCGCCGACATCGCGATGCGGTGGTCCATGTGGGTGGCGACGACGCCGCCGCCGGGCACATGGCCCTCGCCATGCACGATCATGTCGTCGCCGTCGATCTCGACCTTGACGCCGTTGACCCGCAGCATCGCGGCGGTGGCCTCCAGCCGGTCGGATTCCTTGACGCGCAATTCGTGCAGGCCGCGCATGACGGTCGTGCCCTCGGCGAAGGCCGCCGCCACCGCCAGCACCAGATATTCGTCGATCATCGAGGGCGCGCGCGACGCCGGCACCTCGACGCCGCGCAGTTTCGAGGCGCGCACCCGCAGCCGCGCCATCGGCTCGCCAGCGTCGCCCCGCGCGTGGCTTTCCTCGATGAACGCGCCCATTTCGCGCAGCGTCGTGAACAGGCCGGTGCGCAATGGATTGGTCATCACGTCGTCGAAAGTGACGTCCGAGCCCGGCACGATCAGCGCCGCGACGATCGGGAACGCGGCCGACGACGGATCGGCCGGCACCGCCACCGGCGCGCCGCGCAGTTCCGGCTGTCCGGTCAGCGAAATTTTCCGCCCCTCCGCGCCGTCCGGAACCGACACGACCTCGGCGCCGAAATGCTTCAGCATCAGTTCGGTATGATCGCGGCTGGCGGCGGGCTCGATGACAGTGGTGACGCCCGGCGCCGCCAGGCCCGCCAGCAGCACCGCCGACTTGATCTGGGCCGAGGCCACCGGCGAGCGGTATTCGATCGGCAGCGGATCGCGCGCGCCTTGCAGCGTCAGCGGCAATCGGCCGCCCTCGGCCTGCGCCGTCACCTTCGCGCCCATCAACGCCAGCGGGTCGACGATGCGCCGCATCGGCCGCGAGCGCAGCGAGGCGTCGCCGTCGAAGGTCGCTGAAATCGGGCAGCCGGCGACGGCGCCCATCACCAGCCGGCAGCCGGTGCCGGAATTGCCGAAATCGAGCGCCGCCGCCGGCTGCGCGAACCCCGCCACGCCGACGCCGCGCACCGACCATGCGCCATCACCATCGCGCGCGACCTGCGCGCCGAGCGCGCGCATCGCCTTGGCGGTGTTGAGCACGTCCTCGCTCTCCAGCAACCCCTGGATGCGGGTTTCGCCCACCGCCAGCGCGCCGAGGATCAGGGCGCGGTGCGAGATCGATTTGTCGCCGGGCACCCGGATCCGCCCGGTCAACGGCGAACTTCGGCTGGCCCGGAGCGGCGAGAGCTGGCTGGAATGGGTCACGATCCTGATCCTTGATACGGCCGGGCTGGTAACACACCCGACCCGCCGCGTCACGCCATGGCCGGGGCAGGGCCGGCCCGCGCGCGCAAGCCCATCGACCAAGGCTATTGACAGCGCCGCGACAACTAGCCAAGTGATGCACCGCTTTCAGAAATCCCCAGGATTGACACGTGGCCAAAGCCGACCTTGGAACCAAACGTATTTGCCCGACAACGGGCAAGAAGTTCTACGATCTGAACAAGAATCCGGTGATTTCGCCCTATACCGGCGAAGTCGTGCCGATCGCTCCGGTCGCCCCGCCGCGTGGCCGTTCCGACGCGCGCGCCGCCAATGAGGACGCGCCCGAGACGGCCGAGAACGAGGATCTCGTGTCGCTCGAAGAAGCCGACGCCGAGGAAAATACCGGCAAGGTCAAGGCCGTCGCCCCCGAATCGGAAGACGACATCGAGGTTGACGACACCCTCGACGACGATGACGACGACGATTCGACCTTCATCGCCGACGAGGAAGAAGGCGACGAGGATGTCACCGACATCATCGGCGACGTCTCCGACGACGAGGAGAGCTAATCCTGTAAAAGGGACTTGAGATCGGCCCTGATCTGTGGTCAGGGTTGCGCCGCCGCGCTTGACGATGAATCACCCAGGGCGCGCGCGATACGGTGAAGGGGCCATAGCTCAGCTGGGAGAGCGCTTGCATGGCATGCAAGAGGTCGGCGGTTCGATCCCGCCTGGCTCCACCATCCCCATCCTCGGTAAACCCCACGTCTTGGCCTGTTGAGCCGATCGGCCGCTTCTCCCGGGCCTTTCGAGGGTCTTTCCCGGTTTCCCGTCTCTGTGGGCGATTGCCGGCGGATTTCAATAATTTGGGGCGACCCGTTTCCGGGTGTGAAATCCCGCTCCTGACCCATCGGCCAGCGGGTCCGCTCATCTTTATTTCAGACGATGGATAAGGAAGCGTGACCGCGGCAGGCGGACGACAATGGCGTCATCGCCGAACACAAAGGGCGAACCGGTCCGGGTCAGATGTAACAGATGCGACACAGTCGTTGACTCGACCGCGCGGGATACGAAAACTTCAGACGATCGCGCGTCGGAATGGGGACACGACAATGGAGCCAAATGCCGCATCGGGCACCGAACTCGCCGAGAATCTGTCCGAGGTGATCGGCCGCATCTACGACTGCGCGCTCGATCCAGCGCAATGGCCGCTGGCGCTGGCCGCCATCAGCGCCTTCATCAAAGGCAATCGCGTCCGCCTTTTTCTGTTCAATGCCAACGCCGCCCAACCCGACGACGGCAAAAGTATCGGAGAGGACCGCGCTTTCAACCACGCCTTCGACAAGGACGCGGAAACGCTTGCCAGCATCAAATACGGTTTCGTCGTCGCGGAACTGGACAAGGCCATGACGCTGGCTGAAATCCTCGGCATCTCCGGCGGCCGCGACGTCAACGGCCGCTTGCCCTACGATAATCGGTTCTATCGCGAATGGATGGAGCCGCGCGGCGCGCACGACGCGCTGGCCGTCCTGGCCTTCAAGACACCCGATCGGTTCGGCGGCCTTGCCATGACCCGCTCGACGCCGTTGCCGCCTTTCACGCAGGACGACAAATATCGGATGGGGCTGATCGCGCCGCACGTCCGGCGCGCCCTCACCATTTCCGATCTGATCGCGGGGCACACGCTGGCCCGCTCGCAGTTCGCGGACGTCATCGACGCCCTCGCCACGCCCGTCGCGATCGTGGACCGCAACGGCAGGATCGAACATGCCAACGCGGCCGCGTCGCAGCTCATCGAGGCGAAGACCATCCTCGCCCCGAACGGGATGTTGCAGGCGGCCGGACTGGACGCCGACGACTCGCAAGGCCGAGCCTTCACGCTGGGCGGAAGAGGCGGCGCCGGCCTGATCGCGACAATGCTTCCGCTCGCCGCGGGCGATGGAGCGAAGGCGGTGTTCTTCCACCGTGCCCCAACGCTGGCGCAATTGCCCGGCGAAGCATTTGCTAAGCTTTACGGGCTGACGGGGACCGAGTTGCGTATCATGATGCTGCTGGCCGAGGGACTTGGCGTCGGCGAGGTTGCGGGGCGGATCGGCAGCGCCACCGAAACCGTTCGCTGGCACCTGAAGAACCTGCGCGCGAAAACCGGCTGCTCGCGCATCAGCCAATTGGCGCAGCTCGCCAGAGAAGCTGTTTCACCCGTCATCGCCGAAAGACTTCAGCAAGGCGCGCGGAGCGGACGGCAACGCTGAAGCCCTCGGTGACAGACTGGCGCATTCCGACTGGCCCGCGAAATCGACAGAAGACGGCGACGAAAAAGATCGTGGCATTCGCGCCGCGCCGCGCATTTGCGAAGACGCGGCTGTGATGGTTTAGTGGCGCGATCGAATGTTCCGAAGCCCCGCAAGAAGCGCCCCATGACAACAGAAACCCCCTCCCTCCCCGGTCAGGAAGCCATCGCCGGACTGCGCGTGGTCGATCTCTCCCGCGTGCTCGGCGGTCCCTATTGCACCCAGATCCTGGCCGACCATGGCGCCGAGGTCGTCAAGGTGGAGCCGCCCGCCGGCGACGAAACCCGCGACTGGGGTCCTCCGTTCCATGACGACGACGCCGCCTATTACATCGGCACCAACCGCAACAAGCGCGCCATCGGCCTCGACCTCGCCTCCGAGGGCGGCCGCACGGTGCTGATGCGGATGTTGGAGACCGCCGACGTGCTGATCGAGAACTTCAAGCCCGGCACGCTCGACAAATGGGGCATCGGCAAGGACCTGTTGCGCGAAAAATTCCCGCGGCTGATCCATTGCCGGATTTCCGGCTTCGGCGCCGACGGCCCCCACGGCGGTCATCCCGGCTACGACGCCATCATCCAGGCGATGACCGGCATGATGGCGGCGACCGGCTCGCCGCAAAGCGGCCCGACCCGGATCGGCGTGGCGCTGGTGGACATCACCACCGGGCTTTACGCCACCGTCGGCATCCTGATGGCGCTCGCCGAGCGCGCCAAATCGGGCAAGGGCCAGTTCCTTGAGACCACGCTGTTCGAGACCGGCCTCGCCATCATGCACCCGCACACGGCGAACTTCTTCTTCACCGGCAAGCCGCCGGCCCTGACCGGCAACGAGCATCCCAACCTGGTGCCCTATTCGGTGTTTCCGGCGCGCGACGGCGATATCTTCATGGGGGTCGGCAACGACGGCACCTTCCGAAAGCTGTGTCGCGAACTCGGCCGCCCGGAACTGGGTACCGACCCGCGCTTCGCCCGCAACCGCGACCGCGTCGCCAACCGCGACGCGCTGCGCGCCGAGCTAGTCGATATCCTCAAGGATTTCGACAGCGAGCCGTTGTGCCGCCGCCTGCTGGCGGCCGGGTTGCCCGCCGGCCCGGTGCAATCGATCGACAAGGCGCTCAGCAGCGAGCACGTCCGGCATCGCGGCGATATTATCGAGAAGGACTGGTACAAGGGCGTCGCCTCACCGATCCGCTTCGAGCGCACCAAGGCCAGCCTGCGCCATGTGCCGCCGAAATTCGGCCAGCACACCGAGACCGTGCTGCAAGAATACGGCTATTCCAAACAGCAGATTGCGGATCTGGTGGCGCAGGGCGTGGTATGCGGCAAGGACCGGCGGCGCTGACCGGCTGATGACCCGGCGCCGCCGCGAACCGCAGCAGCGCCGGGAGTGGGCATGGTTCTATCGCATCGCACCGCCATCCGCGTCAGCGGACTTGCCGGCGTCGCCGGCGCCATATGCTGGACCCTCGGCGACGCGCTGATCGTCGGCGGCCACGCCACGATCGCCGACTACCCGCTGCTGATGAGGGACTACGCCGGCCGCATCGCGTTCGGCGCGCTGGCGGAAACACTATCGTCATCGGAGCCGCGCCTTGCTTCCGGCGCGCTGATCGCCAACGTCGCGATCCCGCTCTATCTGCTTGGAAGCTGGCATTTCTATCGTGGCATCTTGCCCGGCGGCAAAATCCTCGCGTCGATCGTCTTCGCCCTGCTGGTCTGCGGCAACGCCTGGTCGCCGCTCGGACATGCCGCCTTCTACTTCATCGCCATGGTCTACAAGACCGTGATGCTGGCGCCGGAGGCCGCGCATGGCGCGCTGCTCGACCTCGGCACCCAATTTCACCGGGTTCTGACGATCGCCTGGCTGCTTCCGGTAATGACGCTGGCGCTGGCGATGCTGCTGCTGGCCGTCGCCGTCGCCCGGGGCGGCACGTATTATCCGCGCTGGGCGGCGGCCGTGCTCAATCCCGTCAGCCTGATGGCGATCGGCGTGGGGCTGCCCTACGCCGTGCCCGAGCCGCTCAAGACCTGGCTGCACGGCGCAGGCATCAATATCGGCTGGCTGTTCGCCTACGCCTTCTCCACCGCCTTGCTATGGACCGCGCCGATGTCGCGCCGTGCCGATCAGCCGCCGCCGGGATCGGCATAAGTTCCGCCGGAGAAGATGTTTTTCTCCTTCCCTTCGGGCGACCTTCCCCCTTACCATCCGGCGCACCAAGATGGTCGGTTGGACGGTCACTTGCACGTCATCCGCCGCTGCTATCGCGCGAAACGAAGATGACGGCTGAAACTGGAGGAACGCGATGCCGATTCGACACTTTACCGCTGTAGCCGCCGCTGCGCTGACGCTGGCCCTGACCTCGGCGCTGCCCGGCCCCGCTCTCGCCGTCACCGAGATCCAGTGGTGGCACGCCATGACCGGCGGCAACAACGATGTCATCGTCAAGCTCGCCAACGACTTCAACGCCTCGCAGAGCGACTACAAGGTGGTGCCGACCTATAAAGGCGGCTATGCCGACACCATGAACGCCGGCATCGCCGCCTTCCGCGCCGGCAACGCCCCGCACATCATGCAGGTGTTCGAAGTCGGCACCGCCACCATGATGGCCGCGAAAGGCGCGGTGAAGCCGGTCTACCAGCTCATGAAGGAGACCGGCGAGCCGTTCGATCCGAACGCCTATCTGCCGGCGATCACCGGCTACTATTCGACATCGAAGGGCGAGATGCTGTCGTTCCCCTTCAACTCGTCGTCGACGGTGATGTGGGTCAACCTCGACGCGCTGAAGAAAGCCAATATCGCGGACATCCCGAAGACCTGGCCGGAAGTGTTCGAGGACGCCAAGAAGCTGAAGGCCGCCGGCTACGCCACCTGCGGGTTTTCCAACGCCTGGGTGACCTGGGTGAATCTCGAACAATTGTCGGCCTGGCACAACGTGCCGCTGTCCACGAAGGCCAACGGCCTCGACGGCTTCGACACCGTGCTGGAGTTCAACGGCCCGCTCCAGGTCAAGCACCTCGAAAAGCTGATCGAACTCCAGAAGGACAAGACCTACGACTATTCGGGCCGCACCAATGCCGGCGAGGGCCGCTTCACTTCGGGCGAATGCCCGATCTTCCTGACCTCGTCCGGCTTCTTCGGCAACGTCAAGTCGCAGGCCAAGTTCAACTGGACCAACGCGCCGATGCCTTATTACCCGGACGTCAAGGACGCGCCGCAGAATTCCATCATCGGCGGCGCCTCGCTGTGGGTGATGGGCGGCAAGACGCCGGAAGAATACAAGGGTGTCGCCAAATTCCTGGCCTTCCTGTCGGACACCGACCGCCAGGTCTACATCCACAAGATGTCGGGCTATCTGCCGATCACCAAGGCGGCTTACGAGAAGGCCAAGGCCGAAGGCTACTACAAGGACCACCCCTATCTCGAAACGCCGCTGAAGGAGCTGACCAACAAGCCGCCGACCGAGAATTCGCGCGGCCTGCGGCTCGGCAACATGGTGCAACTGCGCGACGTCTGGGCCGAGGAGATCGAACAGGCGCTGGCCGGCAAGAAAACCGCCAAGGAGGCGCTGGACGCCGCCGTCTCGCGCGGCAACACCATGCTGCGCCAGTTCGAGCGGACGGCGGCGAGGTAGGTCTGGACGCAATCAGCACGATGAGTTCTTCTGCCTCACCAGATGGCGATACCAACTCCCCTCCCCCCGCTCTTGCGGCGGGGAGGGGTCGGGAGTGGGGGGACGCCGCGAATGCCGCGCTCCGTTGATCACCGCGTCCCGCGCGCGCGAAACTTTCGAAAAAATCCAACGGATGCCGAGCGCAAGCTATGGCAGCATCTCCGCCATCTTCCATGCGCGGCGCACTTTCGACGTCAGGCGACGATCGGTCCCTACTTCGCGGACTTCGCCTGTCACACCAATCGCCTCGTGATCGAGATCGATGGCGGCCAACATGCCGACAGTACGAGCGACGCGATGCGCACGACCTATCTCGAAGCCTGCGGCTATCGCGTTCTCCGATTCTGGAACAACAACGTTCTCGGCAATATCGATGGGGTGATCGCGACCATCATCGGCGTTTTGCGAGCCGCACCCCCCACCCCTGACCCCTCCCCGCCGCAAGGGCGGGGGGAGGGGACATGCGGCGGCATGGGGTAAGAACCGATGCAAAAGCAATCCGTCTTCATCTCCCGTTCGTTGCCGTGGCTCCTGATCGCGCCGCAGATGCTGATCGTGCTGGTGTTCTTCTACTGGCCGGCGGCGCAGGCGGTGTGGCAGTCGTTCCTGCTGCAGGATGCGTTCGGGTTGTCCACCACCTTCGTCTGGTTCGACAATTACAAGGATCTGCTGGCCGATCCGGATTACTTCGCCGCCGTGGTGCGCACCTTCGTCTTCGCCGGCGCCATCGGCCTGTCGTCGCTGTCGGTCGCGCTGCTGCTGGCGGTGATGGCCGACAAGCCGCTGCGCGGCGTCGGCGTCTATCGCACGCTGTTGATCTGGCCCTATGCCGTGGCGCCGCCGGTGGTCGGCGTGTTGTGGCTGTTCATGCTCAATCCGTCGCTGGGGATTCTGGCGCACGGGCTGCGCGCCATGGGCCTCGACTGGAATCCGCTGCTCAACGGCAATCAGGCGGCGCTGCTGATCATCCTCGCCTCGGCCTGGAAGCAGATTTCCTACAACTTCCTGTTCTTCCTCGCCGGCCTGCAGGGCATCCCGAAAAGCGTGCATGAAGCCGCCGCCATCGACGGCGCGGGTCCGGTGCGGCGATTCTGGACCATCACCTTCCCGCTGCTGACGCCGACCATTTTCTTCCTGATCGTCATCAACGTGGTCTACGCCTTCTTCGACACTTTCGGCATCATCGACACCATGACCCGCGGCGGCCCCGCCAAGGCCACCGAAACGCTGGTCTACAAGGTCTATTCCGACGGCCTGCTCGGCGGCAATCTCGGCTCGTCGGCGGCGCAGTCGGTGATCCTGATGGGCATCGTCATCGTGCTCACCGCGATCCAGTTCCGTTTCGTCGAGCGCAAGGTGACGTATTGATGGTCGAGAACGAGGGCATCCGGCGTTACGTCGCTCATGCGATCCTGTGGATCGGCATCGCCATCGTGGCGTTCCCGGTCTATCTCGCCTTCGTCGCCTCGACCCAGGACAACGCGACGATCGCCAACGGCCAGATGTCGCTGCTGCCCGGCGGCCACTTCATCGAGACCTATTACAAGACGCTGTTCGTCGGCTCGTCGGGCACCACGCGCGAGCCTGTCGGCACGATGCTGCTCAATTCGCTGGTGATGGCGCTGTCGATCGCGTTCGGCAAGATCGCGATCTCGCTGTTGTCCGCCTACGCCATCGTGTTCTTCCGCTTTCCGTTCCGCATGACGGTGTTCTGGATCATTTTCATCACCCTGATGCTGCCGGTCGAGGTTCGCATCTATCCGACCTACAAGATCGCCGCCGATCTCAACCTGCTCGACAGTTATTCGGGCCTGGCGCTGCCGCTGATCGCCTCCGCCACCGCGACGCTGCTGTTCCGGCAGTTCTTCATGACGGTGCCGGACGAATTGATGGAAGCCTCGCGCATCGACGGCGCCGGGCCGTTCCGCTTCTTCAAGGATACGCTGCTGCCGCTGTCGCGCACCAACATGGCGGCGCTGTTCGTGATCCTGTTCATCTACGGCTGGAACCAGTATCTGTGGCCGCTCCTGATCACCACCCGCGACGACATGCAGACGATCCAGATCGGCATCCGCAAGATGATCGTCACCTCCGACGCATTGACGGAGTGGCCGGTGGTGATGGCGACCTCGATCCTCGCCATGCTGCCGCCGGTCGCGGTGGTCATCGTGATGCAGAAACTGTTCGTGCGCGGGCTGGTGGAGACGGAGAAGTGAGTTCACATGGCTAACGTCATTCTCCGCAATGTCCGCAAGACCTATTTCGGCGGCGTCGAGGCCATCAAGGGCGTCGACCTCGCGATCGGCGACGGCCAGTTCTGCGTGCTGGTCGGCCCAAGCGGCTGCGGCAAATCCACGCTGCTGCGCATGGTGGCGGGGCTGGAAACCATCACCGCCGGCGAGATCGATATCGGCGGCCGCGTCGTCAACCAGGTCGAGCCCGCAGACCGCGACATCGCCATGGTGTTCCAGAACTACGCGCTCTACCCGCACATGAGCGTCTACAACAACATGGCTTACGGCCTGCGCAATCGCGGCATGGCCAAGCCAGAGATCGACAGGCGGGTGCGCGAGGCCGCGCGGATTCTCGAAATCGGCCCGATGCTCGACCGCAAGCCGAAGCAGTTGTCCGGCGGCCAGCGCCAGCGCGTCGCCATGGGCCGCGCCATCGTGCGTCAGCCGAAGGTGTTCTTGTTCGACGAGCCGTTGTCGAACCTCGACGCCAAGCTGCGCATCGCCATGCGGGTCGAGATCCGCAAATTGCAGCGCCGGCTCAACACCACCTCGATCTACGTCACCCATGACCAGTTGGAGGCGATGACGCTGGCCGATATCCTGGTGGTGATGAACGGCGGGGTGGTCGAGCAGATCGGCAACCCGCTCGACATCTACCAGAAGCCCGCCACCACCTTCGTCGCCTCCTTCATCGGCGCCCCGCCGATGAACCTGACGCCGTTCGCGCCGGGCGAGCACGGGTTTCCGGTTCCCGGCGGTGGCATCTTGGGCGTCCGGCCCGAGGACCTGACCCTGACCACGGGAACCGCCCCGGAGGGCGGCGTGCGCTACAACCTGACCGTCGAGGCCATCGAGCGGGTCGGGGCCGAAACCTTCGTCTACGGCTCGCGCAACGGCGCGGGGGCGGAACCCGCCGCCGTCAGCGGCCAACCCGGCGAACTGCCGCCCGGCGAGATCATCGTCCGGATTCCGGGGCAGGCGGCCCCCGCCGTCGGCGAGCGGATCGTCGCGGTGGCGCCGCGCGACAAGCTGCATATCTTCGTCGCGGACGGCCGCAGCCGGATCGATCTGTAATTTCTTTCAAAGGGATAGCCAGCGGCAACGGGACGCTTGAACGGCCCCCGACGATGCCCATATTGTGCAGTGACCGGATGGCTCGGGGCCGCTCGGTCAAAGCGGGTGCCGCAAGGGCCCACCAACAAAGTCGCTTCGAGAGGACTTTGGAATGTCTCGTGTTCCTTCGTTGTCCAGTCCGTTCCTTTTGGGATTCGACGATATCGAGCGTGCGCTCGACCGCGTCGTGAAAGGCGCCGACGGCTATCCTCCGTACAACATCGAGCGGTGCGACCGCCCCGACGGTCAACCCGAGCGCCTGCGCATCACGCTGGCGGTGGCCGGATTCACCCGCGACCAACTCGATGTCACCATGGAGGAAAATCAGCTCGTCATCCGCGGCCGCCAGCAGGACGACAAGACCCGGCAATACATCCATCGCGGCATCGCCGCGCGCCACTTCCAGCGCACCTTCGTGCTGGCGGAGGGGATGCTGGTCCTGGGTGCGGATTTGAAGAACGGGTTGTTGTCGATCGACCTCGCCAGGCCGGAACCTGAAAGGGTCGTTAAGACAATCGCTATCAATGAGCACGAATAATCTGAGAAGTGGAGCGGACTCGACCGCTTGTAACTGTAGAGGAGTCGAGACCATGACCGAACCGAACACCGTTTTCACCCCGCACACCGTGACCCCGGAGGCGCTCGCCAGCCTCGGCGGCGGCCATATCGCCTACGTCAAGGAGATCCGGTCCGAGGACGTCCGCGGGCTGTTCCCGCAGGCCCCCGAACTGGCGCCGGGCACCAAGCTGTTCGCGCTGCATGCGGCCGACGGCACGCCGATGATGCTGACCGACAGTCGCGAGGCGGCCATCGCCAACGCCTGGAGCAACGAATTGCAGGCGGTCAGCGTCCACTGACGCGGAACCGCCGGCGCACGGCGACCTGACGGCCCGCCACGGACGGGCCGAAGGCAGACGGTTTTGAACAACGGCGGCGCACCATGCGCCGCCGTTGTCATTTTGGGGGATGCGCGGTCCAGCCGCCGTCGCCCGGACCGGATGCGAGGCGCCATCGTTCGCGAAGGCGGACGATCCAGTAATCCGCGATTTTTCAGTCCGGCTCTCATGATGACAGTACCCGCGCATGGCATCCATTCGCGGCCGGATTTTTCGCGGATGCCGGTTTGATCCGCCGCCGGGCAAGAGTATGGTCGGCCGGCCGCCCCTGCTCTCCACCTTGGCGGCATCCGATTGCCAGCACGTCAACCGCCGTCGTTCGAGGATTTCTCATGCCAGCCTATCGTTCCCGCACTTCCACCCATGGCCGCAACATGGCCGGCGCGCGCGGGCTGTGGCGGGCCACCGGCATGAAGAACGAGGATTTCGGCAAGCCGATCATCGCGGTGGTGAACTCCTTCACCCAGTTCGTGCCGGGCCATGTCCACCTCAAGGACCTCGGCCAGCTTGTCGCGCGCGAGATCGAGCAGGCCGGCGGCGTCGCCAAGGAATTCAACACCATCGCGGTGGACGACGGCATCGCCATGGGCCATGACGGCATGCTCTACAGCCTGCCCTCGCGCGAGATCATCGCCGACAGCGTCGAATACATGGTCAACGCCCATTGCGCCGACGCCATGGTCTGCATTTCCAACTGCGACAAGATCACCCCCGGCATGCTGATGGCGGCGCTGCGCCTCAACATCCCGACCGTGTTCGTCTCCGGCGGGCCGATGGAATCCGGCAAGGTGGTGCTCGAAGGCAAGACCCGGTCGATCGACCTGATCGACGCCATGGTCGCCGCCGCCGATGACGCCGTCAGCGACGCCGATGTCGAGGTGATCGAGCGCTCGGCCTGCCCGACCTGCGGCTCGTGCTCCGGCATGTTCACCGCCAATTCGATGAACTGCCTGACCGAGGCGCTCGGCCTGGCGCTGCCCGGCAACGGCTCGGTGCTCGCCACTCACGCCGACCGCCGCGGCCTGTTCGTCGAGGCCGGCCATCTGATCGTCGATCTGGCGCGCCGCTATTACGAGCAGAACGACGACAACGCGCTGCCGCGCAACATCGCCAGCTTCAAGGCGTTCGAGAACGCGATGACGCTGGACATCTCGATGGGCGGCTCCACCAACACCGTGCTGCATCTGCTCGCCGCCGCCTATGAAGGCCAGGTGCCGTTCACCATGGCCGACATCGACCGGCTGTCGCGCCGCGTGCCGGTGTTGTGCAAGGTCGCGCCCTCGGTGCCCGACGTGCATCTGGAAGACGTCCATCGCGCCGGCGGCATCATGGGCATCCTCGGCGAACTCGACCGCGCCGGGCTGATCGATTCGAGCCTGCCGACGGTTCACAGCAAGTCGATGAAGGACGCGCTGGAGCGCTGGGACATCATGCGCACCAGAAGCGACAGCGTCCGCACCTTCTATCGCGCCGCCCCCGGCGGCGTGCGCACCGAGGTCGCCTTCAGCCAGGACCGGCGCTTCGACGACCTCGACGCCGACCGCGCCAAGGGCTGCATCCGCGACGCCGAGCACGCTTTTTCCAAGGACGGCGGCCTCGCCGTGCTGTTCGGCAACATCGCGCGCGACGGCTGCATCGTGAAGACCGCCGGCGTCGACGACAGCATCCTGAAATTCGCGGGCCCCGCGCGCATTTTCGAGAGCCAGGACGCCGCGGTGGACGCCATCCTCACCAACAAGATCAAGGCCGGCGACGTCGTGGTGATCCGCTACGAGGGGCCGCGCGGCGGCCCCGGCATGCAGGAAATGCTGTATCCGACCAGCTACCTGAAATCGAAGGGTCTCGGCAAAGCCTGCGCGCTGATCACCGACGGCCGCTTCTCCGGCGGCACCTCGGGCCTCTCGATCGGCCACGTCTCACCGGAAGCGGCGGAGGGCGGCGCGATCGGCCTGATCGCCGAAGGCGACCGCATCGAGATCGACATTCCGAACCGCAGGATCCATGTGGCGGTGGACGACGCCGAGCTTGAGCGTCGCCGCGCGGCGATGGAGGCGAAGGGCGACAACGCATGGCACCCCGGCCCGCGCAAGCGCCGCATCACCATGGCGCTGAAGGCCTACGCCGCCCACGCCACCAGCGCCGCGCTCGGCGCGGTGCGCGTGGTGAAGGACTGACGCCATGACCGACACCGAGACGGTCCTGATCGAGCGCGACGGCCCCGTCACCGTCATCGCCATCAACCGGCCCGAGCGCCGCAACGCCGTCGACGGCCGCACCGCGCGCATTCTCTACGACGCCTTCCGCGCCTTCGACGCCGACGACAGCGCATCGGTCGCGGTGTTCACCGGGGTCGGCGAGCATTTCTGCGCCGGCGCCGACCTCAAGGCGGTGGCGGCGGGCGACATCGAGAAACGGCGCGAGATCGGCGGCCACGATTCCATGGCGCCGATGGGGCCGAGCCGGCTGCGGCTGTCGAAGCCGGTGATCGGCGCGATCGAGGGTTTCGCCGTCGCCGGCGGCCTCGAACTGTCGCTGCTGTGCGACATGCGCGTCGCCGGCGAAGGCGCGACCTTCGGCGTGTTCTGCCGCCGCTTCGGCGTGCCGCTGATCGACCTCGGCACCATCCGCCTGCCGCGCCTGATCGGCCATTCGCGGGCCATGGATCTGATCCTGACCGGCCGCCCGGTCGCGGCCGCCGAAGCGCTGAGCATGGGCCTCGCCAACCGCGTGGTGCCGAAGGGCCATGCGCGGGCCGAGGCCGTCGCCCTCGCCAAACAGATCGCGGCGTTCCCGCAGACCTGCATGCGCGCCGACCGGCTGTCGGCGCTCCGGCAATGGGACATCGCCGACGAGGAGGAAGCCATCGCCAACGAGATGCGCGGCGGGCTTGCGGTGATCGAGTCCGGCGAGACGCTGGCGGGCGCGACCCGCTTCGCGTCCGGCATCGGCCGCCACGGCCAGTTCGGCGGGGAGTGAATGGGTCGCGGTCTCTCGGAGACGAATTCGAGCGCGAGGGGGACCACGCAATCCTGGCGTCGTCCCCGCGCCGGCGGGGACCCATAACCCCTTGCCTCGATTGCATTTACAGGCATTGGCAACAGGCGTTTTCCGTATCGCCGCCGCTGCGGCGTCTGGGTCCCCGCCGGCGCGAGGACGACGGTTTTCGTATTGCGAATCCGCGCGCAAAACGAATTTCCGGGGAAGCTCTCAGTCGCTGAAGCCGCCCTTCGCCTCAAGCGTCATGATGGTCGCCACCAGAAGCGCGATGAGTTTTCGC
>JBDHSX010000012.1:0-43375 GCA_039808365.1 Xanthobacteraceae bacterium | reverse complement strand
ATCGGCGGCAGCACGCCGAAGGCGTCGGCGGCCAGCATCACCAGATTCTTCGGCTGCGGCGCGCGGCCGGTGCGCGATGCGTTGGGAATGAATTCGAGCGGATAGGCCGAACGAGTGTTCTCCGTCTTCGAGCCGTCATCGAAGTCCGGCGCACGGGTCGCCGGATCGAGCATGACGTTTTCGAGAACGGTGCCGAAACGGGTGCTGGCGGCGAAGATCTCGGGCTCGGCCTCGGCGGACAGCTTGATGCACTTGGCATAGCAACCGCCTTCGAAGTTGAACACGCCGTCCTTGCCCCAGCCATGCTCGTCGTCGCCGATCAAGGTGCGCTTCGGGTCGGCCGACAGCGTGGTCTTGCCGGTGCCGGACAGGCCGAAGAAAATCGCGGTGTCGCCGTTCGGGCCGACATTGGCCGAACAATGCATCGGCATCACGCCCTTCTCGGGCAGATAATAATTCAGCGTGGTGAACACCGACTTTTTCATCTCGCCGGCATAATAAGACCCGCCGATCAGGACGATCTTGCGGGCGAAATCGATGGCCACGACGTTTTCCGAACGCACGCCATGGCGTTTCGGATCGGCCCGGAAACTCGGCAGATCGATCATCGTCAGTTCGGGAACGAACGAGGCCAGTTCCGAGGCTTCCGGACGACGCAGCAAGGTGCGGATGAACAGCGAGTGCCAGGCCAGTTCGGTGTAGACGCGGGTCTTGATCTGGAGTGCCGGATCGGCGCCGCCGTAAAGGTCCTGCGCGTATAGCGACATGCCTTCGGCATGCTTGAGAAAGTCTTCGTAGAGGGCCTGGAACTGATCGGAAGTGATCGACTGGTTGCCCTCCCACCACATAGTCTTGTCGGTGGTGGCGTCGCGAACGGTGAACTTGTCCTTGGGGCTACGTCCGGTAAAAATTCCGGTTTCGGCGCACAGCGCGCCATCGGCGGTCAGCTCCGCCTCTCCGGCGCGCAGCGAATATTCATAAAGCTGCGGCGCTCCGAGATTCCACCGCACCGCCTTGAGATTTTTTAAGCCGAATTTGTCGGCCCCGAAGGCGTTGTTACGTACACCAAGTTCTTCCACGAAAATTCCTCCTCGAATCCGTCGTCGGACCCGCGCGCTCATCCAGACGCGCCATCGACGCGGAGATCCTCCCATCCGGGTCAAGCATTCCAGTCGGCGTTCTAATACTCACGAACGCCCGGCTTGCCAAGCCGATCCCCCGCCGGGGCCGGCGCTTGACGTTAACGGACACAACTCAATCCTATGATTTCAGGGCGGCTTCGGGTTTGACATTGGTCAAATCCCCCCGCTCAGGACCGGCTCCGCGCCTCGTCGGCGAGCCGGCGCAGGATCGCGCGTAGCGCCCCCGGATCGCGCACCCGCTCCGGAAAGCTGATCCGCACCGCGTCGGTTCCGCCGGCAAGGTCGATTCCCTCGGGATCGCATCCGCTGCAACGCCAGATCCCGTCACCCTCGGCGGCTCCGGCCAGCTTTTCCGCATAAAGTTTCATCGTGCCTGAATGTTCGGCATTCATATGCGCGATGATCTCCGGCTCGGCTTCAAGCAACGCTTCGCAACCGGTAAGGTCGGTCAGAACCTGGCTCGGCGCGAGGTCGACGATCCGGCCGAACCCCGCCACCAGATGAACGCCGTCGATCCGGACCCGGAAAAACCCGAAATCCGGAAATCCGGCAAAGGCTTCCGCATCGGGATGGGCGTTCAGATAGCGCCGGCGCAGACCCTGCGCGGCATCGCCGGTCGCCTCAAGCGCCTCGCCCGCCACCATAATCCGCGCGCCCTCCAGCGGATCCCCGGTGACGCGCTCGTCCAGCATCAGCGACACCCGCGGATCCGCCAGGATGTTCCTGGTATGGACGGCAAGCCGGGAAATCAGCAGAATCGGCGCGCCGTCGACATCGCTGGCGACATTGACCAGCGAACAATAGGGCGCGCCGCCTTGCGCCATCAGCGTCGCGAGCGCGCCTTGACGGCGCCGCCGCAGCAGGCCCCGCGCCAGGGCTTGAGGATCGAATTGGGAGCTGGGGAACATTGTTAAATCTCGCGAATTTCAGTTCATGCCGCTTGCGTCGGCCGGCGATTGTCGCCTTCTCGCATGGAAGGGCGCAGGGCCTGGAACGGGATGCCAATGTGAGAATGGAGCCACGACGGGCTTTTTTTCACGATTTCGGCCGTTATATAGGCTGTGGGGGAGCGTGGAACCCGCCGCTGCCTCCGATGTTGGCGTTTGGCCACACTTCAGCCCAGCTTGCATTGCCCGTTGGCCGGGTTCTGGAAACTTTGCGTCGCACAACCGGAACACCGGTCCGGTACGACAAGGTGTCGAACAGGTCGCCATTCAAGCCACTCCGTTTCGGAAAGCAGGCTCATGCCCACAATCGCTCTGGTCGATGACGACCGCAACATTCTCACTTCGGTTTCGATCGCGCTGGAAGCCGAGGGTTATCGCATCATGACCTACACCGACGGCGCGTCGGCGCTGGACGGCTTCCGCACCAGCCCGCCCGACCTCGCCGTGCTCGACATCAAGATGCCGCGCATGGACGGCATGGAGACGCTGCGCCGCCTGCGCCAGAAATCCGACCTGCCGGTGATCTTCCTCACCTCGAAGGACGAGGAGATCGACGAGCTGTTCGGGCTCAAGATGGGCGCCGACGACTTCATCCGCAAACCGTTTTCGCAGCGGCTGCTCGTGGAGCGGGTCAAGGCGGTGCTGCGCCGCTCGGCGCCGAAAGACCCGGCGGCCGCACCGAAGGAAACCGACACCAAGGCGCTGGATCGCGGCCTGCTGCGCATGGACCCGGAGCGCCACACCTGCACCTGGAAGGGCGAGCCGGTGACCCTGACCGTCACCGAATTCCTCATCCTTCAGGCGCTGGCGACCCGCCCCGGCGTGGTCAAGAGCCGCAACGCGCTGATGGATGCGGCCTATGACGATCAGGTCTATGTCGACGACCGCACCATCGACAGCCACATCAAGCGGCTGCGCAAGAAATTCAAGGTGGTCGACGACGACTTCGAGATGATCGAAACCCTGTACGGCGTCGGCTACCGCTTCAAGGAAACCTGACCGACGCGCCTGAGCGCCGCGTCCGGCGGACGAACCGCTTGCCGTCATGTGACCTGACGGGGCCGCCGCCATCGTCTATGATGGGAATCGCGGGCACGAAGCCGGAACAATCGGACGGTTGAGCCATTGCTGGATCGAACACAGCCTGATCGCGACAGCGTTGACGACGTCGTCCCGGCGGATGGCAATTCGTCCATCGCCGCGGTGGGTGCCGTGCCGGCCTGGCGGCGGCCGCTGCGCTGGCTGCAACGCGCCGGGCAGTTCTTCTTCGCGGTCAGCTTTTCCAGCCTGACCCGGCGGATCGTCTCGCTCAACCTCGCCGGCCTGATCGCGCTGGTCGCCGGCATTCTCTATCTGTCGCAATTCCGCGCCGGCCTGATCGACGCGCGCGCCCAGAGCCTCTTGGTGCAGGGCGAGATCATCGCCGGAGCCATCGCCGCCTCGGCGACGGTGGAAACCAACACCATCACCATCGATCCCGACCGCCTGCTCGATCTCAAGCCCGGCGAGACCTACGCCGCGCCGGATGAACTGGCGACGCTGGATTTCCCGATCAACCCGGAGCGGGTGGCGCCGGTGTTGAAGCGATTGATCTCGCCGACCAACACCCGCGCACGCATCTACGACCGCGACGGCGTGCTGATCCTCGACAGCAACAATCTGATCCGACGCGGCGACGTGATGCGGTTCGAACTGCCGCCGCCGACCACCGAAAAGCCCGGCATCATGGAACGCGCGATGATCGCGATCCGCACCTGGCTCAATCGCGGCGATCTGCCGCTTTATCGCGAGCTGGGCCCGGAAAACGGCAACGGCTACGAGGAAGTCGCGCGATCGCTGCGCGGCGAGAAGTCCAGCATGGTGCGCATCAACGATCGCGGCGAGGTCATCGTCTCGGTCGCGGTGCCGGTGCAGCGCTTCCGCGCCATTCACGGCGCGCTAATGCTGTCGACGCAGGGCGACGACATCGATCAAATGGTGACGGCGGAGCGGCTGGCGATCCTCCGCGTGTTCGGCGTCGCCATGGTGGTGATGATCGTGCTGTCGCTGCTTCTGGCGAGCACCATCGCCGGCCCGGTGCGCCGGCTCGCCGCCGGCGCCGAGCGCGTCCGCCACCGCATCAAGACCCGCGTGGAAATTCCCGACTTCACCCGCCGCCGCGACGAGATCGGCCATTTGTCCGGCGCACTGCGTGACATGACGGAGGCGCTCTACAATCGCATCGAGGCGATCGAGATGTTCGCCGCCGACGTCGCGCACGAATTGAAGAACCCGCTGACCTCGCTGCGCTCGGCGGTGGAAACGCTGCCGCTGGCCAAGACCGAAACCAGTCGCGCCCGCCTGCTCGAAGTGATCGAGCACGACGTTCGCCGGCTCGATCGCCTGATTTCCGACATTTCCGACGCCAGCCGCCTCGACGCCGAGTTGCAGCGGCAGGACGTGGCGCCAGTGGAATTGCGCCGCTTGCTGACCACCCTCACCTCGGTCGCCAACGAAACCCGGCTCGGCCACGACGTCTCTGTCGAAACCAGGTTCGAGGGCGGGCCCGCCGACACCTTCTCGGTGCCCGGCCATGACTCGCGGCTCGGGCAGGTGATTTCGAATCTGGTGGTGAACGCGCAATCCTTCTCGCAACCCGGCGGCAAGGTCCGCGTCACCTGCCGCCGCGTCAAGTCCGCCGTGGAGATCGTGGTCGACGACGACGGTCCGGGCATTCGCGAGGACGCGCTCGAACGGGTGTTCGAGCGCTTCTACACCGACCGGCCGCATCAGGGTTTTGGCCAGAACTCGGGACTGGGCCTGTCGATCTCGAAACAGATCATCGAGGCGCACCGCGGCCGCATCTGGGCGGAGAACCGCAAGGGCCCGATCGGCGACGACGGCCAGCCGACCGTCGCCGGCGCGCGCTTCGTGGTGCGGCTGCCGATATGACGACGCCGCCGGCCGACCCCCGCGACGACCCGCCGGGTGCGCCGACCATCCATGCCTCCGCCGTCGCGGTCGGCGACCGGGCCGTCCTGATCCGCGGCCCCTCCGGCTCCGGCAAGAGCCGATTGGCCTTCGACCTGATCCTGGCCGGACGCGGCGGACAGATTCCACCGGCGGCTCTGGTCGGCGACGACCGGATTCACCTCATGGCCCGTGCCGGCCGGCTATGGGCACGGCCGGCGGCCCGGCTCGCGGGTCTGATCGAGATTCGCGGGCTCGGCATCCGCCGCTGCGACTTCGTGTCCGAGGCCCCGGTCGGCTGGGTCGTCGATCTCGACGCCGCCGACGGAACCCGCCTTCCCGCGCCGCAAAGCCTGAAAACCAGGCTTTCGGGTGTCGAATTGCCGCGAATTCCGGTCCCGACGGGGTTTTTGGCGCTACCTTTGGTCGCCGCCGTTCTCATCACCCGGCCGCTATCGCCGCCGCTCGCCTCTACCGAGGCCGATTGTCCGGGCGGAATCGATCCCCATATAGGTCCCACTGTTGCCACGGATTAAACCTGCCCCCAATTCCCGCCTTGTGGCGAAATTTAGGGAAAATCGTGACGATCCCCCTTGCGCGGGAGCGCCGGATGGTCAAAGTGGCCCGTTCGTGCGGTGCATCAAAGCGCCCGCGAGGAGTTGTCGATGATTGGTCTGGTTATTGTGACCCATGGGCGCCTTGCCGACGAATTCAGGGCGGCGCTCGAACACGTGATGGGTCCGCAAAAGCAAATCGAAGCGATCACGATCGGCGCCGAGGACGATGCCGATCTGTGTCGAAGCGATATCATTGAAGCCGTCAACCGCGTCGATAGCGGCAATGGCGTCGCCATCCTCACCGACATGTTCGGCGGCACGCCGTCGAACCTCGCGATCTCCTGCATGAGCCGGCCCAAGGTCGAGGTTCTGGCCGGCATCAATCTGCCGATGCTGGTGAAGCTCGCCAAGGTGCGTAACGATCTGCCGCTGCCCGAAGCGATCGCGGCGGCGCAAGAGGCCGGCCGCAAATACGTCACCATCGCCAGTCGCGTTCTCGCTGGAAAATGAATCTGCCGCCCGACGATCTCCTCTCCAGCGCCGCGCCATCGACCGGCCCGATCGTTCGTGAACTGCCCATCACCAACAAGCGCGGCCTGCATGCCCGCGCCTCGGCCAAGTTCGTGCAACTGGTCGAGCGCTTCAATGCCAACGTGACGGTGACCCGCAACGGCGAGACCGTGGGCGGCTCCTCGATCATGGGGCTGATGATGCTGTCGGCCGGTCCGGGCACCACCATCACCGTTTCGGCGACCGGCGCGGACGCCGCCGAGGCGATCACCGCCATCGCCCACCTGGTCGGCAGCAAGTTCGGCGAGGGCGAATAGGGCCTGACGAATTCAGATTGAACCGTCCTTGCGAGCAAAGCGAAGCAGTCCAGTTCTTGCTTCGTGGCCGCTGGATTGCCTCGCTTCGCTCGCAATGACGAATAAAACAAGCGCGATCCGAGCCTCATCAAGCTGGCGTCTTGTGCGCGTCCCGATTCCACCAGCCGCCGCCGAGGGCCTGAAATAGCGCCACCGTATTGGCCAGTTGCGCGGCCTGCGCGTCGAGCCGCGCCAGCGAGGTCTGGAGATAGGCTTGTTGCGCGGCCAGGAGCAGCGGCACGCTGACCTGGCCCTGATCGACCTGCTTGCGGATCAGCGCGAGACTCTGCGCCGCCGATCGCTCCGCCTCGGTCGCGGCGCTGATCGACCGGGTGCCCGCCTGAAGCGCCCGCAACACGTCGGCGACATTCTGGAACGCGGCGAGGACGGTGCTGCGATATTGGGCGAGCGACTGATCGGCCGCGTGCTCCGCCGCGCGCTGCTTGTTCTCCAGTGTCCCGGCGTCGAAAATGGTCTGCGCGGCGTTGCCGGCGATCATCCACAGCCCCGCTCCCGGCGCGGCCAGTTGCGCGAACTTCGCGGCGGCGGCGCCGGCATTGGCCGTCAGCGCGATCTGGGGCAGGCGATTGGCGATCGCCACCCCGATCAGGGCGCTGGAGGCGTGAAGGTTGGCCTCGGCGGCCCGGATGTCGGGGCGCTGCCGCACCAGATCCGCCGGCAGGCTGAGCGGCAGCCGGCGCGGCATGCGGAAGGCCGCGAGGTCGAAGGTTTGTTGCGGCGCATCGCTCGGCACCCGCCCGGTCAGGAACGACAGCAGATGACGCTGCTGCGCCAGTTGCTTCTCCAGCGGCGGCAATAACAGCCTTGTCTGGGCCACGGCGGTTTCCTGGGCCGCGACGTCGGTCTGGGCGATCTGCCCCTGCTCGCGTTGCCGCTTCAGCAGCCGCAGGACCTCGACCTGCAAGTCGAGAACGCGGCGGGTCGCTGCGATCTGCCCGCGCAGCCGGCCTTCCTCGATCGCCGCCAGCGCGATGCTGCTGGCCAGCGTCAGGTAGACGCCCTCGCGCTGGAACGCGGCCATTTCGGTCTGGGCGTCGGCGGACTCGATCTGGCGTCGCGTCCCGCCCCACACGTCGGCGACATAGGACACCGTGACCTGACCGGTATGCAGGTTAAAAATGTTGGCACCGGATTCGAGCGGCGACGACAGATCGGCCGCCACCTGCTGGCGCGAGGAATTGAAATTCCCGGTCACGCTGGGAAACAGCCCGCCGCGCTGGGCCAGCGCGTTGGCCTGCGCCACCCGGACCGCAGCCTCGGCGGCGGCGAGATCGGTATTATGCGCGAGGCCATCCTCGACGATGCGGTTGAGCGCGGGAGAACGGAACAGTTCCCACCACTGCGGCGGTATCTCGCCGTCGCGCACGATCGGATGGCCCGGCACGCGATCCCCGGCCGAGCCCGGCAGATAGCTCGAGGTCGCCGGCGGCGCCTGCGGCTTGAAATCGGGCCCGACCGCGCAACCCGTGAGCCACGGCGACGCGGCCGCAAGCCACGCCGCCATCCAGAACCGGGCGCGGCGCAACGCCGGCCCGCGCCCGGCCGCCGGCGAACCACCGCCCGAGTCCTGCTGTCGACCTGATCGCACCGATTGTCCCTTCAACGACGGCTACTCCGCCGGTTCAAGCGCCGATTCGACGGCGCCTGTCACCACTTCCCGCCGTGAAAACAGTGCAATGAGGGCCGGCAGCGCGACCAGGATCACCAGCGGCGCGACCATCATGCCGCCGACCACCACGACCGCCAGCGGCTTTTGCACCTGCGAGCCGATTCCGGTGGATATGGCGGCGGGCAACAGGCCGATCGCCGCGATCACGCAGGTCATCAGCACCGGGCGCATCTGCGTTTCCCCGGCCCGGATAATGGCGTCGAGCCGCCCCAGCCCGGAATCGACAAACTGATTGTGCTGCGACAGGATCAGGATGCCGTTCATCACCGAAATGCCGAACAGCGCGATGAAGCCGATGGCGGCCGACACGCTGAACGGAATCCCGGTGACGAGCAGCGCGAAAATGCCGCCGATCACCGCCATCGGAATCACGCTCAACGCCAGCAGCGTGTCGCGCACGGACCCGAAATTGATCCACAGCAACAGCCCGATCACGGCGAGACTGATCGGCACGACGACCTGCAACCGCCCGATCGCCTCCTGGAGGTTGCGGAATTCGCCGACCCATTGCAACTGCGTTCCGGCGGGCAGTCGCACCTCCTGCGCGATCCGTTGTTCGGCTTCCCTGATGGTGCTGCCGAGATCGCGGTCGCGAATGCTGAACTTGATCGGGAGGTAACGCTGCTGCTGCTCGCGGTAGATATACGACGCGCCGCTGACGAGTTCGATCCGCGCGACCTCGCTCAACGGAATCTGCGTGATGCCCTTCGGTCCGGATACGCCGATCGTCAGCTTGCTGATGGCTTCCGCGCTTTGACGATACTGCGGCGCCAGCCGCACCACGATCGGGAAATGGCGATCGCTGCCCGGCTCGTAGACATCGCCCGCCGCTTCGCCGCCGATGGCGGTCCGGATCATCGCATTGATGTCACCCGGCGACAGGCCGTAGCGCGCGGCGCGTTCGCGATCGATGTCGATCTGGATGGTCGGCTGGCCGAGCGAGGTGAAGACGCCGAGATCGGTGATGCCCGGAACCGTCGCCAGCACCGCCTTGATCTTGTCGGCGGTGTCGGTCAGTTCCTGCAAATCATTGCCGAACACCTTGATCGAGTTCTCGCCTTTGACGCCCGACACCTGCTCGGCGACGTTGTCCTGCAAATACTGCGAGAAATTGAACTCGATGCCCGGAAACTCGGTCTCCAGCCGCGCCTGGATTTCCTCGGTGAGCTTTTCCTTGTCGACCCCGCGGCGCCATTGGCCGACCGGTTTCAGCGGCGTGAAGAACTCGACGTTGAAAAAACCGGCGGCGTCGGTGCCGTCGTCGGGGCGGCCGTGCTGGGTGACCACCGTTTCCACCTCGGGGAAGCTGCGGATCACCCGGCGCATCCGGTTGGCGTAGCCGTTGCCCTCCTGAAGCGAAATCGTGGCCGGCATGGTGGCGCGAATCCACAGGTTGCCCTCCTCCAGCTTGGGGAGAAACTCAAGGCCGAGAAAGCGCACCGCGACGCCCGCCAGAATGAACACCGTCAACGTCAACATGGCCGTGGTCTTGCGGTTGGCGACGGCGAGCCGCAGCACCGGGCTGTAAAGACGATGCAGCGTCCGCACCAGCCAGGTTTCGGTTTCCTTGACGTGCTCCGGCAATAGCAGCGCGGCGAGCGCCGGCGTCACCGTGAAGGTCGCGATCAGGCCACCGGCGATGGCGTAGGCATAGGTTTTCGCCATCGGGCCGAAGATATGGCCCTCGACGCCGCTCATGGTGAACAGCGGGATGAACCCGGCGATGATGATGCCGGTGGCGAACAGGATCGAGCGGTTGACGCTCGAACCCGCGAGATAGATCGCGCGCAGCTTCCTGCTCAATCCGGCGGCGCGGGCGTCCAACGCCGCGTCGTCATCGTCGCTTTGCCCGAGCTGCCGGAATATCCGCTCGACCATGATGACGGTGGCGTCGACGATCAAGCCGAAATCGATGGCGCCGACCGAGAGCAGATTGGCGGATTCGCCGCGCAGGACCATGACGCCGACGGCGAAGAACAAGGCGAACGGGATCGTCGCGCCGACGATCAGGGCGCTGCGAAGATCACCGAGAAACAGCCATTGCAGCACGAAGATCAGCAGGATGCCGACCGTCATGTTGTGCAATACGGTGTGCGTGGTGGTGTCAATCAGATCCTGTCGGTCGTAGATGCGCTCGATCCGCACGCCGGGCGGCAGGATGCCGGAATTGTTGATGCGCTCGACCTCGGCCTTGACCCGCGCGATGGTCGGCGTGCTTTGCTGGCCGCGCCGCATCAGCACGATGCCCTGGACGATATCGTCGTTGTCGTCCTGGCCGGCGATCCCGAGGCGCGGCTGGTGGCCGACGATCACGGTGGCGACGTCGCGCACCAGAACCGGGTTGCCGCCGGCCTGGGTCAGCATGGTGTTGTTGATGTCATCGATCGAGCGGATCAGGCCGACGCCGCGCACCACCGCAGATTGGGTGCCGAGATTGACGATGTTGCCGCCGACATTCAGGTTGCTGCTGCGCAGCGTCTGAAGTAATTGCGGCAGCGTGATGCCGTGGGCCACCAGCTTGTCGAGATCGACCTGAAGCTCGAAGGTCTTGGTCTTGCCGCCCCAGCCGACCACGTCGACGATGCCGGGCACGGCGCGAAAGCGGCGCTGAAGCACCCAGTCCTGCAGCGTCTTGAGGTCGAGCACGCTGTAGCCGGGCGGGCCGACCAGCCGGTAGCGATAGATTTCACCGATCGGACTGACCGGGCTGATGGTGGGCTGAACGCCGTCCGGCAGGCCGTTGAGCTGGGCGAGGCGGTTGAGCACCTGCTGCAACGCCTCGTCGTAACTGTAGTCATAGGTGAACTGGAGCTTGACGTCGGAAAGACCGTAAAGCGAGACGGTGCGCATGACCCGGAGATTCGGCACGCCGGACAGTTGCGTTTCGATCGGGATGGTGATGTAGCGCTCGATTTCCTCGGCCGACAGCCCCGCGCTCTGGGTAATCACGTCCACCATGGGCGGAACCGGATCGGGATAGGCTTCGATGTTCAGCGCCCTGAACGCCGCGAGCCCGCCGACCAGCGTCATGATGAACGCGACCAGCATCAGAACGCGCTGCCTCAACGCAAACGCGATGATCGAATTGATCATGGCGAACCACCCGTTCCCGTCAGCTCTGACCGGAGGACGTCATGCGGTCGATGAACAGGCTGCCGCGCGTGACGATCTTCTCGCCGGAATTCAAGCCGTCGAGCACCTGGATCAGCCGGCCGCTGGTCTGCCCGAGCCGGACCTCGCGCAACGCGACCGACCGGTCGTCGCCGACCACCCAGACCCGCGCCTTGCTTCCCTCGTAGATCACCGCCTCGAGCGGCACCGAAGGCGTCGGCCCGCCTTCGCTGGTGACGATGGTGACGCTGGCGAACATTTCCGGCTTGAGCCAGCCGTCCGCGTTGTCGACGCTGGCGCGGACCAGAAGCCGCCGGCTGTCCGGATCGATGCTCGGCGCGACGTAGTCGATCCGCGTCTCGAACACGCGGTCGGGCTGGCTCAGGACCTTGAATGTCAGGTGCTGGCCGAGCCGCACCTTGGCGACGTCGCTTTCGCGGACATAGGCCACGATCCAGACTTTCGAGGTGTCGCCGATCACGAACACCGGATCGCTGTCGCCGGCGCCGGCGCTGACATATTGTCCGGGGCCGATCTTGCGTTGCAGAACGGTTCCGCCGATCGGCGCGACCACAGGGGCGTCGGGGGTGAGCGCGCCCGTGGTCTCGAATGAATCGATCTCCGTGTCGGTCTTGCCCACCAGCCGCAACCGGTTGCGCGCCGCCTGCAGGGCGATCTCCGCCGCGCGCAGATCGTTCTCGGCCGCGGTGAGATTGGCCTGGGCCTCCTGCCACTCGCGCTGCGACGCCGCCTTGTCCTGCGCCAGCGTCGCCATCCGTCGCTCGACGATGCGCGCCAGGCTGACCTGCGAGCGGGCCTTGTTGCGGGTCGCGAGCGCGACCACGAAATCCTTCTGGGCGTCGACGGAGTCCGCCGCCGCGATCACGAACAGAAGCTGCCCTTTGCGAACCTCATCGCCCGGCGCGACCATCAGTTGCGTCACCCGGCCGGCATAGGGCGCGAAAATGCGGGTCGAGCGATCCTGATCGATGGCGATCTTGCCCTCGGTGCGGAATTCGGAGGAGAAGGCATGCAGTTCGACCGACTGCACCGTCACGGTGCTCCATTGCGCCGCCGTCAGACGAAGCTTGCCGTCGCTGCCCTTGATTTCGCTGCTCAGCGCCGCGTTGCGGGCGGCGCGGCCGCGATCGACCTTCAGGACCTGCGCCGCCGCCACGATCAGCGCCGCCGCGGCCGCGAGGCCGATGACGATCCGCGGGACCGTCCCCATTCGCCGCCGAGGCGCCAGACGCCGCATGATTCCGTATCCCTGCTTCCACGCGCCGCCCGATCGCGCGAGCCGCCGTCGTGTCAAAAACCGGTGATGGCGATGCGATCCCGGGATCCTGAATGTTCGAGCAACAAGACCTTGCCGCGCCAACGATCTATCGCCCGGCCAAGGCGGTTGAACCTGCGGCGGGGGGACGCCTGTCTGCTATAGAAGCCGCATATTACAGCAGCCTTACAACGGGGTTTCAGCGCGACGGTTTTGACAACCACCCGACCGGCGACTTACAGACAGGCTCCCGCGAGGCCGCAATGACCGCAACATCCGGGGAGCCGCCACGCCCATGAGAATCCTGGTCGTCGAGGACAATGAGGAACTGGCCGATCTGCTGGCCAACGGGTTGCGGGCGGCCGGCTACGCGATCGATCGTCTCACCGGCGTCGCCGATGCCTCCAGCGCGCTCGGCACCACCCGCTACGCGGCCCTGATACTGGACCTCGGCCTGCCCGATGGCGACGGGCTGTCGATCCTGCGCGAGTTGCGCCATCGCAAGGACCCGATTCCGATCCTGGTGCTGACGGCGCGCGGCGGCGTGGAGGATCGGGTCAGCGGCTTGCGCAGCGGAGCCGACGACTATCTCGTCAAGCCGTTCTCCTTCGACGAACTGGTGGCGCGGCTCGAAGCCCTGCTGCGGCGGCCCGGACAACTGCTCGGCAGTTCGCTCAAGCTCGCCAACGTGACGTTCGACACCGAGGGCCGGCAGGTTTTCGTCGACATGAAGCCGCAGGCGCTGTCGGCGCGGGAGATCGCGGTGCTCGAACTGCTGATGCGCCGCAAGGGCAGCGTCGTGTCCAAGAAACTCCTCGAAGACCAGATCTTCGGCCTGGCCGGCGACGTCGCCTCCAACGCCGTCGAGGTCTACGTGCATCGCCTGCGCAAGCAACTCACGGATATCGGCGCGAAGGTCAGGATCAGCACCATTCGCGGCGTCGGCTATGTGATGATGGAGAGCGACTAGGTGCTGCTGCACAGATCGATCCTGACACGCATCGTCGTTCTGCACGTCGTCGCGGTGGTGGTCGCAGCGTTCGTCCTGCGCGCGGTGTTGCACTGGTCGCTGATCAACGATGTCGAAAAGCTTCAGTTGAGCACGATGGCGACCCAGATCGACAGGTTCGCCCGCCATCTCAAGCCGCCGTCGGCGGGGGGATGGGCCCTCAACCTGTCCCCCGGCGCGCGCGATCAGTATTCGGACGCCTATGGCCGCTACCGATACGCCATCATCGACGACGCCGGCGCGGTGATCTTCTCATCGCGCGGCGACAGGAAGCCGCTGTTCGCCATCGATCCGAACGCAACCGGCCTCGTTCCGCAACGGGCGCCAACCCCGCGCGGCGGCGCCACCATCGCCGGCGCCAGCGCCCGCAGGGACATCGGCGGCCATCCGGTCTGGATCCAGGTGGCGGAGGAACTGTCGCATCGGGACGTGATCGTCGACGATGTCATGGCCAATTTCCTGCAGCAGGTGGTGTGGATCATCGTTCCGGTGCTTCTGCTGCTGCTCGGCGCCGATATCGTGATCTTCCGCCTGGCGATCCGGCCGCTGCATCGCGCCTCCGACCGGGCGAAGCATATCAGCCCGACGCGACTCGATGTCCGCCTGCCCACCGCCGACATGCCGCCGGAAATCCTGCCGCTGGTGGAGGCCGTCAAC
The DNA here is from genome assembly GCA_039808365.1 of Xanthobacteraceae bacterium. Taxonomy (GTDB): domain Bacteria; phylum Pseudomonadota; class Alphaproteobacteria; order Rhizobiales; family Xanthobacteraceae; genus 62-47. The sequence continues at coordinate 29,171 of JBDHSX010000012.1, read as the reverse complement.
GGGGCGCTCGATCGCCTGGAGCGCGGCTTTCGCACCCAGCGCGAATTCGCCGCCGACGCCGCCCATGAGCTACGGACGCCGCTCGCGATCCTCCGCACCCGGATCGAGACGCTGCCGCAGAGCGAGGCCAACCTGGCGCTCGGGCGCGATGTCGAAAACATGAGCCGCATCGTCAGCCAGTTGCTCGATGCCACGGAGCTGGAAACCGTGCTGATCGATCCGGAGGCGGTCGCGGATCTTCATGAGGTCTGCGTCGAGATCGCGGAGTTCATCGCGCCGCTGGCGCTCAAGCGTGGCAAGAGCATCGCGCTGACCTGCGCCGACGACCGCCCCGTTCGCGTCAAGGGAAACGCCGAGATGATCCGGCGCGCCGTCCGTAACCTGGTCGAGAATGCGCTCCATCACACCCCCGAGGGCACCGCCATCGAGATCGTCGTCGATCCGACCGGCGCCGTCAGCGTCATCGATAACGGCGACGGCGTGCCGTCCTCGGAACGCGAAGCGGTGTTTCAGCGGTTCTGGCGGCGCTCGCCGCGCGGCGGCGGCGGCGCCGGCCTGGGATTGTCGATCGTCAAGAAGATCGTCGACGCGCATCATGGCAGCATCACCGTCGCCGATGCGCCAGGCCGCGGCGCGATGTTCACCATGCGCCTGCCGCGCGCGTGATGAAAACACAACAAAACCGTCGTCGCCGCGCAGGCGAGGACCCAGACTCCGCAGCGATTCGGTTCAATCGATCATCGGCGAGGTCATTTTATAGCCGCCAGCACCCGGGGTGATGGGTCCTCGCCTGCGCGAGGACGACACTGAGAGGCCTACAGCGCCTCGACCGTCCACGCGATGACGGCCTTGGCGATCCGCGCGAAGGCGTCGTTGAACGCGGCGACGGCCGCCGCCGGCTCGACCTTGTCGAGCTTCGCGGTTTCCCGGAATAGCCGCGAGGCCACCACCTTGCCGTCCTTGTCGACGATCCGGGCCGATAGTCCGATCTCGGCCGTGGGTTCGGGATCGGTGTTGATCCGGAAACTCCTGATATCGATCAACAGCCGGTCATCCACTTGCGCGTCGTCCATGGAGCGCAGCGGCGGGTGGGCGATATCGAAATTCTCGAAGCTTTCGATCAGCCGCGCCTGCACCAGCTTGGGAATGCTGTCGGCCCACATCGCGTTGGCGAATTCGGGCATATCGGCGGGCGGCGAAAACAGGAAGCGCTGCGTCTCCAGCATCGCCACCGCCGTCGGCTCCGGTATCGCCAGCGCCGCCCGCAAGGTCTTGCCGGACAATTCCGGGAACGTGCGCGCGGCGCGCAGATCGTAGGTCACCTTCGCGGCGGACGCGCCGCCGCCGGTCATCCGCTCAAGCCCCGCGACGATGCCGTCGAGCTTGCCGGTGTTGCGGGCGAGCCCGTCGGCGAACACGCGAAGGCCGGCGATGGTGGCCTTGAGCGGTTCGGCGTTTTCCGCCAGCACCGTGTCGACCCGGCGCAAGGCGTCTCGCGCCGCCTGGGTCATGCCCTGTCCCGCGCCGGCGTCCGCGATCAGGGTCGGAACCGGACCGGAAGTGTCGCGTTGCTCGCCGCCTTCCAGCGCAACCACCGGCACCCCGGTCAGGCCCTGGAATTCGAGACCGACCTTGGTGTCGGCGCGCACCGGCGTCGTCGCGGTCACGGCGATCGTGGCGTTGACGCGGCGCGGATGATCGGGCGCGAGACCGAGTTCGGTCACCTCGCCGACGCGAATGCCGTTGAACAGCACCGCCGCGCCGACCAGGAGGCCGGGCACCGGGCCCTCGAACCGCACGTGATAGGTCGTGCGCGGGCCCAAGCCGCCGGTATTGTGCAGCCAGTAAACGAAGCCGAAGACCGCGACGATCGCCGCCAGCACGAAAGTGCCGATCAGGACAAAAGGAGCACGGGTTTCCATGGCTCAGCTCGCTTTCGGTTGCAGCATCAGCGAGCGCTTGCCGTGGAAGTAGGCGCGCACCCAGGGATGCTCGGATCGCAGCAGGTCGCGCATCGGCCCGATGGCGACGATCTTGCCGTCCGCCAGCGCCGCGACGCGGTCGCAGACGGTGTTCAGGCTGGCGAGATCATGGGTGACCATGAACACCGTCAGGCCGAGGGTTTTCTGCAATGTCTTGATGAGCGTGTCGAAATCGCCGGCGGCGATGGGATCGAGACCGGAGGTCGGCTCGTCGAGAAAAACGATCGCCGGATCGAGCGCCAGCGCCCGCGCCAGCGCCACGCGCTTGGTCATGCCGCCGGACAGTTCGGACGGAAACTTGTCGCCGTCCTCCGGCGACAGGCCGACCATCTCCAGCTTGGCGGTGGCGATCTCGTCGAGCAGCGTTTCCGACAGCGCGAGTTTTTCGCGCAAGGGGAACTGGATGTTCTGCCGCGTGGTGAGCGAGGAAAACAGCGCGCCGTATTGAAACAGCACGCCCCATTGTTCCGCGACCGCCTGCGTCGCACGGTCGTCCGCTGCCCCAATGCTCTCGCCCATCACCTCGATCTCGCCGCTTCGGCGCGGGATCAGGCCGATGATGGTGCGCATCAGCACCGATTTGCCGCCGCCGGACGCGCCGACCAGGCCGATGATCTCGCCGCGACGCACGTCGAGCGACAGGCGGTCGAGAATGATCCGTCGCCCGAAGCCGACGGTCAATTCCTTGACCCGAATGGCGAACTGTTCCGTCGAGCCGCTCATCGCTACATTCCAATCGACGCGAAGAACACGGCGAACAGCCCGTCGAGCACGATCACCAGGAAGATCGACTTCACCACCGAGGTCGTGGTCTGCTTGCCGAGCGACTCGGCGCTGCCCTTGACGCGAAGCCCCTCGCTACAGGCGACGATGCCGATCACCAGCGCCATGAACGGCGCTTTCAGCATGCCGACCTTGAAATGCGTCACCGAGACGGCGTCGTGCAGCCGCTCGATGAAAATCGCCGGCCCCATGCCGCCGTAGAACCACGCGACCAGACCGCCGCCGTAGAGCGCGGCCATCGAGCCGATGAAGGTCAGGATCGGCAGCGCGACGACCAGCGCCAGCACGCGCGGCAAAATCAGCACGACGACCGGATCGAGGCCCATGGTCGACAGCGCGTCGATTTCCTCGCGCATCTTCATGGAGCCGAGTTCGGCGGTGTAGGCGCTGCCGGAGCGGCCGGCGACCATGATCGCGACGATCAGCACGCCGAGTTCGCGCAGCACCAGAATCCCGACCATGTCGACGACGTAGGAATCGGCGCCGAACTTGCGGAAATGAAAAATGCCCTGCTGCGCGATGATCGCGCCGATCAGGAAGGTGATGAGCAGGATGATCGGGATCGCCTGCCAGCCGACGCGGTATAATTGATAGACCGTCGAGGTCAGCCGCAACGTGCGCGGCCGGCGCATAATGCCGAGCAGCGCCATGCAGAGCGATCCGAGCATCCGCAGGAACACCGCGATGTCGTCGCGGGCGCTCCATGTCGAACGACCGATCTGCTCGACGCGCGCGATCACCGGATTGCGCGGCGCAGGCGGCGGCGGATTGTGGCGGTTGACGCGCCGGATTTCCTCGATCAGGCCGGCGTGGTTCTCGGAGATTCCGACCACCTCGGCCGGGCGATCGGCCGCCGCCATCTGACGCGACAGCTTTTCGAGAAGCCAGGCGCCCAGCGTATCGAGATCGCTCACGCCCTTCAGGTCCAGCTTCAGGAACTTCGCCCGCTCAAGCTGCGGGGCCACCGCGCGCGACAGCGTTTCCAGCGCGCCGGCGTTGGCCGCGATCCAGGATCCGCTCGGGCGCAATTCGAGCCCGTCGCCCGTCGAGGTCGCCGTCAATTGAGGTGCCGTCGCCAAATGCGCATCTCCCGCCGCGCAACTTCTCTACGCGCCGTCGCCGAAAACGGGATTGACCTGCCTCAAGTCGCGGCGGGGCGCGGCGGCGCGTCGCCGGTGCTGTCCCGCAAGGCACGCATCACATCCTCGCGCGAGATGATGCCGACCAGGCGCTGGCCCTCGCCGAGCACCGGCATGCTGCGAATCCGGTGTTCGACCATCAACTGCAACACCCGCGCCAACCGGGTGGCGGCGTTCACATAGATGAATTCATCCACCATCACATCGGCGACGGTGCGCTTCATCAGCTCGCGATAGGGCGGCAGGATCGAACTCTGCGTGAGGGAAAAACATTTGAGGAAATCGAACTTGCTCACCACCCCGACCACCGCGGTCCGGTCGACGACCGGATAGGCATTGAAATCATCCGCCGCGAACAGGTCGTTCAGCGCGTCCATCGTCAGGTCGCGCGATACCGTCCTGACCTCGCGCGTCATGTAGCGATCGACGGTCTGTTCGATAAACCGGTACAAGATGTCACACGCTCCGTTTGAGGACCCGCCCGCATTTCACCATCCGCCCGCGATAACGTCTTGATCGAAGTCAAGCGCGGGCGGCCGTTCCGCTGCGATGAAGCCAGCCATGACAGACGAGACCATGACGCACGACAGCACGCCCGACGCCGCGACGCAGCGGCAGGTCTTCGCCTTCCTGGCCGACCCCGCGACCCATGGCGGGACCGTGGTTCGCCGCATCGACACCCACGCCGCCGTGGTGTTTCTCGCCGGCGACCGGGCGCTGAAGGTCAAGCGCGCCGTCCGCTTTCCGTTCCTCGACTATTCGACATTGGCCCGACGAAAGGCGGCCTGCGACGAGGAAATCCGGATCAATCGCCCGGCCGCGCCGCAAATCTACCGCCGCGTCGCCGCGATCACGCGGAGCCGCGACGGCGCGTTGCACATCGACGGCGATGGCACGCCGGTGGAATATGCCGTCGACATGGCCCGCTTCGATGTCGACGCGACGCTGGAACACCTCGCCAGCGCCGGCGCGCTGGAGCCGGAGCTGATCGCGGACCTGGTCGAAGCCATCGCGGCCTCGCACCGCAACGCGCCGGCGGTCGCGGCCGAGGGCTGGATCGGCTCGATTCCATCGATCATTGCCGCCAACACTGCCGCGTTCCGGGCCTCGGGTCGCCTTGCGGAACGGGATATCGACACCCTCGACGCGGTCTGCCAATCGGCGTTCACGAGCATCCGGACCCGTCTGGAAGCGCGCGGTCGCCGCGGGCTGGTCCGGCGCTGCCATGGCGATCTGCATCTCGCCAACATCGTGCGCATCGGGGGCAAACCGGTGCTTTTCGACGCCATCGAGTTCGATCCGGCGATCGCCTCGGTCGATGTTCTGTACGATCTGGCGTTCACGCTGATGGACCTGCTCCGCTACGAACGCCGCGCCGAGGCCAACAGCCTGCTCAACGGCTATCTGACGATGACGCTCGACGACAATCTCGACGGGCTCGCGACCTTGCCGCTGTTCATGTCGATGCGCGCGGCGATCCGCGCCCATGTCCTGCTCGCGCGCGTCAAGGCGACCGACGATGAGGAAACGCCTGTGCTACGCGCGGCGCGCGGCTATTTCGCGCTGGCGCTGCGCCTGATGGCCCCGTCCCGCCCCCTGCTGGTGGCCGTCGGCGGCCTGTCCGGCACCGGCAAAACCCTTCTGGCCCGCGCCCTCGCCGACAGCCTCGATCCGCCGCCCGGCGCGGCGGTGCTGCGCTCGGACGTCGCGCGCAAGCAGCATTTCCAGGTCGATGAGACCGAGAGACTGCCGGCCGACGCCTATCGGCCGCAGGTCAACGCGATCGTCTATCGAATCCTGACCGGGCAGGCCGAACAAATCCTGGCGCAGCGGCATTCGGTCATTCTCGACGCCGTCTTCGCCAAGCCCGCCGAGCGCCGCGCGATCGCCGACGCCGCCCGGAAACTCGGCCTGCCGTTCGCCGGCCTGTTCCTGGTCAGCGATCTGGCGACCCGCGCCAGCCGCGTCGAGCACCGCTCAGGCGACGCCTCCGACGCCACCGTTGATCTCGTCAAGCGTCAGGAGGATTATGATGTCGGCCAGCTCGATTGGCATGTGATCGACGCCTCCGGGACGCCGGCGCAGACCTTGCGGCGCGCGAAAGCGGCGCTTGGCCTGACCGAGGACCAACCGGCGCCGATCGCGGATTGACCGCCGACACGCGCTTGATTTAGGTCAAGACCCGCTGACCCGCCGGCGATAGCGTCCCGGCGTCGCTCGATCCACCGCTCCGGAGCCTCCCATGCGTGCGCATCAGATCATGACCCGAAACGTCGTCACGGTCAGTCCCGAAACCACCATCGTCGACGCCGCGAACACCATGCTCAGGCAGCACATCAGCGGCCTTCCCGTCACCGACGGCGACGGCAAGCTGGTCGGGATCGTTTCGCAGGGCGACTTCCTCCGCCGCGCCGAAATCGGCACCGAGCGCAAGCGCTCGCGCTGGCTCGGCCTGTTGTTCGGCGCCGGCCGCGAGGCCTCGGATTTCATCCGCGAGCAGGGCCGCAAGGTCGGCGATGTCATGACGCCGAACCCATCCACCGTCACGGAAGATGCGACGCTGGAAGACATCGTGGCGATCATGGAGAAAAACGACATCAAGCGGCTGCCGGTGGTGCGCGACGACAAGATCGTCGGCATCGTCACGCGCACCAACCTGCTTCAGGCCGTCGCCGATCTGGCGCGCGAAATTCCCGAGCCGACCGCCGACGACGACCATATCCGCAACCAGATCATCGCCGCCCTGGAGAAGAACGACTGGTGTCCGTTCGGGCTGAACGTGATCGTCCGCGGCGGGATCGTGCATCTTAACGGCGTCGTCACCGACGACCGGGCGCGGCAGGCCGCCGTGATCGCCGCCGAAAACGTCGCCGGCGTCAAGACGGTTCACGACCATCTCAGTTGGATCGACCCGATGTCCGGCATGTATCTCAACTCGCCGGAAGACGAGGGGCAGGCCAAGGCGTCCTGATTGGTCGCGGGCTTTTACGCGGATTTGCGACACGAAATGCGTCGTCCCCGCGCAGGCGGGGACGACGCAGGTGGGGTTTAGCGCGGCGCGAAGCGGTTTCCACTTTTCCGGATCATGTTCTATTCTCGGCCCCCATAACGGAATTTTCGCGCCAGGACTTCCATCGTGTCGAGTGACGATCCGCCACCCTTGAAAAGTCTGCTCCGGGACGAGGACATCCAGCGGGGCATCGACGAGTCAGGGATCGGCATGTGGGATTTCGATCTCGAAACCCACGCCTTGTTCTGGTCGAGCGCCACGCGGCGGCTGTTTGGCGTGGCCCAGGATGCGCCGGTCAGTTACGAATTGTTTCTCTCCCTGCTGGTGCCGGATGATCGCGCGCGCACGGAACAGGCGATCGAGCGCTCGGTCGCCACCGGCTGCGGCTTCGACGTTCAATGTCGGATCCGGGAGCAAACCGACGGCGGCTATTGGGTCCGGGCGCGGGCCGGGGTCGTCACCGGCAAGGACGGCAAGCCGCGCCGCCTGAGCGGGGTGATTCTGGACATTCATGACCAGAAGCGCCTTGAGGAAGCGTTGCGCGCGCGCGAGGAACACCTCAGCCTGATCCTGGAGACGATTCCCGACGCCATGATCGTGATCGACGACCACGGCATCATGCAGCGCTTCAGTTCCGCCGCCGAGCGCCTGTTCGGCTATACCGAAGCCGAAGCCATCGGCCGCAACGTCAGTCTTCTGATGCCCGAACCGGACTCCAGCCAGCACGACGGCTATCTGGCCCGCTATCAGTCCACCGGGGAGCGCCACATCGTCGGCATCGGGCGGATCGTCACCGGGAAACGCCGCAACGGCGCGACCTTTCCGATGCATCTGTCGGTCGGCGAAATGTGGTCCGGCGGCAAGCGGCATTTCACCGGCTTCGTCCGCGACCTCACCGAACATCAGCAAACCCAGGCCAAGCTTCAGGAACTGCAATCCGAACTGGTCCATATGTCCCGGCTCAGCGCGATGGGCGAAATGGCCTCGGCGCTGGCCCACGAATTGAACCAGCCGCTCGCCGCGATCAGCAATTACATGAAAGGGTCGCGCCGCCTGCTGGCGGCAAGCGCCGAACTCAATATCGGCAAGATCGAAACGGCGCTGGACCGCGCCGCGGATCAGGCGATCCGCGCCGGCCAGATCATCCGGCGGCTGCGCGATTTCGTCTCCCGGCGCGAAGCCGAGAAGCGCGTCGAAAGCCTGGCCAAGCTGATGGAGGAAGCCGGGGCGCTGGGCCTCACCGGGGCGCGCGAGCAGAACGTCACCTTGAAGCTCGAACTGGATCCGAGATGCGACCGCATCCTGGTCGATCGCGTGCAGATTCAGCAGGTGCTGGTCAACCTCTTTCGAAACGCCCTGGAGGCCATGGCCGGGTCGCCGACCCGCGAGCTTACCGCCACGAGCATGAAAACCGCCGATGACATGGTCGAGCTGTCGATCTCGGACACCGGCCACGGTTTCAGCGAGACGGCGCTCGCCAATCTGTTCCAGACCTTCTTCACCACCAAGGAAACCGGCATGGGCGTCGGACTGTCGATCAGCCGCTCGATCGTGGAGGCCCACGGCGGCCGGATGTGGGCCGAGACCAACCCGTCCGGCGGGGCCACGTTCCGACTGACCTTGCCGATCGCGCCGATCGAGAGCTTGTCAGATGTCGCATAAGGGCCCCGTCTACATCATCGATGATGATCCCGCGATGCGGGATTCGCTCGAATTCCTGCTCAATTCGGCGGGATTCGAGGTCAAGCTGTTTGAAAATGCCGAGAGCTTTCTCGATGCGCGCGCCGGCCTCGGCTTCGGTTGCGTGGTCTCCGACGTGCGCATGCCCGGCATCGACGGCATCGAGCTGCTGCGGCGTCTCAAGGACGACCCCTCGCCGCTGCCGGTCATCATCATGACCGGACACGGCGACATTCCGCTGGCGGTCGAGGCGATCAAGCTGGGGGCGCTGGATTTCGTCGAGAAGCCGTTCGAGGACGAGCGGCTGCTCTCAACCATCGAGGCCGCGCTGCAACAACGGCAGGACGATCTGAAAAACCACGCGATCTCGGTCGAGATCGCGGCGCGGATCGCAAGCCTCAGCCAACGCGAACGCCAGGTCATGGACGGCCTGGTTGCGGGGCTGTCGAACAAGCTGATCGCCCACGAACATAACATCAGCCCCCGGACGATCGAGGTCTACCGGGCCAACGTCATGACCAAGATGCAGGCGCATAGCCTGTCCGAGCTGATCCGGCTCGCGCTGCGCGGCGGCATCCTGAACGATTGAGGCAGATCAAGGCTGGCGTGTTCACGCCGGCGTATCAGTCGCGGACTGACCGCTCCGTTTCGTGGCATCAGATGACAGACCCCGCCGCCGAAAAGCACAAAATCTGCGTTCTCGATGACGATCCCGGGGTGCGTCAGTCGTTGCAATTCCTGCTCGAAGCGCACGGCTTCGCGGTCCGGACCTATGGCGCCGCCCTCACTCTGCTCGACACCATCGAGCCTGACGACGTCGATTGCCTGGTGATCGACTACAAGATGCCGCAGATGGACGGGCTCGATGTCGCCGCCCAGTTGCGGCAGCGGCATATCGCGGCGCCGATCATCCTCATCACCGGCTATCCCGACCACCACATGGCGGAAAAAGCCGCCACCGCCGGCATCGACGACGTTCTGTTCAAGCCGCATCTTGAAGACAGCCTCGTGAAACGGATCCGGCGCGCCATCGCCCGCCGGTAATCGGCTACGGGCCAGGCCCGAAAGGCGCGCGCGGTCAACTCCGGTGATCTCCTTAAGGCGCCCTCCCTAAGATACCGGCCGCAATAACGCGACTCGGAAAAGCGGCCTACAAACCGTCATCCCAATCTTGGAGACGGCGCATGCTCACGCACTCGGTCGGCACCGGCAAAGCCCCCCGCAATCCCACGCCTCCGGTTGACGTCGGAGACAAGTTCGGGACCATCCTGGGCCGCGCCGGCCTGGTGACGACGGAATTCCTCTACGGCAAGGAGGAGGAGATTTACGGCGAGGACGAGCCTGCCGAATTCGTCTACCAGATCGTTCGCGGCGCCGTCCGCACCTACAAGCTGCTTTCGGACGGACGACGCCAGATCGGCGCGTTCCACCTGCCGGGCGATGTGTTCGGACTGGAGACGACGCCGAACCACCGACTGACGGCGGAGGCCATCGTCGACACCACCGTCCGCCTCGTCAAGCGCAGCAGCCTCGAACATGCCGCGACGACCGACGTCGAGGTCGCCCGCCGGCTGTGGAGCATGACGGCCGGCGATCTCCAGCGCGCGGAGAACCATATGCTGCTGCTCGGGCGCAAAACCGCCCTGGAGCGCGTCGCGGCGTTCCTGCTGGAAATGGACCATCGCCTGTCCGCCGCGGCAATGATGGCGCTGCCGATGTGCCGGCGCGACATCGGAGACTATCTCGGGCTGACGCTGGAAACGGTGTCCCGGGCGCTGTCCGAACTTCATGAGCGGGGCATCCTCGATTTCTCGGGCGCCCGCCAGATCGTGCTGCGCAACCGGCAGCGCCTGCACACCATGAACGCTTAGAGCCTCAATTCAACGCAATTGAACCACGCCCGGGCGGCCGGCGCTCCGGTCGTCGCCGGGCTTGATGACCTTGACGCCGTTCCACTTGCCGGTGGAGGCGAGGTTGAGAAGAACGGTGCGGCACAGCGTCTCGATCGAGGACACCGCGCGCGTCAACGGACGATCCGCCGGGCAGACCAGATTGACGCTGCGCTGCAATTTCGGCTTGGCGATCCGCCACGCCAGCAACCGCCCGCTCTGCACCTCGCGCGCGATCGAGTTGAATGGCAGGATCGAATAGCCGGCGCCGATCTCGACCAGACCCTTGATGTTGGCGTAGGAATCGACCTCGAACACCGTGTTGAGTTGCAGCGCGCAGGCGGCGGCCTCCTTCTCCAGCAGCGCGCGCAGGCCGTGGGTGCTGCTCGGCAGCACCAGCGGCAGCTTCGCCACCTGCTGATATGAACATTGCCCGGTCCCCGGCGGCTCGGCCCCCGCCGGCGCTTTCATCGGCCCCAGCAGCCACAATTCCTCGGACAACACCGGCAGCGACGTCAGCGTGCGATCCGAAGCCGAGGTGTAAAGCACCGCGAGATCGATCCGCCCCTCACGGATCCATTCCAGCACGAAGCCGCTCATCGCTTCCGCGATCCGCAACTTGACCTTGGGAAATTGCCGCTGCGCTTCAAGAATCAGCGGCACCGCCAGAATCTGGCTGATGGTGCCGGGCAGACCGAGCCGCACCTCGCCGGATGGCTCGGCTTCATGTTCCTGGATTTCCTGCCGGGCCATCGAGAACTGGTCGATGATGATGCGCGCGTTCCGCGCCAGGATCTGGCCGGCTTCGGTCGCGACCACGCCCTGCGGGCTGCGGAACAGCAGCGCGCACCCCAGTTCGGATTCCAGATTGCGGACGTGCAGGCTCAGCGCGGGCTGGGCGACGTTGAGAAATTCAGCGGCCTTGGAAAACGAACCTTGCTCGACAATCGCAATGAAATATCGGAGCTGCCTGAGATCCATCTAGATCCAACATGGTGTGACCGGCCGAAAGCACGCCGCACCTTAGCGCATTCGGGTCAATTTCAACCATGTCGAATCAGGCCGGCCGCCGATCTTTTTGATCACGCGTGATCCCGGCCAGCCTGGGATCAGGTCGGGTCCGAAGCCAAACCGTTGAAATTCCTCACCTTCATATGGCCGGCGCGATCGGCTCCGGGACTTATGGCCCGGCGTTTTGCCGTTGCGGCGCGAATTCCCGGCGCAACGCCTCGCCATGTTCCCCGGCGGCCGGCACCCGGCCCGCGGCCACCGTCTCGCCGTTGACCTTGACGCCGGGGGCCAGCAGGCGCACCGGCCCCGACGGCGTTTCGACGTCGAGATAGCGGTTCTGCGGATGCGCCGCGAGATCGTCGAGCGAACTGACCCGGCCATAGGCGAGACGCGCCGCGCCGAGCGCCTCGATCGCCTGGTCGCGCGTCATGCCGAGGAAGATCGGCACGATCTCCGCGTCCAGCGCCTCGCGGTTCCTGACCCGGTTGTCGTTGCTGTCGAAGCGCGGATCGGCGATCAGATCCGGCCGCCCCAGCACGTCGCGGCACAGAACCACCCATTCGCGCTCGTTCTGGATGGCGATCAGCACCGGGCGTCCGCCGCTGCACGCGAACGCCCCGTAAGGCGCGATGGTCGGGTGATGCAGGCCGAACCGGCCCGGCGTGACGCCGCCATAGGTGAACTGGAGATACGGCACGTTCATCCAGTCCGCCAGCGAATGAAACAGCGACACCGCGATGTGCCGGCCGACGCCGGTCCTTTCGCGCGCATAGAGCGCCTGAAACACCGCCTGCGTGGCGGTCATCCCCGCCGAAATATCGCCGACGGACACGCCGACGCGCACCGAGCCGAATTCGTTTCCCGTGGTGCTGGCGAGGCCGCTCTCGGCCTGCACCAGAAGATCGTAGGCTTTCAGCTCGCGTAGCGGTCCCTCGTCGCCGTAGCCGGTGATCGAGCAGGTGATGAGCCGCGGATATTTTTCACGCAAGCCCGTCATTGAAAAGCCGAGCCGCTCGATCGCGCCCGGCGCGAGGTTCTGGATGAAAATATCCGCCCGCGCGATCATTTCCGACAGCACCGCGCGATCGCCCTCCTGCTTGAGGTCGAGGCAGATCGATTCCTTGCCGCGATTGAGCCAGACGAAATAGGCGCTTTCGCCATGCACCAGATGATCGTAGTGCCGGGCGAAGTCGCCCTCGGGCCGCTCGATCTTGATGACCCGCGCGCCGCCGTCCGCCAGCTTGCACGACAGATAGGTCGGAGCGACGGCCTGCTCGATGGAGACGACCAGCAATCCGGCAAAATCCGACGCCATGACCTGTTTACCTTCCGTCACAACCATGCCCCGGTCGCCGCGCGACGGCGCCGGGGCGAAGTCCGGCCCGCTAGCGCATCACGAACGGATTCGGCACATCCTTGCCATAGGACATCCAGACGCATTTGGTTTCGAGATATTCGTTGATCGCCTCCAGGCCGCTCTCGCGGCCGAGTCCCGAATTCTTGAAGCCGCCGAACGGCGCCATATAGCTCACCGCGCGATAGGTGTTGGTCCAGATCGTTCCCGCCCGCAGCCGCTTCGCCGCGGTGAAGATGCGGCGCTGATCGTTGGTCCACACCCCCGCCGCGAGGCCGTACGGGCTATCGTTGGCCATCGCATAGGCTTCATCGTCCTCGCGGAAGCGGATCACCGACAGCACCGGACCGAACACCTCCTCCTGCGCGATGCGCATGGAGTTGGACACGCCGGCGAACACCGTCGGCTCGATGAACCAGCCGTCGCCGCATTCCGGCCGGTCGGCGGGCTTGCCGCCCATCACGCATTCCGCGCCCTCGCCGCGGGCCATCTCGATGCACGACAGCACACGCTGATATTGCGGCTGCGTGGTGACCGGCCCGACCTGGGTCGTGGTCTCCATCGGGTCGCCCATCCGCGCGGTCTTGGCGAGCGCGACGAACTTGTCGAGGAACTCGTTGTGGATGCTTTCATGCACCAGGAGCCGCGAGCCGGCGATGCAGGTCTGGCCGGTGGCGGCGAAGATGCCCGAGACCACGCCCTTCACCGCGTTGTCGATGTCGGTATCCGGAAACACCAGTTGCGCCGATTTGCCGCCCAGTTCGAGCGTCAGCCGCTTGAAAGTCTGCGCGGCGTTGCGCGCGATGTGCCGGCCACTGTTCTCGCCGCCGGTGAAGGCGATCTTGTCGACGCCGGGATGGGTCGTCAGCGCCTCGCCGACCTCGGCGCCGAAGCCGGTGACGACATTGAAGACGCCCGCCGGGAAGCCGGCTTCCTCGACCAGGCGCGCGAATTCCAGCGTCGAGGCCGACGTGAATTCAGAGGGTTTGGCGATGACGGTGCAACCCGCCGCCAGCGCGGCCGCGAGTTTCCACGTCAGCAGCAGCAGCGGTGAATTCCACGCCGTGATCGCCGCCACCACGCCGACCGGCTCGTGCCGGGTGTAGGTGAACATGTCGGCCTTGTCGATCGGCACCACCGCGCCCTGGATCTTGTCGGCGAGGCCGCCGAAGTAATAGTACCACTGCGGAATATAGCCGACCTGCCCGCGCATCTCGGCGTAGAGCTTGCCGTTGTCCTGCACCTCGGTCGCGGCCAGACGATCGGCGTCGCGCAGGATCAGGTCGCCGAGCCGGCGCAGCAACTGCCCGCGCTGCGAGGGGTGCATGTCCGCCCACGGACCTTTCTCCAGCGCCTTGCGCGCCGCGGCGACCGCCTGATCGACGTCGCGGGCGTCGCATTTCGGAATCCGCGCCCATGTCTTGGCGAGAAACGGATCGACCGACTCGAAGGTCTCGCCGGACTCAGCGGCCTTCCACTGCCCGCCGATGAAACAACGATAGTCCCTGATGCCCTGCACGCGAGTCATGATGGCTTCCTTCCGTTCCGTCTGTCTCAATTGAATTCGACGACCTGACGAATGGCGCCGCCATCGTGCAGGCGATCGAATCCCTCGTTGATGTCGTCAAGCTTGATCCGATGGGTGAGCAACTTATCGACCGGCAGCTTGCCGCGACTGTAGAGCCCGAGAAAACGCGGGATATCCCGCGACGGCACGCCGGAGCCGAGATAGCTGCCCTTGAGGGTGCGCTCCTCGGCCACCAGCGACACCGCCGGCAGGGTCAGCATCGCCTTCGGGTTCGGCAGCCCCGCCGTCACCGTGGTGCCGCCGCGCCGGGTGATGGCGTAGCTCGCTTCCAGCGCCTTCACGGAGCCGGCGAATTCCAGCGCGGCGTCGACGCCGCCGGCGGTCGCCTCTTTCACTTTACCGACCAGATCGGGATCGTCGGCCCGAAAGGCGTGGGTGGCGCCGAGGTCGCGGGCGAGGTCGAGCTTCTGCTCAAGCCGATCGATGGCGACGACGGTCTCCGCACCTGCGGCCACCGCGCCCAGCACCGCCGCAAGCCCGACGCCGCCGAGCCCGACCACCGCCGCCGTGCGGCCGGGGCCGACATCGCCGCCGTTGAATATCGCGCCCGCGCCGGTGAGCACGGCGCAGCCCATCAGCGCCACGATATGCAGCGGCACGTCGTTGCGCACCTTCACCAGCGAGCGGCGCGACACCGTGGCGTATTCGGCGAAGCACGACACGCCGCAGTGATGATGAATCCGCTCGCCGTGGCGATGCAGGCGGAAGCCGCCGCTGAGCATGTCACCCTTGCCGTTGTGCTCGGCGCCTGGCTCGCACAAGGCGGGCCGCCCCTGCGCGCAGGGATTGCAGTGGCCGCAGCTCGGCACGAACACGCAGACCACGTGATCGCCGCGCGCGAGATCGTCGACGCCGTCGCCGACCTCCTCGACCACGCCGGACGCCTCGTGTCCCAGCACCATCGGCACCGGGCGCGGCCGGTCGCCGTTGATGACCGAAAGGTCGGAATGGCAAAGTCCCGCCGCCGCGATCCGGATCAGCACCTCGCCACGGCCGGGGCCATCGAGATCGACCTCCTGCACCTTGAGCGGCCGCGATTGCGCGTAGGGCGCGCTGTTATCCATCTGCTCAAGAACGGCGGCCCTGATCTTCATCCATGATTCCTTCCGTGCGCATGCGCTCATGCCCCGCATTCGTCATTGCGAGGAGCGCGAGCTCCGAAGCAATCCAGCCCTTCCCTTGTGGCTTTCTGGATTGCTTCGCTCCGCTCGCAATGACGATTCAATCTCGCGCCGTTCAGTGCACCGCCGCGTACATGATCTTTTCCTCGGTCGCCTCCTCCATCGCGAATTCCTCAACCACGCGGCCCTGCCGCGACACCAGCACGCGATCGGCGAGGTTCATGACTTCGGGAAGGTAGGACGAGATCACCACGACGGCGAGGCCCGCGTCGGCCAGCGAATTGATCACCTGATGCAGTTCGGCGATGGCGCCGACGTCGACGCCGCGCGTCGGCTCGTCGAAAATGATTAGCTTCGGCTTCTGCACCAGGGCGCGGGCGATCACCACCTTCTGCTGGTTGCCGCCCGACAATTCGACCACGCGCGCGGCGCTGTTGATCGCCTTGACGTTGAGTTTCTGGGTCCACTCCCGCGCCAGTTCGATCATCTCGGAATAGCTGACGATGACGCCGGTCTTGTTGAGATCGGCCGACAGCAGGTTGAGATAGATGTTCTCGGCGATCGATTTGGTTTCGAAAAAACCCTCGATCTTGCGGTCCTCGGTGACGTAGACGATGCCGTCCTTCACGGCCTTGCGCGGCACCCGGTAACGCACCGAGCGGCCTTCCAGGCGGACCTCGCCGCCGTGGAAGAAGTCGCGCTTGACCACGCCGGAGATGATCTTGGCGGTCTCGGTCCGTCCCGAGCCGATCAGGCCGAAAATCCCGGTGATCTGTCCGCTATAGATCGAGAACGAGGTGTTGCGGACCATGCGGCCCATCGACAGGTTCTGCACGCTGAGAATCTTCTGCCCGTAGGGTCGCGGCGTCCGCTTGCGCGCATCCTTGCCGTAGAGTTCGCCGGACAGCGCGCGCCCGACCATGGCGTTGATGATCTTGTCGCGGTCGAAATTCTTGGCCTCGTCGGTGATGACATGCTGGCCGTCGCGCAGCACGGTGATGCGATCGGAGATCGCCAGCGCTTCTTCCAGCGCGTGCGAGATGAAGATGATGGACACGCCGTCCTTCTTCAGCCGGCGGATCAGCGCGAAGAAGTGATGCTTTTCTTCCGGGGTCAGCGTCGCGGTCGGCTCGTCGAAGATGATGACCTTGGCCTTGTGATGCACCGCGCGGGCGATTTCCACCATCTGCTTCTGCGCCGCGCCGAGTTGCGACACGAACATGGTGGGATCGACGCCGAAGTTCAGCGATTGCAGGAATTGCTGGGCCGAGATGTAGATGCCGCGCAGACGGTTGAGAAACTTCTCGTTGCCGAGATAGAGGTTCTGCGCCACCGTCAGCGACGGCACCAGGCTGGTTTCCTGGAACACCATCGCGATGCCCTTTTGCAGGGCTTCGGCCGGCGTCTTGAACGATTGCGGTTCGCCGTCGATGACGAGCTGGCCGGCGGTCACCTCATAGACGCCCGCCATGATCTTGGTCAGCGTCGATTTGCCCGCGCCGTTCTCGCCGAGCAGCGCGTGAACCTCGCCCTGCGCGAGATCGAAGGACACGTCACGGAGCGCGGCGACGCCGTAAAACTCCTTGGTGACGTTTTTCATTTCGACGATCGGTCGCATCATTCCATTCGCATCTGCTGGAGATTGATCGTGACGACCTCGTCGCCGCCCTTGCTGGTCAGCCACAGCCGTCCGCCGGCTTCCGCCGCCGAGGTGATGCCGTGGCGGCGGCCGCCGGCGCGGCTGTGCAGGCTGCGGATCGGCGCGAAGCCGTCATTGACCTCGACCACGAGGCCATAGGAGCGCGTCGGCGCCCACGGCTTGAGAATGCCCATCTGCTTCAGCGCGCCGCCCTGCATTGGCTCGTGAAACGATCGCCCGCTGCGCAGCGCCGGGGCGATCCAGTAATCGGGCGCGACCTCAGCCATCATCGCGCGACGATATTTCGGCTCGCGCAGCACGAACTCGATCAGCGGCGAGCGCGGCGCGAAGATGGTCAGCCAGTAGCCGCCGCGCGCCGATCGCGACAGACGCGCCGGATAGCCCGGCAGATCCTCCATCAATTGCCCGCGTATCTTTCCGTCCGGTCCGAGCCGGATCAGCCGCTTGGCCCAGCTTTCGCTGACGATGATGCTGCCGTCCGCTTCCGTCAGAACACCGTTGGGGAAGGCGAGCCGGGTCGCGAGCTGCCGGACGTCGCCGGTCTTCAGATCGATCCGCAGCAGCGCGCCGGCGCGGTTCTGATCCAGCAGATCGCGCTGCCACGCCGAGAGCGGATTGTCGGCCGAGCCGACGCAGACCAGCAGAGCCTCCTCGCCGGCGAAGGCGAGTGCGGTGACGCAAGTATGCTTGCCGCCGTCGCGCAACGCCGTGCCCGCCGGCTTGCCATCGCGGCCGAGGATCGCGATGCCGTGATTCTCGCAGGCCGCCGCGATCAGGCCCGCGCCGGAGCAGGCCAGCGCGGTGACGTCGCTGTCCAGCGTCGCGAACAGCGACGGCGTGTCGCCATCGAGCCGAAACAGTTGCGCGCCGCTCGACCATACCGGCGCGCCGTCACGCAGCGCCAGATTGTCGGGCGCGGTGACCGTGAAGCCGGGCGGGGCCTCCTCCAGCAGATTGTTCGGCTTCAGCGCGCCATCGAGCGGCGGCACCGTCACCGACGCCGCGCCGCGCCCGAGGAAACGCTCGAACCAGCTTCCCGTCGCGACACTCATGAGCGCGCTCCCCAATAACTGCGGTAACTGCTCCAGTTCTTGTCGGCCCAGTCGCCGAGCCGGATGCGGCCGATGCGGTTGTTGGTGATGCCGCCGAGATAGAGCCAGCCCTTGTGCTCGCGCATCGAGGTGATCATCGGGTGATTGCTGGCGCTCCGATCCCACATCGATTCGACGATCTCGCCCTTGTCGTTGAAGCGGATGACGCAGCCGATGTTGAGGTTGGGATAGAGCCACTGGTCGGGCGCGATGCGCCGCGCCATGCGACGGCGGAAACCGGGCATCCGCAGCGCGACGTCGAGCGCCGGGGAGCGCATCCCCATGATCGCCGCCCAATAGGTGCCGTCGGAGGCGCGGTTGATGTTGTCGGGATAGCCGGGCAGTTGGTCCAGCATCCGCTCCACCGTGCCGGCCTTCGGCCCGGCGATCCAGTAGCGGTTGATGCGGCAGCCCCAGCTCTCCGCGAACAGGATCGCCTGACCGTCATGCGACAGGCAGACGCCGTTCGGAAACACCAGTTTTCGCACGGCGGTGTGGGTCTTGCCGCTGGTGGGATCGTAACAGATGATGCGGCCGTTGCCGCGGCTTTCCAGCGCGTCCACCGGCCAGTCGTGCATCTCGTAGCGGATGGTGGCTTCGCTGAAATAGACCTTGCCGTCGGGCGCGATGTCGAGGTCGTCGGCGAGCCGCAGCCGGGAATCGTCCACCACCGAGAACGGCGAGCGGTTGGTTTCGTCGGTCACCTTGATGACGTTGCGGTCGCGGTCGACCTTGTAGAGTCCCATGCCGCCGACGCACACCAGGAGATCGCCAGCCTTGTCGAACGCCATGCCGAGCGGCGAGCCGCCGATATGGGCGTAGACCTCCCATTCGGTGTAGTGCGGCGGCGAGAAGCGCACGATGTCGCCGTGGCGGGTGCCGCAAAAGAGATAATCATTCTCGTCGAGAAGGACGTCCTCGGGCGATTCTACCTGATCGAGGCCGATGATCTCGACGTCCCTCAAGCGATCGTTGAGCGCCAGTGGCCCGCCCTTCTCGGCGTCGGTCGGGCGCGGCGTCGGCAGTTCGACCAGGGTCGGCGAGACGTAAACCTTGGACAACAGCTTGTCGCGATTCTTCAGCCAGCGCACGTCGATGAACACCGCCAGCAACAAGGTGAGGCCGAGCACCATCGGGCCCGAGCCGCTGTTCATGCCGATCCGCAGCACGCCGTTGGTCATCACCAGCACGATCACCGCGCCGATCAGCGCCTTGACCACCGAGCCGCGGCCGCCGCCAAGGCTGTTGCCGCCGAGCACCGCCGCCGTCAGCGCGGCGATTTCAAGGCCCATGCCGGTGTCGGTGCCGGCGCCGCCGAGCCGCGCCGCGTAGAGAATGCCGGCGAGGCCGCACAACATGCCGGAAATGGTGTAGGCGGCGCACACCGTGCCGCGCACCGACAGGCCGATATTGTGCGCGGAGCGGCGCGAGCCGCCGATCGCCATCGCGCGCCAGCCGGGCCGGCTGCGCGTCAGCAGGATATGGCCGACCAGCGCCACCACGATCAGGATGATGAAGCTTGATGGCACGCCGCCGACGCCGCCGAGCCCGATCAGGTCCCAGACCTCGGAGTCGTAGAAACTCACCGACATCGCCTTGGAGTATTTCAGCAGCAGCATGTCGACGATGGCACGCACGATGATCAGCGTGACCAGCGTCGTCAGAAAGGCGCGCAGCCGCAGATAGCCGATCAGGAAGCCGTTGACGAAGCCGACGCCGCCGCAAATCAGAATCACCGCAGGGATCGTCACCCACACCGGCCAGCCGGCGAGATTGAGCAGCGCCAGCGCCATGAAGTTGCCGAGCGCGAAATTCGAACCGACGCTGAGGTCGAGGCCGCCGACCACGATGACCAGCATCATCGCCATGCAGACCAGACCGAACTCGCCCAGCTCGCGCGCCTGGATGGCGAGATTGGAGACCGAGAAGAAATTCGGGATCAACGTTCCGAACAGGCCGACGACGCAGACCAGCACCAGAAACGGGATCGCGTTGTCGATCCATTTCTTGGACAGGAGTTCGCCGATCACATGATCGGGCACGAAGCGATATCGCAGCTTCGCAAGGGTGCTCGTCGTCGCCAAGGGAAAGCCTCGTATGCGGCGCGGCGCGCCGGCGGGAGAATCAGAGGGGAGCGTGACCGCGACGGGTCGCGGTCACGCTCTTTAAGTCAGCGAAGCAGTTTCGCGTACTGCTCGGGGTCCCAGCAGGTGCCGGCCTTGACGTCGGCCTTGGTCATCACCCGCGTCGGCGAATAGATCTGGGTCTTGATCGCGCCGGCCTTCTGCTTGTTTTGCAGATAGATCATGATCGCGGTCCAGGCGTCGCGGCCCATGCCCGGCGCGTCATAGTTGATGAAGGCCGAGAATGTGCCGTCGGCAAGACGATCGCAGGACGCCTGCGCGCCGCCGCCCGAGGTCACGAAATAGACCTGACCCTGCTTGCCCGCCTGCTTGATCGCCGCGCCGGTGCCGACGCCCTGGCCGTCCCAGACGTCGATGACGCCGCACAGGTCAGGATTTTGCTGGATCACGGTCTCGGTGATGGCGCGCGCCTTGCTGGCGTCCCAGTCGGCCGCCTGACTCGACACCAGCTTGATCTCGGGATGCTGGGCGAACACCTTCTTGATGCCCTCGACCTGATAGAAGCTGACGCCGCCGGTCGGCACGCCCTCGACCAGCGAAACCTTGTGCGAGGTCTGGGTATCCTTGCCGCACTTGGCCACCATCATGTTGGCGATCTGCTCGCCCAGCGCGATGAAATCGGGGCCAACGAAGGCGTCGGTCTGCACCGCGCCCTGCATGTTCATCTGGATCACGGCGATGCCGGCGGCGTTGGCCTGCTTCAGCAGCCGCGCCAGCGACTGCACGTCCGGATTCTGTGTGACGATAACGTCCGGCTTCTCCGCGATCAGCGAGGTCATGCCCTGCGCCATCGCCGAGGTCACCCAGTTCGGATCCTGCGCCTTGAAGTTGACGCCGTAGCGCAGCGCCTCGGTCTTGATGGTGCCGCCCCACGCCTGCGCCAGATCGAAACCGAGCGAGATCGGCAGGTAAGCGATGGTCTTGCCCTTCAGCGCGGCCAGTGCCGGCCCGCGGAAGGCGTCGGTCTCGTCGGCCCGCGTCGCCACGGAGCCGACCGTCAAGGCGGCCAGCGCCGCCGCGGTCACCGCCAATTGAGTCAATTTCTTCACGGACGTCCCTCCTGTTTTGAACCTTTGGATTGAGATGATTTACGCGGTCTAGATGTCGCCCTGCTGGCCGGTCTGCTCGTCGCGCGGATTGAGGATGCTGTCGACGACGATGGCGAGCAGCAGGATCAGGCTCTTGATGACGTTCTGGACGGTGTACTGAATGTCCATGATGGTCATGCCGTTCATCAGCACGCCGATCAGCAGCGTGCCGACGATGACATTGCGGACATTGCCGCGGCCGCCGCTGAGGCCGACGCCGCCGAGCACCACCACCAGGATCACGTCGTAGATCATGTTGGAATTGACGACGCGGGTGTTCATCGCCTGGGCCGAGGTCGCGGTGACGATGCCGGCGATGAAGGCGATGCCGCCGGCCAGCACGTATTGCGTCACCAGGATCGGCCGCACCGGGATGCCGCCGGTGCGCGCGGTGAAGAAGTTGTCGCCCATGGCGTAGATGAAGCGTCCCGGCTTGGTGTAGCGCAGGAACAGGTACACGATCAGCGCCAGCGCCGCCGCGACGATGATCGGCATCGGGACGCCCAGCACATGGCCCTGCCCGAGCTTGATGATCCATCCGAGATCCGGCGGCAGATAGACCACATCGGTGCCGGTGATCAGATGCGCGCGGCCGAAACCATAGACGAACGTCGCCATCGCCAACGTCGCGAACAGCGAGGGAATTTCGGCGTAAGCGATCAGGATGCCGGTGATCAGGCTCATGCCGACGGCGAACGCAAGACCGACGGTCATGGCGGAGGCCACCGACATGCCGCTGCTGATCAGTTGCAGGCTCCAGGCTACCGAGATCGCCATGGTGGCGACCAGCGACAGGTCGATGCCGCGCCCCAGCACCACGATCAGCATGCCAAGGCCGAGGATGCCGAGCACCGCCACGCTGCGAATCAGTGACAGGATGTTGTTCGCCGCGAGGAAATTGGGAAGGATGATCGAGAACAGGATGAACAGGACGATCGTCAGAATAAAGACGATCTTCTCCTGATTGAGATGTCGCAACATGGATTGCGGCTTGGTGCGATCATCCATCCCCGGTTCCCCCCGACCGCGACGAACCCGGCGAACGCGACAGTGATCGCGATCGCAACGATTGAATTCCGTCGTCGGCATCAACGCGGTGCGTCGATTATGGGGGCGAACTATACAAAGCGGCGGCAGCCGGCAAATTACCGAATTGCGTTATCGGATATAGTTTCCGGTTATAGCCCGCGCGATGCGTCGATGCGCGCGCCGGTCGTTCGATCGCTGTTGAAGAGTCCGCCCCAAACGAGGCGTCATCGTCCGCGAAGGCGGACGATGACGTTTCCCGTGTCGCGGCTGGAAAACCGAGGGCTAATTCTGCACGCGCACGCCGAGCATGACCACGGTGGAGGCGCTGCTTGCGCCGGCGACGTTGGATTCCAGCCAGTCGCGGCGCAGCGTGCCCTTGACCCACAGATTGCGATTGAACTTGTAGATCAGATCGCCGGACACCGAATAGGTGGTGTCGCGACGGTTGCCGTTCTGATAGTCCAGCGTGCCATAGGTGAACTGGCCGATGCCGGTGAGCCAGCGGCGGAAATCGTGATCGACCTCGGCGGTGTAGGTACGCGTCAGCACGCCCGCGACGCCGGGCAGCGTGGTTTCGTCCACGGTGGTGTTGGTGATGAACTTCACGGTGGTCAAGGGCGACGCCGACCAGATCAGCGAACCGCTGGTCAAAAGCCCGGTCAGTTGCATGAGGCGCGGGTCCTGATAGTTGCGCATCGCATAGCCGATCGAGAGTTCGCCGGTGAGCAGCCGGGTCAGTTCGAAGGTGGTGCCGACCTTGGCGTAGCCGCCATTGGAATCGCGCCGATAGCCGGAGCGGTCGACGGGGGTTTCATGAACGCGGGTGTCGCCCTGCACCTCGCCGAACGGCTTCAGCCCCGGCATTACTTCGTAGCTGACGCGGCCGATGCCGCCGAACGTGTTGAAGTTGCGGTCGTCATTGGTCTCGGTGGTGCCGTCGGTGAGCTTGGAATCCTGATAGGCGGTATGGTCGGCGGTGGCGCTCACCGTCACTTGCAGGCGATTGAAGTTCTGCTCGACGCCGGCCGAGCCGCCGACGGTGGTGTAGATCGGATATTTGGAGAGGCCCGCCTGGATGTTGGGACTGCCCGGATTGTCGGTGCCGACGCGCAGCCGCAGTTCGCCGAGCAGACGCGTGTCGCGCGTGACGTCGAGCCGGCCGTCCACCTTGCCGGTGAAGTCGGGCCGATCCAGCACGATCGGCGCCGGGGAGGCGGTGCCGGTTGTGGATGGAAACGTCTGGCCATAGCCGGTGAACGAGCCGCGCAGATCGGCGATGATGGCGTGGCGCTCCCAGTCGGTCGCGATCAGGAGTTCGGGCGCGATGCGATAGAACCCCGAGCCGCGTTCCTGCTTGTAGAAACGGCCGGGGTTGGTGTCGTAGCCGCCGCCGACCTCGACCGCCCCCTTCACCAAAAAACTGCCGACGTAATCGCCGACCGCGCCGAACGGGTCGTTATCCGGCTTGAGGCGCTTGCGGTAGGGCTGGCCGACCACCGCGCCGGCCAGCGCCGGCGGCACCGGCGGCCGGTTGGCGCTCTGCGACGGCGGCGGACTGATCCGCGGCATCGGCTTCATGCTGGCATAGGGATCGGGATCCGCCGCGACGGCCCCTTTCAGCTTCGGCGCGCCGGGATAGGATTTTGGCGTGCCGGGATAGGGCTTTGGCTTCTTCCGCTTGCGCCCGAGGGCATCGAAGCCGTCCTCGGCGGCGCCGGAGGCGGCCGGGTTGCCATAGCTCGGGATCTGGCCGATCCGCGACGACGCGGTTGCATCGAGGTCCGGCGCGGGCGCGCCGATCAGACGGGTGGTCCCGACCCGACCCGGACTCCGCGGCGTCACCTCCGGGATCGGCGCGACCTGGGTCGGATTCGGGTTGAGGAGGTCGGACAGCATCTGGGCATGGGCCGGCGCGCCGCAGGCCGCCAGCGCCGCGGCGGTGGCGAGCAGGAGCCGCGCGCGAGGCACGCGACGCCGGCAACCGCTCCCTCGACCTCGCCTCACAGCCCTCAAACTCCAATAACTCCAGACACTTACGGTCGCGGGCGCCGGATGCGGCGCGGCCGGCCGAAAACATCGTTAAGGGAGTTAAAACAATTATGGTTAACGAGGCGTTGAGCGGGCCGGTTTCCGGCGTCGCCATCCCCCGACCAGCCGTGATAAGACCGCGCCATCTTCCAGCGGATGCGGCGATGACCGAACCGAACGCAATGACCCCGATGCCCTCCCCCGACGACACGGCCGCCAAAGATCTGGCCGACGCCGCGCTGCAATCCGCCTTGCGGACGCTCGACGCCGAGGCCAGCGGCGTCACCGCGCTGGCCGCCGCCCTGCAAGGCGGGCTCGGCGCGGCGTTCGCCCGCGCCATCGATCTGATGCGCCATGCCAGGGGACGGATCGTCATCACCGGCCTCGGCAAGTCCGGCCATATCGGCCGCAAGATCGCGGCGACCTTCGCCTCCACCGGGACGCCTGCGTTCTTCGTCCATGCCGCCGAGGCCAGCCACGGCGATCTCGGCATGATCACCGCCGACGACGTCGTGCTGGCGATTTCATGGTCCGGCGAGCAGCCCGAGATGAAGAACCTCATCACCTACGCCAAGCGGTTCCGCATCAGCCTGGTCGCCATGACGGCGGAAAGCGAGTCGACCCTGGCGCAGGCCGCCGACATCGCCCTGACCTTGCCGAAGGCGCGCGAGGCCTGCCCGCACAATCTCGCGCCCACCACCTCGTCGGTGCTGCAACTGGCGTTGGGCGACGCGCTGGCGATCGCGCTCCTGGAAGGCCGCGGCTTCACCTCGGTGGATTTCAGCGTGCTGCATCCCGGCGGCAAGCTCGGCGCGATGCTGAAATATGTTCGCGACCTGATGCACACCGGCCCGGCGCTGCCGCTGAAGCCGCTCGGCACCCGGATGTCGGATGCGCTGGTGGAAATGTCGTCGAAGGGATTCGGCTGCGTCGGCATCGTCGACGGCGACGGCCGCCTCGTCGGCATCGTCACCGACGGCGACCTGCGCCGTCACATGCGCCCGGACCTGATGACCGCCCGCGTCGATGAGGTGATGACGAAAAATCCGAAAAGCATCGGCGCCAACCTGCTCGCCGGCGAGGCGCTCGACATTCTCAATACGTCGAAGATCACCGCGCTGATCGTCACCGACGGCAAAAAGCCGGTCGGCATCGTGCATCTGCACGACCTGCTGCGGGCCGGCGTGGCGTGAGCGTCATTCCGCCGCGACCGTCAGCGTCGCGCCGTCGGCCCGGACGACGCGGATGCGGCTGCCGGCCGGCGCGTCGGGTCCGTTGACGCGCCACACGGTGTCGTCGATCCGCACCGTGCCGCTGCCGTCCTGGATCGGCCTCTCCAGCGTGAAGACGCGACCGACCAGCGCGTCCGCGCGGCGGTTCAGGAACGGGCTCGCGGTTTCGCGCTTGCCGCGCCGCGCCAGGCCGCGCCAGATCGGCGCGGCCACCGCCGCGAAGATGGCGAACAGCAGAACCTGAGTCTGCCAGCCCATGTCGACGACGAACGACAACAATCCGACCAGCAACGCGGCCAGCCCGAGCCACAGCATGAACACGCCCGGCGCCAGCACCTCGACGCCGATCAGCGCGAGGCCGAGGATCAGCCAGTTCCAGCTTCCGAGCGTGGCGAACAGGGAGGTCATCGCGCGTCATCCTCAACGTAGCGGGGGCGCCGGCGGCGTCGGCGGCACCGAGCCGCGCCGCGCCGCCGCGCCGGACGACGCGACAGCGTCGCCGAAAGTCGCCCTGGCGATCTCGCCGATGCCCGCCAGCGAACCCAGCATGCTGGTGGCTTCCAGCGGCAGCACGATCACCTTCTGATTTGGCGCCTCGGCCAGTTGCCCGAACGCCTTGATATATTTGTCGGCGATGAAGTAGTTCAACGCCGCGACGTCGCCCTTGCCAATGGCGTCGCTGACCATCTGGGTCGCCTTGGCTTCCGCCTCGGCGGCACGCTCACGCGCCTCGGCGTCGCGGAACGCGGCCTCGCGGCGGCCCTCGGCTTGCAGGATCTGGCTTTGCTTGGCGCCCTCGGCGCGCAGAATCTCCGACTGCCGCTGGCCCTCCGCCTGCAGGATTTCGGCGCGTTTGACGCGCTCGGCCTTCATCTGGCGGCCCATCGCCTCCACCAGATCGGCCGGCGGCACGATATCCTTGATCTCGATGCGGTTGACCTTGACGCCCCACGGCGCCACCGCCGCGTCGACCACCCGCAACAGCCGCTCGTTGATCTCGTCGCGGTGCGACAGCACCTGATCGAGATCCATCGCGCCCATCACCGAACGGATGTTGGTCATGGTCAGCGTGGTGATCGCCACGTTGAGATTGGCGACCTCGTAGCTTGCCTTGGCGGCATCGAACACCTGAAAGAAGGCGACGCCGTCGACCGACACCGTGGCGTTGTCGCGGGTGATGACCTCCTGACCGGGAATGTCGATCACCTGCTCCATCATGTTGATCTTGCGGCCGACACGGTCGAAATACGGAATGATGAGGTTCAGCCCGGGCGACAGGGTGCGGGTGAACCGGCCGAACCGCTCGATGGTCCAGTCATAGCCTTGCGGCACGGTTTTCACGCCGGCGAACAGGGTGATGATCACCACCAGCACGACGGCAACGGCGAAAATATCGAATCCGTACATCAGCTTCTCCCAGCCCAATTCTCCCAAGCCCTGGGGCAACAGGGGTCATGCAGCCACGCCGAACCGGCGGCCGCAACCCCCTGTTTGGTCGTGCGCGGGGCGGACCGGGTTCGACTGCGATGGAACCGGCCTCTTAGCGCCAGCCTCTCAGAGCCAGCCTTGCAACTCGCGCAGCACGAGCTGGCGGATGACATCCATGCCGCCCTCGCTGTCGTTCAGGCAGGGAATGAAGGAAAACCGCTCGCCGCCGTTGTGGCGGAAGATTTCGGCGTTCTCCTGCGCGATTTCCTCCAACGTCTCCAGGCAATCCGCCGCGAAGCCCGGCGTCACCACCGCGAGCCGCCGCACGCCGTCCTTGGCGAGCTTCTCCACGGTCTTGTCGGTGTAGGGCTGCAACCAGGGATCGTAGCCGAAGCGCGACTGGAACGTCAGCATCAGTCTGTCGGCACCAAGGCGCAACCGGGCGCGGAGCGCATCGACGGTCGCGACGCAGTGCTCGCGGTACGGATCGCCCTTGTCGATATATTTCTGCGGCATGCCGTGGAACGACGCCAGAATTATCTCCGGCTCGAACGGCAACGCCGCCAGATGCGCCTCGATCGAGCCGGCCAGCGCCTCGATATAGACCGGATCGTCGTAGTAAGGCGGTGACACCCGCAGCGTCGGCTGCGCCCGCAGGGAGCTGAGCACCCGGAATGCCTCGTCGCACACGGTGGCGGAGGTGGCGGCGGAATATTGCGGATAGAGCGGCACCACAAGGATGCGGTCGCAGCCCCGCGCGGCCATGGCCTCGATCCGCGACTGGATCGACGGATTGCCGTAACGCATGGCCCAATCCACCACCACGCGATCGCCCTGGTCGAGCGCCGCCGCGAGCTTGTCCGACTGGGCGCGCGAAATGGTCTTCAGCGGCGACTCGTCCTGCGCCGTGTTCCAGATCTTCAGGTAGTCCTTGGCCTTCCGCGCCGGGCGGGTGCGCAGGATGATGCCGTTCAGCACCAGTTTCCACACCAGCCCCTGATCCTCGATGACGCGCGGATCCGACAAAAACTCCTTGAGGTAGACCCGCACGCCCCTGGCGTCGGCGGTGTCCGGCGTGCCGAGGTTGACCAGCAGCACGCCGATCCGGCCTTGCGGAACGGCGACAGATGGCGGGGATGGGTCGGCAATCGTCATGATGCGGTTGGCTTGGCGATCCGGCGACGACTTGTCAAGGCGACGAATCTCACGCCTCCGATCCGGCTCGGAACGCGGGGGCTATCGCGTCGCGGGATCATGGGCAGGTCACCGTCACCTTGTTGGCGAACATCGCGCCGAAATCGGCATTGCCGCCGTCGAGGAAATTATCCTCGCCGAGCTTCTTCGCCGCCTGAGCGCCGCCGCTCGGACGCTCGATCGCCAGCGCGCAGCCGGCCGGCGCGTTCACCAGCTTGATCGGATCCTTGTCCTGCAACTGGAAGTCCACGAAATAGGACGGATCGAAGACTTCAAGCTGCATCTGCCGGGCCTTGAACGGCGCTTTGAACGGCAGCACGAAATGCAACACCAGCGCGGCGTCCTTGTATTCGAGATAATAATCGGTCGGCTCAACGAATTTCTGCTTCTTGCCGTCGGCTTTGGCGAAGCTGAAGTAGCCGAACTCCTTCAGCGAATCGACATTGGTCTGCGCCAGCGCCGCCAGGTCCTCGCGGGTGTAGACGCCCTTGGTTTTGGTCTCGACGCCCTGCAAGGCATCGGCCGAAAACGTCTCATCGAAGGTCCAGGCATGGCGCACGCCGGTGACGGTGCCGTCCGAGGCAAAGATCAGTTCGCTCGCGGATTTGACCCAGACATGCGGGTGCGCGGAGGCCGTCGCCGCGCCGACGACGAGCGACACCAGGATCAGCAGCAATCCACACAGTCGATGCATCTCGAATTCCCCTTCGTCATTGCGAG
>JBDHSX010000011.1:0-46786 GCA_039808365.1 Xanthobacteraceae bacterium | reverse complement strand
CCAATCCGGCAAACATCTTGAATCATCCCAACACTGATTTGGGAATCCCGATTCAATCAGATCGAGTACCGCTCTAATCCGTTTACTTGGACCGGGATTGACCCCAAACCGGCATCTGGGGACCCACCACCAAGTAAACGGTTTATGCCAAAACTGACCCGAGAGATCGTCGACAAGGTCATCGCTGACGGCAGCGAGCGAACGGTATTCGACAGCTCCGTTCCCGGTTTCGGATTCCGTCTCACCGCCAATGGCACCGCCCTTTGGATCGCCCGCGCCAGGAACGGCACCAAGCGGGTCAAGCTCACCCTTGGGTCTTACCCCGACAAATCGCTGTCCGCCGCCCGGACGGAAGCCTATGGCGTGCTCCAGGACATCCGGGACGGCAAGGACCCCCGCGCCCAGAAAGCCATCAGGCAGGCCGCCATTGCCGCCGGCGAAACGACAGTGGCAACCCTCTCTGAACGATGGCTGAAGGAATACGTCCGCCCCAAGCTAAAGCCCCGCACCATCGCGGATTATGAACGGCTGCTAGATCAGCGAATCCTCCCCCGTCTCGGCGCCCTGCCCGTCACCTCCGTGACCAAGAGCGACGTCATCGCATTTCATGCCAGCATGGCGAATACATCCCGCCGCGCGAATTACGTGATCAGCACCACGCGCGCACTTTTCACCTTTGCCGAAGAGGTCGGGCTTAGACCTCCCGGAACCAACCCCGCCAAGAAGATCAAGATGTTCCGGCTAGGGGTCCGTGAACGATTCCTGTCGGAAGAGGAAATAGCCAAAGCCGCCGACGCCATCGCCAAGGCCGAAGAGTCGGGCAAGATCGGTCCATATGCTGCTGCGGGACTTCGCCTCGCCCTTTTCACGGGTGCCAGATCAGGCGAGATCACGGCGACCGAATGGACTCATGTTGATTGGATGCGGAAGCAGATTAGGCTTCCCGACAGCAAGACGAATGAGCCGCGCACCATCCATCTGAGCCCCGCTGCGGTGGAGGTGCTGAAGAACATTCCACGCTTCGGCAAGTACGTCATCGCAGGCCGCTACAAGGATGACCCGCACCAAAACTTAAGCCGGGCGTGGATCGTCGCTCGGGAATTCGGTGGCTTGCAGGATGTCAGGCTGCACGATCTGCGCCATTCCTACGCCAGCCTCGCCGCCAGTCGCGGTGTCTCGTTACAGATGATCGGCAAGCTACTCGGGCACAAAGTACCAGCGACAACACAACGCTATGCGCACCTCGCCCGCGATGCTGTGGCGGCAATCAATGATGAGCTCGGCGAGGCGATGGAAGCAGCGATTAGCGGCACCAAAGAGAAGTAAGACAATGGCAGAGAACAATTTGCCGCGGTGCATACTCTTCTGCGAGGAACACTCAGACAATCCTCGGGGAATCTCAATGAATGTGAAATGTTTTGACGATCTGATTGAAGAGGTCGTCAAACGCATTGATCATTTACCGACCTCGTTCGTCGAAAAATTCAATGGTTTTAAAAAACCTTCGCATATATTCCGCTACGATTTTGCTGAAATTCAGTTTGCTGGACATATAAATTCTGCCATTGCAAGCTTGGTATCTCACACTTGGACAACGGTTCTTCGCAAAGATGGGAGGAAGGTAGTTCGAGAAATTGGAAAATTCCATCCGTCATCGACACAGCAGATCAGAAAACTTATTAAGGCTGCAGAGAATATCCATAGTCGAGGCGGCTCATATCGTTTTGCGAAAATAAGTCGACAACTTGAGCCTGGTATTAAAGATGACATACTGCAGCAGATCGCAGAATTCGTTTATGGATCTGTTCGTCGGGCTGATGAAGAGTGGGCAGCGAGTGGGTTGCCATACCCCATTCCTATCCAATGGTATTGGATTTTTGATAGTGGAATCATCATTCCCAATAGGGACGTAAATGAGGAAGACCTTTACTCTTATCTAAAGAGTGCTCTTAACTCGGTGCTCGAAGAATACGCCAAAAGCGGTCGTCCAACCGACTATTGGCGAGATCGCGCGGCAGCTACTGTTGTTTCGACGTTTTGTCGCATGACTACGCCTTGGAACGCGCCAAAACTAAATATCCCTATCAGTCCAGCCAAGATGCCGGGGAGTTCAGAGAGGCAAGGCCCCGTAGTGGATTTTATGCGCACAGTTGAACGGATCTACGGCATATCGCTGATCAGTCACAATTCTGGCGCGGCTTGGAGCAGGATAAATCGGCTCGCTGCAGAAAAACTAAGGGATTATGGGGCCGACTAACCAAAAGTCATGGGATCTTGGGGCGGACTAACCGGCTCATTCCATATCAATCTTCGCCGCATCGAACACACCACACCCGATGAGGCGAAGATGGAATCCACCCAAGCCGGGGTTACCGGCCGCAAGCCCGCTGTTAGCGGGGATATTGCTTCCAAACCCGATACGGTCGATCCGGACGAACTGATTAGTTCTGAAGAAGCGGCACGGCTTCTGCGCCAGAAGGTGCAGACGTTAGCCGCCTGGCGCAGCGACAAACGCGGGCCTGAATACGTCAAGATCGGACGAACGGTGCTGTACCGCCGCTCCAGCATCTCCACATACATCGCCACGCAGATCGTTATTCCGGGCTGAGGATGGTGCGGAAAACGAAAAGCCCCGCACCGATGGCAGTCGGTGGCAGGGCTGGTTGTTCAAAGCTTGCTGGCAGCGAACAACCGACAAATAGCACGAAGTCCCCTTCCCTCGCAAGAATTCCGGATGATGCACAGTCGATTTATATCGGCCGTCGCCACCTTGGCTGGCTCATCCCGCGCGATGAGCGTTGGGAAGCGCTCGGGCCTGATCGGACATCGCTAGGACTCTTCAACTCTCGCGAAGGCGGATTCGAATCGTTGGCCTCCTTGATGGAGGGCCGCCGATGAGTTTGGGCGATATCCTCCGCGAAACCAAAAAACTACACAAGGCAAGCCTTGCAAAGCTAACGGTGATGTCGACCGACACCGATCCGTTTCGTTTCGATACGCCTGCCAATCATCGTGATGGTCAATGGCTTCGCGATCAGATGAAGCGTACCGGCTTGCTTGGTGCTGCAAGGCCAATACACAATCGCGGTATTCATTACGCCATCGTGTCGCTTGGCGATGCGGTTCTTCCAGACGGCTCGCCTTACCTCATCAATCTTGATTGCTGGAACTATCTGGAGGGGGCATCGAACTTGGCCCGATGGCTCGGGTATGTGCCGTGGCCCTCGATCATCGATGCTCGCAATGAGGAGCCCATTATCCGCGCCACGAGCGTTGATGAACCAGATTTCGATATCAGGGGT
The DNA here is from genome assembly GCA_039808365.1 of Xanthobacteraceae bacterium. Classification (GTDB taxonomy): domain Bacteria; phylum Pseudomonadota; class Alphaproteobacteria; order Rhizobiales; family Xanthobacteraceae; genus 62-47. The sequence continues at coordinate 43,484 of JBDHSX010000011.1, read as the reverse complement.
GCGAAGTCATATCTAATCCCGGATTCGGATGACTTCGTTCCCTCAGTCTCGGTGACTGGTTTCAATCCGCGCCAGCAATATCGACTCGTCGTATATGGGGAGAAAACCTCGTTAGGTGCGGTGCTGGAGCCTATTGCCGACCGGTACGACGCGGACCTTTATCTTTCCGCCGGGGAGATCAGCAACTCGCATCTCGCCATGATCGCGCGGACTGGCTGGCAAGACGGGCGGGAAGTCATCGTATTCGTCTTCGCGGATGCGGATCCAAGTGGATACCAAATGGCGGTGTCTATTGGCCACAAAATGCGGGCGATGAAGGAAGGTTTGTACCCTAGCCTCCAGTATCAGATTCACACTCCGGCGCTTACGGTTGAGCAGGTTAAGGAGCTTGGACTTCCATCGACGCCAATGAAAGAGTCGGAACGTCGTGCCGATGGGTGGCGCGCGAGGTATGGCGTTGAGCAAACCGAAATCGATGCGCTGGCAACGCTTCGTCCGAATGTGCTGCGAGCGATAGCAAAGCAGGCAATCGCGCCATTCTACGACCAGAGCCTTCAAGGCCGGGCTGACCAGGCCAAGGCGGACTGGGTCGCTCAGGCAACAGAGCGCCTTCTGGCGCAACTCGGTGAACAAGACCTGGCCGACCGAAAAGCGCGCATCAAGTCGATCATCGATCAATTGCAGGACGAGGCCGACGACCTGAATACCATGATCGAGGATATCGATCTTGAACTTGATCCGCTCGTCCTTCCCGAATTTGAAAGGTCCGAAGACGCCCCGCCGCCGCTCGTCGATAGTGACATGAGCCTGATCGAACATATCCGCACCCTGCGCGGCCGGAAGGATTACAGCGGGGTGCCAAAATGAGAACGAAGGACTGCTATTTCGGCGTCTGCCCGGTTTGCGGCTACACTGATGGATATATCAACAACGGCGCCGAACATTGGTTCGTCTGCGATGTAGACCTGACTAAGTGGTATATCGGGACCGATCTCTTTAGCGATTGGAAAGACGAAACCGAGCTGGAACAAAGGCGATCTAAGCGCCTTCTATCCGGTTACGTGCAGGTCGAATCAGTGCGCCCCGAGCAAGACCCCGATCACGACGGGGGCGCTGCATGAACATCAAGCTCATTGCACAAGCTCTCGGCGGTGACGTCGTCGGCTCCAACTCGGTATCGTGTCCCGGTCCCGGACATTCGGCAAAGGATCGGTCGCTTTGCGTTACCTTTCAATCTGATGATCAGTTTGTCGTTCATTCACACGCTGGCGATGACTGGCAAGAATGTCGTGACCATGTTCGCGAGCGTCTTAATCTGGAATGGGGGTTCAGCCGTGATGATGCGGCTCACATCTCACCGGCACCCGATCCGAGTCAGGAAGAACGAATCCAGTTCGCCTTACGAATCTGGCGGGAGGCGATCGATCCGCGCGGAACAGTCGTGGAACGATACCTCGCCAGTCGTGGACTCCAGATCGATGACGAAGTGGCCGGTTCGGTCCTCCGATATCATCCTAGCCTTCGTTACGATGGCAGCACCACGCCGGGCATGGTCGCACTTTACTGCGACGTCATCACCAACGAACCCTGCGGCATTCATCGCACGTTCCTTGATCGTGACGGCAGGAAGCTCGACCGTAAGATGCTTGGCCGAGCGAAAGGCGCGGCGATCAAGCTAGACGGCGATGACACCGTAACCCAAGGCTTAACGATTGGAGAAGGCATAGAAACCTGCATGTCCGGTCGGGTTGGTGGATTCAAACCGGCATGGGCGCTCGGATCGGCTGATGCGATTGCGGCGTTTCCGGTGCTCCCCGCCATAGATGCTCTGACCATCCTTGGCGAGACAGACGCGACCGGCGCCAATGATCGGGCGACATTGGTTTGCGCTCAGAGATGGCTCAACGAACGGCGGGATGTTCGCTCAGTCAAGCCACGCGATGGCGGTGACATCAACGACGTGCTGCAAGGAGTCGTGGCTCAATGATCTTGCAGGACAAGCTTCTCAACCAGTTGGATATAACCACCTTGACTCTTAGCGATACAAGAACGGAGCGCGGCGAGACCGTCGGGGACCGCGCACCCGCAACGTCAGAGGAGGCACTAGCGCTTCTGTTCGCGGAAACTCATTCATCGGACATGCGCTACGTCGCGAAATGGGGTTTCTGGTTCGAATACGACGGCACCAGGTGGCGACAGGATGACACGCTGCACGCATTCGACCTCGCCCGGAAGATCTGCCGTGCCGCAGCAGCCGCGTGTAACGAGGGCAAGGTTTCGATCATCCTTGCCAACAAGAAGACGGTTGCCGCAGTCGAAGCTCTAGCCAAGTCTGATCGGCGGATCGCAGCGACCATTGATCAGTGGGACGCAGACCCTTGGGTTATGAATTCTCCGGGCGGCATCATCGATCTACGTACTGGTAAGCTCGGAAGGCATGATCCGCTCGGATATCTAACCAAGATCGCCACGGTGGCGCCTGATGGTGATGCTGCATGTGATCGCTGGAACGCGGTCCTGCACCGCGCAACAGGCGGCGACGTTGATCTGCAATCGTTCATGCGACGGATGTTCGGGTACTCGCTGACCGGCGATATCTCAGCTCATGCGCTGTTCTTCATGTACGGGACCGGAGCGAACGGCAAATCGGTCATTCTCGATACAGTTCCGAGGATCATGGGCGATTATCACAAGGTCGCTCCAATCGAGACCTTTACGGCCAGCACTTCCGACCGGCATCCAACCGAACTAGCGGGGTTACGTGGTGCTAGGCTCGTCACTGCCATCGAGACCGAGGAAGGGAGGCGCTGGGCTGAAAGCCGCATCAAGTCACTTACGGGCGGCGATAAGATCGCAGCGCGGTTCATGCGGCAGGACTTCTTCGAGTTTACACCCCAGTTCAAGCTTATAATCGCCGGAAATCACAAACCCGGTCTCCGGTCAGTAGACGAGGCTATCCGACGCCGATTCCACCTCATTCCGTTTACGGTGACGATTCCACCTGAAGAGCGCGATCTGCACCTCAAGGAAAAACTCGAAGCCGAAGCGCCTGGCATCCTGCGATGGATGATAAACGGCTGCCTTGAATGGCAACGCACTGGCCTGCAACCGCCTGCCGCGGTTCTGAACGCCACTGCGGCATATCTGGAATCGGAGGACGCGATAGCCGTTTGGATGGATGACTGCTGCGACCGTGATGGGCGAGCATGGACAAGCTCAACCGATCTCTTCGCTTCCTGGTGTTCATGGGCAAAGCGGGCTGGTGAGTTCGAAGGGTCCGCTCGGCGGTTTGCTCAAACTCTAGAAGCGCGCGGGATAGAGCCCGTAAGGAAAATGAATGGTCGCGGATTCGCCGGAATCAGTCTTCGGCCGGCTATCGTAACACCTCATTGGAGCGAGGCATGACGCTTATGACGCTTCCTCCCTTATCGGCCGTCCGCGCGCGCGCGCGTGACGGGGTTAACCAGAAAACCCGTCATAAGCGTCATGGACCTGCCAAGCCATCCCCAAGGGGCCTCCGATCTCTACAGCCTACGGAAACCCGGGACCGCACGAAGGGTCAAAGTTTTGCGCGGACATAATTTAGGTTTCAGAATTTTCGGAGCCTTCAATCACCACCATCTCTCACGGAGCATAAAATGAACGATCTCGATTACCTGCACGCCGATCAACCGACCGATAGCGCCGTCAAACTCGACTTGGACATCAAGAACGATCTCGTAATTTTACGAGTTTTCGTAGATCAGGAACGCATCAGCATTCCGATGGACGTTGACGATGCACGGAAGCTGTCAGTTCGGATTCATGCAGCGACGAAGATGTTGCGCGGCGAATTGCGACAGCGAAATACGAAAAACACTAACTAACAACTCTTGCCAAACCGGGTCGACACATTTACATTGTGAATTGCGAGGCAGCAGGTTGTCAGCGGGATGCTGATGATTGTTCGCCAAGCACCATGACAGGTCAGCGGGATGCTGACGCGGAATGGCTTCACAAAACTAGTGAAATAGCCCGGCGCATCACCTTTGAGCGCCACCGCGAGTCTATGTCATGAGCAAAGCACCCCTTTCAGAACTTTCCACGCGAGAACTGGAACGATTCCTCCGCGAAAACGGAGCATCTCGTTCGCAAGCCTCCGCAATGGCGCTGGCGTGTTCTCGTGATGAATCCCCCAAAGAAATGACGCTGGACGATCTCTTTGATGATCCTGCCGTAACGGCAGCGATCAACGAAGCGCTCACCACCATTAAGAACCGCCGGAGTTTCTAAAATGCCCGAAATCACCCCCCAAACCGAAGCCAACATTAACAACATGGCTAACGCCATGCAAAAGATGCGTGAGCACTACGACGAGGTCATGAATCGCCTCGATCATGTTGAAACAGTTTTTGAACGTCAGCAGCTGGGCGGCACTCTTGGCGGAGGCCAAGATAGCACGAAGCAGCAACTTCTCACTGAACAGGCGGCGGTTGCGAAGTATTTCCGTAGCCGCGACCCCAGCGATTTGATCGCCATCAATCAACGTAACGGCGGTGCAAGCGTTGGAGATGTCCGCAATTCGATGTCTGTCGGTTCTGATCCTGATGGCGGATACCTGGTCTTGTCGGCGTTCTCCAGCACTATGACCAAAAAGCTCTATGACGTTTCGCCCATGAGGCGCTTGGCGCGCGTCGAAACCATCGGTGCCGGCGACCGCTGGATCGAGCCTATCGACTACGACCAGCCAGCATCCGGTTGGGTTGGTGAGAAAGAGGCTCGCGTGGCAACCGACACTCCGAGGATTGGTCAACTCACGGTGCCGGTCAACGAACTTTATGCAATGCCCCCGGTCACGCAAAATCTCTTGGACGACCTGAATTTCGACCTTGGCGCTTGGCTAACAGGCAAGGTTGTAGAGAAGTTTGCGCGAGATGAAGGGATTGCCTTTATTCTCGGTAATGAGGTTACGCGCCCACAGGGTCTTTTGTCGGCCCCGGTAGCATCAGCAGGCGACAATTCTCGGCCGTGGGGGACACTTCAGTATGTCGCCACTGGTGCCAGCGGCGGGTTTAAGACCGGCGATAATCCGTCCATCGCGGGCGACTGCCTTCGTGACCTGACATGGAAGCTTCGATCGCCTTACCGCCAAGGCGCATCGTGGCTTATGAAGTCAAACGTGATTTCCTTGATTGATAAGCTCAAGGACAGTCAGGGCAACTACTTGTTCCGTCCCGGCATGACCGCTGGCGCACCGAATATGCTTCTCGGATACCCGGTAGAGATTGACGATGTTGGGATGCCAGATGTTGGGGCAAACTCGCTTTCAATTGCTTTTGGCAACTTCAAGCTTGGCTATCTTATCGTGGATAAGATCGGGATCAAAATCCTGGTCGATCCTTATACCAACAAGCCGCATGTGAACTACTATTTTTACAAGAGGGTTGGTGCCGGGGTGGCGAATAGCGAGGCAATCAAGCTGCTCCGCTTCAGTACTTCATAAGAATTGGGTGCCGTCCATTGAGGCCGCGTTGTGATCCGGCCAAAAACGGAAATCACCTCCCTGGCACCCAAGCGGTCGCTTTCCGCTAGTTCTAAAGGGTCAAGGTGATGCGATCGCACATCGCCGGGTCTGGATTTTCCAGATCCGGCGGATTGTCACGCCTGGAGGCAAAATGCCCACTGGAAAGATTTATATCTGGAAGCCAGATCGCGGTTTCGGATTCATCCGCCCCGATGACGGTAGCCACGACGTCTTTTGCCACGTCTCCGGTTTCCAGAACCGCATGGCACCGAATGCCGGTGACCGCGTCGAATATGATACCCGGCTATCGCCTCGCGTGAACAAGCCCGAAGCCTTCGATATCAGGCTGATTGCGTAGGGAGGCAAAAGAATGCCGACAGTCGAACAGGTCATCAAAAGAGTCACCATCATCGGGGAGAGCCGTGGGCTCGACAAGCTATCCAACGACACCAGGCGGCTAACCGCTGATCAGCAAAAGCTGGTCGATGCTGCAAAGGCGCTGGAACAGCAGACGGCCGCGACGGCGAAGGCGATGGTCGTTTATAACGACCGTCTCAACCGTGACGTCATGGCGATTCAGTCATATCGTGATGAAGTCATTGCGCTCAATGATAACCAGAGAGAAACCCAGCGTTCAATCGGCTTGACATCCGACGAGTTTTTGACGCTTGCGGGCCATATCAAGACGGTTGCATTCGCGGCCTACACGCTGTCGCCTGCATTCAGGGCGGCGGTCAATCCCGCACTGATTACCGGACTCGGGCTCACCGGCAAGGCGCTTGCGGCTATGTCGCCATCGGCTGCCAGCGTCGCCGTTGCGGTCGGCTCCCGGATGCTTCCCGCTCTTTCCACTGTTGCGCGTGTCGCCATTCCTATTGCGGCGGTCTCGGAAGCGTTCAAGTTCATGAGCTATAGCACCGAATTGGCGAAGGACCGGGGCGAAGAATGGTCCGCCATCGCCGACAAGGCGAACCAGGCCAATTTCAGCACCAGCTACTTCCAGCGTCTCACCAAGGTGGCCAAGGAAGCACGACAGCCGATTGAAGATCTCACGGCGGCGCTGAAACAGTTCGATTCCGCTTCCGAGGACAAGCTCGGCGGTTCGGATCTACAGAATCGGCTCAAGAATCTGACCAAAGCCGGAAACTTCAAAGGCAACACCGGCGTCGGCGCTGTTGCCGTGGCGAATGACTCAGAACAGCGTCTTCGAGCTGTTGTCGACCTCATCGGTCAGGCGATGGAAAGAGGCGAGCGATTGGCTGCCATCGACCTCGCTGGCGTGTTCGGCCCCAAGGTGCAGGACGCGCTTCGGAACGATAGTGGCTATCTGAACGCCATGCTTATCCGCGCCGACCAGATGGCGAAGACGAAGCTTATCAGTGACGAGGATATCGGCCGTGCCCAAGACCTCAAGCTACGGATGGAGACCGCTCAAGAGCTTCTGGCGAACAAATGGAAGCCGCTACAAGACGATATCGCGCGGCTGGGCATGAACTATCACCAGTCATGGGTCGAAATCACGGAGCAGATGGCGAAGGCGGTTGGTTATGCCACCGACCTCTATACAGAACTGAAAAAGGTGCCGTCGTGGTCTTCTGACAAGATCGGTAACGCCTCAGTCTGGAAGACCATCACGGACACCACCGGCGCGATGGGGCTGAATTCCACCCCGCAGGCTGCGGGGATCACCATGAAGGACGACCCCGCGTTCGGACAGACGGAAGCGAATGCCAAACTTGCAGCGGCGATGAAGAATCGCTTCAACATCACCAATGCCATGAAGGACGCGACGGAAACATATTCGCGAGTCCTGGGTGATAACTCGAAAGCAATCACCGGCGATGCCAGGGCGCATGCTGAAACCAATGATGCCGTGGATCGCGCCATCAATTCCGTAACCCGCCAGATTGAACAGCAGAAGGCGGCGGCTCAAGCCATCGGGCTCAATGTCGGTGAGCAGGCCGCCTTGAAGGTTGCAGCTTCCGAAACCGCCGCGGTGCTCGCCAATGGCGGCAAGATCACCGACGAGCAGGCGAAAGCCTTTGCACGGCTCAAGGTCGAAGCATCGGATGCAGCGTTGGCGCTAGGTAAGGCAAATTTAGCCGGAGATATCAAATGGGATCGTTCACAGATCGGTCTCTCCGATAGTGAACAGCGCGCCAATTCGCGCCTTCGTAGTGTGTTTGGTGACGACCTGACATCGGCTCAGGCGCAGTTCTACAAGATGCAGATCTCGCTCAATGCCAGCCTGAAGCCTGTGAATGACAATAAGCCGCAGCCGAAGGACGAGAAGAAGGAGAAGGCGGCATGAGTGCTGTTTTCGTCCTTCCGCAGTCAACCGCGGTGCATATGATCACCGACGCCGTCGACTATACCAAGGAAGGTGTAGTCCACAGCGTCAATCTGGTGAAAGCTCAGGTTGTCGCCACGCTGCCGGTTGCCATTTCAGCGACGGGGCCAGGCTCGCTTGGACCCTTGCTTGCTGATCGTATCGCGGGCGAGTTCGAGTCCTTTGACGACTTGATTGCGCGCGGCAGCGATTGGCTGGCAGGCGAATTCAACCGGATTGCCGATGATCATCTTCGTGGCGATGCATCATCATCCATGTATCTTATCGGATGGCACCACCAAGCCAATAGGCCAGCCGCCTATGCGGTCAATCTCTGGTCGGACAAATCGACCCTGATACAGCAGGTACTTGCCAGGAGCCCGAATGCAGGCGATGCAGAGGCCACCCGGTCAAAGTTAATCGAGATGATATCTATCGCAGGAACGCCGCTTCCTAGCGAGGAGATGCTGAATCATTGCTGCTTCGAGTTCAAGTCGACCGATGATTATGACGACGTCGACCTTCTCCATCTCATGGAGGTTGCCCGACAACAGAGATACGACGGCGCGCATTGGGTCGGCGGCAAAGCCTTACTGACAACGATCGACTCCGATGGAGTCCGACAGCGCGTCATTCATCATTGGACCGAAGACAGACCGAGCCAGAAGATTCAGCCGACGCTTATCGCCGATTGGAAGGCATGGCGGGCATCGCGTTCAGCACCGTCAGAACCGTCCACATTATCCAGACTGAAGCGCGAGATGCTGGAACGCAAAGCACGAAAGGCTAATCGATGAGTGATGTTGTAGATCCTGAATCTTTCCTGTCACCGACTCAGATCATGGCGATGCAGGTTGCCAAGAAGTGTTGGCATCAATGTCTTGCGGACGATGCCAGCGAAATCACCACGGCGGTTGCCATGATGGGGCGAGCGGTCTGCGGCATGAACAACATCGAGCAGTATACCGCCGGCCGTATCGGTGCCCGGCTTTTGCTCAAGGCGACTGAAACGTTCTTCGAACTTGCGATTGACGATCTGATCGAAGTCAACGCGCCGCAAGATAAGATCGACGAAATGCGAAAGGCTCGTGATGAAGCCATTGCAGTCCGTACCAAGTCCGCTCAGCGTCCTGGCCTGACTCTCGTTCCTGAGCCCGCCAATGATTAGGGTCCTTCAACATGTTTAATCCGTTCCAAATTCCAGCCACGTCAAGATCAAATGTCGGCAGATTACCTTTGGTCCGGCATTGTCGATGGCTTTGGTACAGGATGTTAGTGTTCTTGTATCGACGAAAGTGTCGAGGGACACTAATGGGAAATGCAATCGTTGTTTCAGAATCCTCCTTTCATGAGATTTGGAAGGGACGGCGGTGAAGTTTAGCCGTTATTGGCTAATCGAGCGCTCAATTGCGTCTATTTCGCTGAGTGAGAAATGATGCTTAACGAGAGACTGAATAGATTCAGTTTTTATGAGGGACGCGAATGTTTTCGCTGTTATTGTGCGATCTACTATCGAACGGCTTTCAAAAACGGCCGAAGCGTCGCCCGCGGATGCAGTTAGGTCATTCAAGGAAACGCCTGTCTTCATAACGAAGCCAGCCATGAACTTAACGATTGGTCGAGCTAAACGGTGGACGACGGCGAAGTTGCGTTGCGCTCGTTCAGCGCGAGAGAGGCGCGACTCTGGTATGATTGCGTCGAACGACGCGTTTATTCGGGCGACTCGACGATCAATCTCCGACTGGGAAACGGACGAAGTGAGCAGTTGGTTGAATTCAGTGAGTTCCGCGCGTACGGGCGCTAATTCAGATCTAACCTCTGCAATGGCGGCTGAGAGGTTTTCGCGGCGGTCAAGGCGGTTCAAAATGATGGCGAGGAATGGAGGCAACAAGAATGTGCAAATAATTGGAGGAAAGTCACCAATGCTTTTTTTCCATGAGATATTAAGCCGATGGTAAAACGCTTTTTGGAACCCATCACCGCGTCGGGCACGGATTAGTCGCGGATCTGTCAAGTATGCGGGTATGCCATGTTGCGAGAGACTGGCATTCACAGCATCTGCAACGATTGGATTCCAGTACGCAATTTTATCGGTCATAGACGAAATAGGTTGACCGATTATCTGACTTCCAGGAATTGTTGAATCTCTTACAACGCCGTTATCAAGTGTCACGAATTCGGGCGCAATTAAAAAGTCACGCGACGAGACGTGCTTGCGAAACAAGTCAAACCCAAACGGCGTCCGGATGCCATGATCCAATCTAAGGTACGAAATCAAACCATTTCCAAAGTCGATTTTCGGGGAATGTGTGATTACGTGAACAACATCATGAAGGAGCAAAGCTTGGAGGGCTGTTTCAGCCGCTTCTAGGTCCCCGATGTTCTTAATTCCTCCCTCTGCGATTTTAGATATTGCAGCAACGGCTTGAACGTCTGTAAATGCTGCACCAAATTGATCGAGATCAGAACTAGCAATTCCCGCAATCCGATACTGGTCAACGGCTGATGTAGCTGCACCAATCGAGGGAATGTGTGACCACGCAGGGCTCCCTGTCGCCCGAGTTTCTTCTTCGTGAAATACCCAATAGTTTGTGGTGTCCATTGCTTTCAGCTTGCCTGTTTTCGCAACCCTAAGTCATTGGAACCTAGGAAGGCAACTAGTCAAAAGAGCGTGACGTTTTCACCCAATATGTTGATTCTTCTCGCTCTGAGGGAAATCGCTGGTGACTATGAGAATGAGATGCCTAAGTAATTAAATAACAGTCGAAACAAAATTCCGATGACAAAAAATATTCCGCAAAAAATAGTTGACGTAAAAAACAGAGGAACAGTCATATTCCAGCTTAAACGGTGAGGTCGATTCTTTCTATAATATAGTCGGATGGCTTCGCCCGCAGCGCCAGCTGGAATGCAAAAAAACAGAATCGATCGGTCGAGAGTAAAAAGTCCAATCGCGCCGGATAAGGTTAGAGCGATGGAACTCAGAAGATGCAGCTTATCCTCACGTCGAGGCTCCGGGTCGTTATTAAACTCGTCGAGTGAGGGCAATTCCATCGATTTCCCCCTGTCACTTCCCCTTCAACCCCCGCTCGACTAGGCGGCGAACGGCTTCCGGCCGCGTGGGGTATGGGGGCGTTTGCCGGCCGATCCATTCATCTAGGGCGGCCAACATTGGAGGCTGCATCCGAACGACGACGGGTTCCCCTTTCCCGGTTGGTGGCGGCCCACGCCTTTTCTGTGGAATCACGGATTGCTTTTTCATGATTCCTTGATACCATAAATACGGCCCGGTGGAAAGGTGAGAGCTTCCGCGACCGGGCCTAGCCAACAGACAAGGAGTAAACCCATGTCCGAAGACCGACCTCATTGTACTGCAAATGTTCCTGAAAAATCAACATTTGGCGGCATTACAGCCGGCAATCATCACCAAGCGGAGCCTATTGCGCTCAACTTGACCGATGAAGCTGACCCGTTGGTTGCCATCGGCATCCGCCTCGGTGCGGCGCTGCGACGGGAAGAAAGCTTAGATAGCCGTCACACCAAAGCGAAGATGGCAGGCAAGGTTTCCTCTGAAAGCTATCTCGAAGATGCGCGCAAGCACGCCTATGACGAGATCTGTGCCCAACGCAGCGCGTTGTCATTCCTGAAGGCAACGAGCTTGACCGGTGCCGCCCTCCAGATCGTGGAGGCATTGAACGTCTCGGACCTGATCTGGAATAACATTCCAGAGAGTAGCGACTTTCCGCGACTCGACGAGTACCAGCGGGAAATTGAGAGACTGCTTTTTTCGGCGCTCGGCATCGTGGAAAGCGTCGCCAGCCAGCGTGTCGAAGATATCGTGACGCGAGGCTACGCCTGCTGCAACACTAATCCATGGCTCGCACCAGAAGATCGGTGCGAGGAAATGATGACGGAGGCGGCGCAATGAGCACTGAACCCAAATCCTTTGTCACCGTCCCCTCCCGAACCGTGCTCGCCGTGGATCTCATGGACGAGGCCATGGTTATGCTGCGCACGGTTCATACCGTCCTGACCGAGACGGACCTCGCTGGAACGATGTTCGTGGATGAAAGCGCCTCTCTTCTGTGGGCTGCCATCGAAAAGCTGGACCCGGTGCGAGAATTGGTCAACCAGATGGATGTCGCATAATGACAAAGCCCCGCAAAGCCACAGGGAAGTCCGCCAGCGCGTCCAAGGCCGAAGCCGGTACTGGACAGCGGAAGAACGTAAAGCGAACAGACGGGGCCCTAACGGCCGCTGGCGTCGATTCCGAGCTTCTGTCCTTGGAATCAAAGTTCGACGATATCGAAAGACTCCGCATCGCCTGGAAGGGCCATGGCGCGGACGAATTCAACGATATGGAGGATATCCAAGGCCATCTTGAGTCAGCCATCCTGAAGTACAAGACCTCCACCTTGGAAGGCTTGCGCATCAAGGCGAAGGCCGCGAAGGAATGGTACAACCTCGGCAACAGGACAGCCGAAGAGATTGCCGAACTGGACTGCGAGATCCAGTGGATCGCCAGCTTTGTCGAGACGATCGAGAGCCTGAAGGTCTAGCCTCCACCATCATCATGGATCAGCCGCCTTCGGGCGGCTTTTCTTTTGGAAGCCCCCTCCCCGGCCGAACCAAAACGCCTCCGTTTCACGCTCAACCGGGAGAATCATTCACCCGTATCGGGAACAAAAATTTCATCTTTCCGGGTCCCCAGCGGGTCCCTGAGTTGAAAAATTAGCTTCGATTTTTAGATGATGATTTGCTTTTAAAATATTGATTTTGCTGTTGGAGGCCACGCCCGGAATTGAACCGGGGTATACGGTTTTGCAGACCGCTGCGTAACCACTCCGCCACGTGGCCCCTTACGGCGTTCTCATATACGGCCCGGAGGCGCTAGGCAACCAACCTGCCGTTCAGCGTCGCTTTTTGCCGCGTCGATGGTCGCGTTTCGGCTTTGGGCGATCGGTCAGTTCCGGCATCACGGCCTGAGCCTCGCGGTATTTCGCCAGCATCCGCTCAAAGCTTGCGGCGAGCGCGGCCGCGATATCGGGTCGATTCTCCAGATGCGCGATCAGCAGGCCCGCCGCCTCGATGGTGGACAGGCCGTCGCGGCGCGGCTCGCGGCGCAGGCGGCCGTAGCGGGAGGGTCGCGGCGGATTGAGAATGACGCGCTGGCATTTCAGCATCCAGGCGTTGCGCCACCACAGCGCCTTGGCCTGGCTCCAGGTGCCGTCGAGCAGGATCACGCCCTCGATGTCGCGCAGCGCGCCACGCTGATCGTCGACCACCTCGCCCTTGCGGTCGAGCGCCACCACGACGCGGTCGGGGGCGAGATCGGCCGCCTTGGCCGAGCCGAGATAGAGCACCGCCCAGCGCGAGGGATCGACCGGCTGCCCCAGCAGCTTGTTGAGGCTCGGCCACGACAGCCCGACCACGACGACGGCGTCCTTGAAATGCAGCGCCGCGAGCCGCGCGGTGCCGAGCGCCCTGTCCTGCTCCTGCGGATGTTGCAGGATCAGCACCGACAGCTCGTTGTCGAGCGGCGTCACGCTGTCGCAAATGCACAAGGGCACCGGCTTGCGGCAGGTTTCGCATTCGGGAACGGGCGTGAGCGTCGGCGCGGCGGCGGGGCTATCGGACATGCGGCCCGCTATACGCCGCGTCGCGCCGCGCCGTCCAGCAAACTATTCGGCCGGCGCGGCGGCGGGCAGCGGTTCGCGGCGGCGGCGCAGGCGATCCATCAGGAGGTAGATCACCGGCGTGGTGTAGAGCGTCAGGATCTGCGACACGAACAGGCCGCCGATGATGGTGATGCCGAGCGGCCGCCGCAGCTCGGTGCCGGGGCCGGTCGCCAGCACCAGCGGGATCCCGGCGAACAGCGCCGCCATCGTCGTCATCAGGATCGGCCGGAAGCGTGCGATGCACGCCTCGAAAATCGCGTCATAGGACGACAGTCCGCGGTGACGCTCCGCCTCCAGGGCGAAATCCACCATCATGATGCCGTTCTTCTTGACGATGCCGATCAGCAGAATGATGCCGATGAAGGCGATGATGGTCAGCGGCGAATTGGTCAGTTGCAGCGCCAGCAGCGCGCCGAGCCCGCCCGCCGGCAGGGTCGAGATGATGGTCAGCGGGTGGATCAGGCTCTCGTAGAGCACGCCCAGGACGATATACATCGCGATCAGCGCCGCGAGGATCAACAGCGGTTGGCGGCCGGTGGTCTTCTGGAAATCGCCGGCGTTGCCCTCGAAGCCGGCGCGGATGCCTTCCGGCATGTGCATCTCGGCCACCGCGCGCTGGATGTTGGCGGTGGCGACCTCCAGCGGCACGCCGGGCAACAGCCCGAACGACACCGTGGTCGAGGGGAACGAGCCGGTGTGGTTGACCGACAGCGGCGCGATGCCGCGTGAAAAGCTCACCACCGCCGACAGCGGCACCTGCGCGTCATCGGCGCCGGCGACATAGATGTGGCTCAGGTCGGCCGGGTCCGCCTGGTAGTTCGGCAGGGTTTCGAGCACCACCTTGTACTGGTTGCGCTGGGTGTAGATGGTCGAGATCTGGCGCTGCGACAGCGCGTTGTTGAGCGCGTTGTCGATATCCTGGACCTTGACGCCAAGGCTCGCCGCCGCCTTGCGGTCGATCGACAGGTTCAGTTGCAACCCGCCGGGCTCGCGGTCGGCCGAGATGTCGGTGATGCCCTCCACCGTCTCCATGCGCTTGGCCACCAGCGGCGCCCAGGTTTGCAGCAGATCGAGATCGGGGCTGGTCAGCGTGTATTGATAGTTCGAATCGCTCTGCCGCCCGCCCGCGCGGATGTCCTGCGCCGGGAACATAAACAGCCGGATGCCGGGGATCGCGGTCAGTTTCGGGCGCATCCGGTCGATGACGTTCTGGGTGGTGACGCCGGGCCGCTCCTCCGGCGGCTTGAGGCTGATGAACATGCGCCCACGATTCTGGCCGCTGAACGCGCCGCCGCCGCCGACGCTGGAGCCGAGCGCCGCGACCGCGTCGTCCGCCAGCACGATATTAGCCACCTGCTCCTGCAATTCGCGCATCGCCTGGAACGACACATCCGCCGAGGCGCGGGTCGAGCCGATGATGAAGCCGCTGTCGTCGCTCGGGAAATAGCCCTTCGGCGTCTTGACGTAGAGCGTCATGGTGAGCGCGATGGTGGCGAAGAACACCACCAGGGTCAGGATCGGAAAGCCGAGCACGATCTTGAGCGTCCGCCCGTAGAATCGCACGATCGCCCCGAGCCCGCGCTCGACCACGCGGTCGAACCAGGTTTCCCGGTTCAGCGTTTCCACCTTGATGTAATGGGCGCAGATCATCGGGGTGATGGTCAGCGACACCACGGTCGAGACCGCGATGGCGAAGGTCAGCGTCAGCGAGAACTCGCGCAGCAGGCGGCCGACGATGCCGTCCATGAAGATCAGCGGCGTGAAGGCGGCGACCAGCGACAGGCTGATCGACAGCACCGTGAAGCCGATCTGTTCCGCGCCCACCAGCGCCGCCTGATACGGCGGCAGGCCGCGTTCGAGATTGCGGTACATGTTCTCGATCATGACGATGGCGTCGTCGACGACGAAGCCGATCGAGATCGCCAGCGCCATCAGCGACAGGTTGTCGATGGAGAAGCCGGCCAGCCACATGCCGGCGCAAGTGCCCGCCAGCGCCAGCGGCACCGAAACGCCGGCGGCCACCGTCGGCGTGATCCGCCGCAGGAACACGAACACCACCAGCATCACCAGCAGCGCGGTCGCGCCCAGCGTCCACAGCATGTCATCGACGCTGGCGCGGATGGTGCCGGTGCGGTCGGTCAGGATCGAAATCTCGACGCCGGCCGGAATCCATTGCTTGAGTTCGGGGATCAGCGCCTTGACCCGGTCGACGGTGTCGATGACATTGGCGTCGCCCTGCTTGGTGATCAGCAGCAACACCGCCGGCTGCTTGTTGAACCAGGCGATGGAGCGACTGTTGCGGGTGGCGTCCTTGACCACGGCGACATCCGACAGCCGCAGGTAATTGCCGCTCGCGCTCTTGATGACGATGTCGCTGAACTGGTCCGCGGTGCGCATCTGCGGGTTGATCGCCAGCGTTTCGCTCTGCCGGCCGCCCTCGAAAATGCCGACCGGGCCGAGCGGGTTGGCGGCGACCACGGCGGCGCGGACGTCGTCGGTGGAAATCCCGGCATTCGACAGCGCCACCGGATTGAGCGCGATCCGCACCGCCGGCTGATCGGCGCCGCTGACGTTGACCTCGCCGACGCCGGGCACCTGGGCGATGCGCTGCGCGATCACGGTGTCGGCGACGTCGTAGATGGCGCTGGACGAAATGGTGTCCGAGGTCAGCGCCATGATGAACACCGGCGCTGCGGCCGAATTGGCCTTGCGGAAGGTCGGCAGCGTCGGCAGGTCGGTCGGCAGGTCGGCCATCGCGGCGTTGATCGCCGCCTGGACGTCGCGCGCGGCGCGGTCGATGTTGCGGCCGATGGCGAACTGCAACTGAATGCTGGTGGAGCCGAGCGAACTGTTGGAGGTGATCTGGTCGATGCCGGCGATCTCGCCGAGCCGCCGTTCCAGCGGCGCGGCGACGGTCGCCGCCATCACCGACGGATCGGCGCCGGGACGCGACGCCGACACCCGGATCATCGGGAAATCGACGTTCGGAACCGACGCCACCGGCAGGAACAGATAGGCCACCGCGCCCAGCAGGAACAGGCCGATCGCCAGCAACGTGGTGCCGACCGGCCGCCTGATGAAAGGCTCCGACAGCGAGGCCACGCTACTGCACTCCCTCGGTCGCGCCGGCCGCCGGCGGATGGGCGGGGCCAACCGGCGGCACCGCCTTCTCGATCCGCCGGTTGAGGCGGTCGAGCGCGAGGTAGATCACCGGCGTGGTGTAGAGCGTCAGCAACTGGCTCAGCAGCAGGCCGCCGATGATCGAGACGCCGAGCGGGAAGCGCAATTCCGCGCCGGTGCCGCTTTCCAGCGCCAGCGGCAGCGCGCCGAACAGCGCGGCCAGCGTCGTCATCATGATCGGGCGGAAGCGCAGCAAACACGCCTGAACGATGGCGTCGTAGGACGACAGGCCGCGATGGCGCTCCGCCTCCAGCGCGAAATCGATCATCATGATCGCGTTCTTCTTGACGATGCCCATCAAGAGGATGATGCCGATCAGCCCGATCACCGACAGGTCCTCGCCGACCAGCATCAAGGCCAGGATGGCGCCGACGCCGGCCGAGGGCAGCGTCGACAGGATGGTGATCGGGTGGATGTAGCTCTCATAAAGCACGCCCAGCACGATGTAGATGGTGATGATGGCGGCGAGGATCAGCCACGGCTGGCCGGCCAGCGAGCGCGAGAACTCGGCGGCGTCGCCGGAGAACAGCCCGACGATGTTGCTCGGCATGCCGATCTGTTGCTCGATGGTCTTGATCGCGTTGACGGCGTCGCCCAGCGCCTCGCCGGGCCCGAGATTGAAGCTCAGCGTCACCGCCGGGAACTGGGCGTGGTGCGAGATCACCAGCGGCGCGGTGGCGCGCTTCAACGTGGCGATGGCGGAGATCGGCACCTGCGCCCCGCCCGTTCCCGGCACATAGAGCTTCGACAGCACCGTCGGGTCGCGCTGGTCCTCCGGCAGCGCCTCCAGCACCACGCGGTACTGGTTGGCCTGGCCGTAAATGGTGGAGATCTGCCGCTGCGCAAAGGCGTCGTTGAGCGTGTCGGTCACCGCCTGCAACGACACGCCGAGCTGGCCGGCGCGGGTGCGGTCGATGTCGAGCATGGCGCGCAGGCCGCCTTCCTGCGCCTCCGAGGAGACGTCGCGGAACAGCGGATCGCGGCGCATCTCCTGCACCAGCTTGTTGGCCCACAGCGTGACCTCGGCGGCGTCGGTCGCGGTCAGGGTGTACTGATATTGCGAGCGGCTCGCCTGGGTGCCGATCTGGATGTCCTGCACCGGCTGGAAATACACCGTCATGCCGGGAACGCCGGCGACGCGGCCCTTGAGCCGCTCGACCACTTCCGCGATGCCGGTCTTGCGCTCGCCGCGCGGCTTCAGCGTCAGCACCAGGCGGCCGACGTTGGAGGTGGGATTGACGGTGCCGGCGCCGATCACCGACACCACGCCGGTGACGTCGGGATCGGCCTTGATGGCGGCGGCGACCTCGGCCTGCCGGCTCTGCATCTCCACAAATGAAACGTCGGGCCCGGCCTGCGTCACCACCGTGATCGACGAGGTGTCCTGCAACGGCAGAAAGCCCTTCGGCGCGACGACATAGAGCGCGAGCGTCGCCGCGATGGTCGCGAAGGTGACGACCAGCGTGGCGCGCTGGTGCCGCAGCACCCACAGCAGGGTGCGGTGATAGACCTCCACCATGCGGTCGATGCCGCGGCTGATCCACGACAGTCCCGGCACCGGCCGCTCCTCGCCGGCATGCTTGAGCAACAGCGAGCACATCATCGGCGTCAGCGTCAGCGACACCACCGCCGAGGTGACCACCGCGATCGTCAGGGTCAGCGCGAACTCGCGGAACATGCGCCCGACCAGCCCCGACATGAACAGCAGCGGAATGAACACCGCGATCAGCGACAGCGTCAGCGAGATCACCGTGAAGCCGATCTCGCGCGCGCCGGACAGCGCCGCCTCCATCGCGCTCTCGCCGTTCTCCATGTGACGGACGATGTTCTCGATCATCACGATGGCGTCGTCGACCACGAAGCCGGTGCCGATGGTGAGCGCCATCAATGACAGATTGTCGAGGCTGAAGCCGGCGAAATACATGATGCCGAAACTCGACACCAGCGACAGCGGCAGCGCCACGCCGGCGATAATCGTCGCCCGCATCGAGCGCAGGAACAACAGCACCACCAGCGTCACCAGGATGACGCTGAGGATCAGGGTGAACTGCACGTCGCGCACCGAGGCGCGGATGGTGACGGTGCGGTCGCTGACCACGGTGAGGTTGACGCCGGCCGGGATCGCCTGTTGCAGCTTGGGGATCTGGGCCTTGATCTGGTTGACCACGTCGATGACGTTGGCGCCGGGCTGGCGCTGGATGTCGATGATGACGGCGGGCGTGCCCTGATACCAGCCGGCGGTGCGGTCGTTCTCCAGACCATCGACGATGCGGGCGACGTCGCCGATGGTGACCGGCGAGTTGTTGCGATAGGCGATGATGATCGGCTTGTAGGCATCGGCGGCGGTGATCTGGTCGTTGGCGGCGATGGTGTAGGCCTGCTGCGCGCCGTCGAGCGAGCCTTTCGGGCCGGAGACGTTGGCGTTGGCGATGGCGGTGCGCAGGTCCTCCATGGCGATGCCGTAGGAGGCGAGCCGCGACAGGTCCGCCTGCACCCGCACCGCCGGCTTGAGGCCGCCGAGCACGGAGACGCGGCCGACGCCAGACAGTTGGCTGAGGCGTTGCGTCAGCAGCGTGTCGGCGATGTCGCTCATGGCCCGCAGCGACACCGTCGGCGAGGTCAGCGCCAGCGTCATCACCGCTGCGTCCGCCGGGTTGACCTTGGCGTAGGTCGGCGGATACGGCAGGTTCTTCGGCAGGGTGCCGGCCGCTGCGTTGATCGCGGCCTGCACGTCCTGGGTCGCGCCGTCAATATCGCGGTTGAGATCGAACTGCAGCGAGATCTGGCTGACGCCGAACGAACTGTCCGAGGTCATCGCCGTCAGCGACGGGATTTGTCCTAACTGCCGTTCCAGCGGCGCGGTCAACAGCGACGCCACCACCTCGGGACTGGCCCCCGGCAACCGGGTCGTCACCTGCACGGTCGGGAAATCGACCTGCGGCAGCGCCGACACCGGCATCGCCCAATAGCCGAGCGCGCCGCCGATCAACAACGCGATGCCGAGCAGCGAGGTCGCGATGGGACGGCGGATAAACGGTTCGGAAACGCTCATCGCTGCGCACTCATGCTGCACGTCCAAAATATCGGGGCGGCCGACGCGGCCTGATGACTTTACTGCGCCTTGCCGCCGTCCTGCGCCGGCGCGGCGTCACCGGCGCGGCCCTTCCTGCCGCCGGGACGCTCGCCTTGACCGTGCCCCTCCTGGCCCTGGCCCTTTTGGCCCTGCCAGCGCTGGCCTTTTTCACTCTTCGCGCCTTCACCCTTGGCGCCGCCGCGTTCGCGCTTGCGCGGGGCGAGGTCCGGCGTAATCGTCTGATCGCCGCTGCCGACCGCGACCTTGGCGCCGTCGGCCAGATTGGCGAAGCCGGTGGTGACTACCCGGTCGGAGGCGTCGAGCCCCTTGGCAATCACCGCGTCCTTCTCGTCCTGCAACGTCACCGTGATCGGCCGGGCATGAACGATGTCGCCCTCGCCGATGACATAGCTGAAGGTGCCGGCCGGACCGCGCTGCACCGCCGATGTCGGGATCACCAGCGCCTGATTCAACGTCTCGACCTTGAGCCGGACGCTGACGAATTGTCCCGGCCAGAGTTGATGGCCGGCGTTGGGAAACTCCGCCTTCAGCTTCACCGTGCCGGTGGTCGAGTCCACCTGGTTGTCGACGCCCTTCAGCGTGCCGGTGTCGACGATGGTGCGGCCGTCGTTGCCGTAGACCTCGACGGTCAGCGGCCCCTTGGCGAAGGCGGCGTTGACGCGGACGATCTGCTGTTGCGGCAGGCTGAACTGCACCGCGATCGGCTGCAACTGGGTGATGACGACGAGCCCGGTCGCGTCGGAGGCGCGGATGATGTTGCCCTGATCGATCTGGCGCAGCCCGGCGCGGCCCGACAGCGGCGCGACGATCTTGGTGTAATCGAGCGTGGTCCGGGCGGTGTCGATCGCCGCCTGATCGGAGCGCACCAGCGCCTCAAGCTGCGCCACCGTCGCCTTCTGGGTGTCGGCCTGCTGCTTCGAGCCGGCGTTGGCCGCCGCCAGTTGCTGATAGCGCACCAGATCGATCCGCGCGTTGGCCAGTTGCGCCTCGTCCTGCGCCTTCTTGGCGACCGCCTGATCGTACTGCGCCTGATAGATCGCGGGATCGATCTCGGCCAGCACGTCGCCGGCCTTGACGTCCTGCCCCTCGATGAATTTGACGCTGACGAGCTTGCCGTCGACCTGGGCGCGCACCGTCACGGTGTTGAGCGCGCGCACGGTGCCGACGCCGTCGAGAAAGACCGGAACGTCCTGAATGCGCGGCGTCGCCGCCAGCACCGGCACGGTGGCGCTCATCGGCATCTGGAAGCGGCCGGTGCGCGCCGGCTGCTTGCTCTGGAACGCGCTCCAGCCGAGATAGCCCAGCCCGCCGAGGATCAACAGCGTGACCAGCAACGGGACGACGCGCCGCCGCTTGCGCGCCGGCGGCGTGGTCGGCGCATCGGTCGCCGCTCCCGTCTGTTCGGGCTTAAAGAGCATCGGTGGTCCCTGCTTGTGTCGGTCCCCAGCCGCCGCCGAGCGCCTGGTACAGGCTGACGACGGCTTGCAATCGCGCCAGTTGCGCCTGTTCCAGCGCATCCTCAGCCTGAAATAACGTCAATTGCGTGTTCAGCACGGTGACGATGTCCGCCGTACCGGCGTTGAGCTGCTGCTCGGCGAGTTGAAACGCCCGGCGCGAGGCGGCGATGACATCGCGCTGCAAGCGCAGCTTCTCGCTGCTCTGCCTGATGGCGACCAGCGCGTTGTCGACGTCGGCGAACGCCGACACCACGGTCTTGCGGTAGGTCTGCAACAATTCGTCCTGCTGCGCCTTGGTCAGATCGAAATTGCCCTGAATGCGCTGGCCGTCGAAAATCGGCTGGGTCAGTCCGGCGGCGAGACTGAAGAAGGCGGCCTGCGGCGTGAACAGCGAGGCCAGCGCGGCGCTCTGGTAGCCGCCCTGCCCGGTCAACTGGATGCTCGGGAAGAACTGCGCGCGGGCGCTGCCGACATTGGCGGTGGCGGCGGCGAGGCTGGCTTCCTGACGGCGGATGTCGGGACGCTGGATCAACAGCTCCGACGGCAGGCCGGGCGTGACGCGCGGCACGGCGACGCCGTTGAGCGAGCCACCCTTGAGGCGGATCGCTTCCGGCGGCCGGCCGACCAGGGTCGCCAGCGCGTGGGTGTTCTGCGCCAGCGTCTGCCGCAGCGCCGGCACCGCCGCGCGCTGGTTGGCGACCACGCTCTGCTGCTGCGCCAGATCGAGATCGGTGCCGGTGCCGGCGCTCAGGCGGTGCTTGATGGCGTCGAGGATGCGTTCGGCGCTGGCGATGTTGCGGCTCGCGGTGCGCAGCCGATCCTGCGCCGCGAGCACCTGAAAATAGGCGTTGGCGACGGCGGCCATGGTGGTCAGCGCCACCACGTCGCGGTCGAAGCGGACGGCGGTGGCGCTTTCGCTGGCGGCCAGCGCCGCGTCGCGGTTCTTGCCCCAGAAGTCGATTTCGTAGCTGGCCGAAAGCGACGACGAATAATTGGTGATCTCGCGGCCGGAGTTGGTGAGGCCGTTGGCGCTCGATCCCGACGATTTCGAGCGGCTGGCGCTGGAGCCGAAATTCAAGGTCGGCAGCAGCGCGGCGCCGGTGATCCGCGCTTGCGCGTCGGCCTGAACGATGCGCGCCGTCGCCGCCGCGATGTCGAGGTTGACGGTTTGCGCCTCCTCCATCAGCGAGGTCAGTTCGCGCGATTTAAAGCCGCGCCACCAGTCGATCGCGGGCGTCGCCGCATCCGCGCCGCCGCGGCCGGCCTGCTTGTAGGCGGCGGGAACCTGCAAGGCGGGGTCGGGAATGTCGGTGGTGAGAATGCAGCCCGACAGGCCGAGCGCGACGAAGACCGCCGCGACCGCCCGCGCCGGCCGATGCGCCACGGATTGGCTCACGACGCGCGCCCCCGATCGGGCACGACCGACTGGCCGACGCGCGCACAACCGCACCCGGTGGAGATCGACGATAACGCGCTCAACGGAAGCAACCCCTGTTCGCCAGATTCGGCCCAGTTTAGCGGCCTGCGCCGGCAGCGCACAGGGTGGCGGCCGCTTTCCAACGCCATATTCTTCAAATCAATCCAGGGTGGTCGCCGCCGCCGCGATGCGACTTGTGCCCGATTTTATTGAAAAAGTCGCGCGTCGCCGCGATCCGGCGGGAGCCTGACTTACGAAAATTTCATGTTGCCGGCGCAGGTGCCCCCGGATCGCTCTCCCAAAACGCGCCGGATCTCGCACGTCTCCGGGGATCGCCGGCGGCGGAGCAGGATGTTCTCCGGTCGCCCGCCGCGGGAGGATAAAAGCTCCGCGATCCAACGAAATGCGAAAGCAGCGCCTCCCTGCTTTGCTTGTGCGGCCCTGCCCCGTGGACTAGTTTCAAGCCCCAGTTCCGCAACTCGCCGCAAGAACCGACATCCCATGACAATCAAAAATGACGTGGTCGACGCCATCGGCCGCACACCGCTCATCCGTCTCAACCACGCCTCGGAGGCCACCGGCTGCACCATTCTCGGCAAGGCCGAGTTCATGAACCCCGGCCAGTCGGTGAAGGACCGCGCCGCGCTGTTCATCATCCGCGACGCCGTCCGGCGCGGCCAGTTGCGGCCCGGCGGGGTGGTGGTGGAAGGCACCGCCGGCAATACCGGGATCGGGCTGGCGCTGGTGGCGAACGCGCTCGGTTTCCGCACCGTGATCGTGATCCCGCAGACCCAGAGCCAGGAAAAGAAGGACATGCTGCGGCTGTGCGGCGCGCAGTTGATCGAGGTTCCGGCGGTGCCCTACGCCAACCCCAACAACTACGTGAAACTGTCCGGCCGGCTCGCCCGGCAACTGGCCGAGACCGAGCCGAACGGCGCGGTGTGGGCCAACCAGTTCGACAACGTCGCCAACCGGCAGGCCCATGTCGAGACCACCGCGCCGGAAATCTGGGAGCAGACCGGCGGCAAGATTCACGGCTTCGTCGCCTCCGTCGGCTCCGGCGGCACGCTCGCCGGGGTGTCGATCGGCTTGAAGAAGTTCAACCCGAGGATTCAGGTCTGGCTCGCCGATCCGATGGGGTCGGCGCTGTACAACTACTACACCAAGGGCGAGTTGAAGTCGGAGGGCTCCTCGATCACCGAAGGCATCGGCCAGGGCCGTATCACCGCCAACCTCGAAGGCGCGACCATCGACGGCGCGTTCCAGATCACCGACGAGGAAGCCGTGCCGATCATCTACGACCTGCTCGAACACGAGGGGCTGTGCCTCGGCGGCTCGACCGGCATCAACGTCGCCGGCGCGATCCGGCTGGCGAAACAACTGGGCCCCGGCCACACCATCGTGACCATCCTGTG
The DNA here is from genome assembly GCA_039808365.1 of Xanthobacteraceae bacterium. GTDB lineage: Bacteria > Pseudomonadota > Alphaproteobacteria > Rhizobiales > Xanthobacteraceae > 62-47. Next base: position 19,411 of record JBDHSX010000011.1, on the reverse strand, counting down.
CGACTACGGCACGCGCTACCAGTCGAAGCTGTTCAACCCCGACTTCATGCGCGCGAAAAACCTGCCGGTGCCGGAATGGCTGGAAGCCAGGACCGACATCGCGGTGCCGTTCGAAAAGGCGTGAGCGCCCACGCGCTCAACCGCATCAGGTCGTCATTGCGAGCAAAGCGAAGCAATCCAGAAGGCCACAAGGCAAGGACTGGATTGCTTCGTCGGCTTCGCCTCCTCGCAATGACACGAGGCGAGTCTGAACGCATCCCGCATTCATCGCAAAATCTGCCCGAGAAACAGCTTCGTCCGCGCGTGCCGCGGATTGGCGAAGAAGTTCGCGGGCGTGCCGACCTCGATGATCTGCCCCGCGTCCATGAACACGACGCGATCCGCCACTTCGCGGGCAAAACCCATCTCGTGGGTCACCACCAGCATGGTCATGCCTTCCTTCGCCAGATCGACCATGGTGTCGAGCACCTCCTTGACCATTTCCGGATCGAGCGCCGAGGTCGGCTCGTCGAACAGCATCACCTTGGGATTCATGGTGAGCGCGCGGGCGATGGCGACGCGCTGCTGCTGGCCGCCGGAGAGTTGTCCCGGATAGTTGTTGGCCTTGTCGGGAATCCGCACCCGCTCCAGATATTGCATCGCGCTCGCCTCCGCCTCCTTGCGCGGGACGTGGCGCACCCAGATCGGCGCCAGCGTGCAGTTGTCGAGCACGGTGAGATGCGGAAACAGGTTGAAATTCTGGAACACCATGCCGACCTCGCGCCGCACCTCGTGGACGCGGCGCAGGTTGGGACCGAGCTCGATGCCGTCGACCACGATCCGGCCTTCCTGAAATTCCTCCAGCGCGTTGATGCAGCGGATCAGCGTCGATTTGCCTGACCCCGACGGGCCGCAGATCACGATGCGCTCGCCGCGCCCGACCTCAAGGTCGATATCGCGCAGGACGTGGAACTCGCCGAACCATTTGTTGAGGCCCGCGACGGTGACAATCGGGCTACCTGCCATTGAAAACCTCTCTCAACGCCGGCGATGCGCGTTCAGGCGGCGCTCGACGAACAGCGAATAGCGCGACATCGCGAAGCAGCCGACGAAATAGATCAGGCCGGTGAAGGCGAAGCCGGTGAACAGCGTGGTCGGCGTCGACCACGCCGGGTCGGCGAAGGCGGCGCGCAGGATGCCGAGCAGATCGAACAGCGCCACGATCGACACCAGCGAGGTGTCCTTGAACAGCGCGATGAAGCTGTTGACCAGCCCGGGAATGACATGACGCAGCGCCTGCGGCAGCACGATCAGCCGCGTCGTCTTCCAGTACGACAGCCCGAGCGCCTGCGCCGCCTCCGCCTGGCCGGGCGGGATCGCCTGCAAGCCACCGCGGATCACCTCGGCGTTGTAGGCGCCGGCGAACAGCGCGATGCCGATCAGGACGCGGACCAGCCCGTCCACGGTGAAATGGCCCGGCAGGAACAGGGGCAGCATGTAGGTGGCGAAGAACAGCACCGTGATCAGCGGCACGCCGCGCCAGAATTCGATGAAGCCGATCGAGAACAGCCGGATCAGCGGAATCGTCGCCCGGCGGCCGAGCGCCAGCGCGATGCCGACCGGCATCGACGCCACGATGCCGGTGACCGCCACCACCAGCGTCACCAACAGCCCGCCCCACAGCCTGGTGTCGACCACCGGCAGGCCGCCGCGATCCAGGCCCATCGTCAGGATGACGAGGCCGATGCCGGCGAAGGTCGCAAGGCTCATCAGCAGCGCGCGCCAGCCGCCGCGCATGCCGCCGCCGAGCAGGAACAGCGCGGCGGAGACGATGGCGGCGGTGACGGCGAAGTCCGCCCACAGCGGCCGTCCCGAAGCGTTGATGTGATCGCGCAGCCAGATCAGCGGCGCGGCGAGGATGCCAAGCGCCGCCCCGAGCGCGACGACGCCATGACCGATCCATTGCAACGGCGCGCCGAGCCACGACGGCGACGACGCTCCAAGCGCGGCGAGCCGGGAGCCCGCGTCGGTGACGCCGCCGGCGAAGGCGGAAACAAGCCCCGCCGTCCAGTTCACGGCGAAACCGTCGAGGCCGCCGCCATAGAGCAGGAAGAACGCCACGAACGGGAAAGCGAGGAAGAACAGCGCCGCGTTGAACGCCTTGGCGGGCAGTTTCGGGATCAAGAGCGGCAGCAGCAGCAGGCCGGCGAGCAGGAACGTCAGGTTGACCCGCCAGCGCTCCGGCTCCGGGTAGAATCCATAGATGAATTGCGTGAACTTGGCCTGCACGAACGGCCAGCAGGCGCCGACCGGGCGGCCGGCGTTTTGCGCCAGGCAGGCGTCGCGGCCGCCCCCCGTCCACACGGCGTCGATCAGCAGGAACCGCGCGGCCGGCACGATCAGTACGACCAATAACGCGACGCCGAGCACGGTGAGCAGCGCGTTGCCCGGCGTATTGACCAGCCGCGTGCGCAGGAACCCGATCAGGCCCGTGGTCCGCACCGGCGCGCGCCGCTCCGGCGCAAGCTGGTCCCGCACGAAGGAGGCCGCCTCTCCGCTCATCGGCCCAAACTCCGGTTGACCCGGCGTCCGTAGAGCCCCATCGCCACGCTGGTCGCGATCGAAATCAACAGATAGACGCCCATGGTGATGGCGATGATCTCGATCGCCTGCCCGGTCTGGCTCAGCGTGGTGCCGGCGAACACCGAGAACAGGTCGGGATAGCCGATCGCCACCGCCAGCGACGAGTTCTTGGTGAGGTTGAGATACTGGTTGGTCAGCGGCGGCAGGATCACCCGCATCGCCTGCGGCACCACGATCAGCCGCAAGGTCGCGCCATGCGACAGCCCGAGCGACTCCCCCGCCTCCATCTGGCCGCGCGGCACCGCCAAAATGCCGGCGCGGACGTTTTCGGCGATGAAGGCGGCGGTATAGGTCGACAGCGCCAGCGCCAGCGCGACGAATTCCGGCGCCACCCGCAGCCCGCCGGCGAAATTGAACCCGCGCAGGCGCGGCACCTCGACCGAGAACGGCGCGCCGAACACCAGCGCGGCGATGAGCGGCAAGCCGATCAGCAGCGCCAGCACCCAGGGCCAGATCGTCATCGGCCGGCCCTCGCGAAACAGCCGCCGCCGCGCGTAAAAGCGCAGCGCCAGCGCCGCCGCGAGGGCGACGCCGATGGCGACCAGAAACACCGTGAGGCCGTCATGCGGAATCGGCCGCGGGATCACCAGGCCGCGATTGCTGATGAACACCTCGTCGAACAGCGAAATGCTCTGGCGCGGCGCCGGCAGCGCGCCAAGCACCGCGAGATACCAGAACAGGATCTGGAACAGCAGCGGCAGGTTGCGGATCAGCTCGACATAGCCGCCGCTGATGCGCGCCACCAGCCAGTTGCGCGACAGCCGCCCGATGCCGACCGCGAAGCCGATCAGGGTGGCGAAGACGATACCGACCGCCGCCACCACCAGCGTATTGACCAAGCCAACAAGAAAAACGCGCGCGTAACTGTCGGACTCGCTGTAGGGGATCAGGCTCTGGCTGACGCCGAAGCCGGCGGTCTGCGACAGGAAACCGAAGCCCGAGGCGATCCGTTGCGCCTTCAGGTTGGCGCTGGCGTTGGCGAGGATTTCATAGCCGAGCCAGACCAGCAGCGCCGCGAACAGCGCTTGCAGGGCAAGGCCGCCCCAGCCGGCGCGCCCGCACAAGGCGCGGCGCAACCGGGGACCGATCCGGGACGGAGCTTGTCGCGCGTCCGACGCCATCAGGCGAAACGCAACCGCATCAGCGGATCGGCGGCGCGTATTGGATGCCGCCCTTGTTCCAGAGCTGGTTGAGACCGCGCGAAATGCCGAGCTTGGAGCCCGCGCCGACGTTGCGATCGAACGACTCGCCGTAGTTCCCCACCGCCTTGATGATGCGCGAGACCCAGTCCTTGGTCAGGCCGAGTTGCTCGCCGAGGTTGCCCTCGGCGCCGAACATCCGTTTCAGATCCGGCTTGTTTGATTTGGCCATGTCGGCGACGTTTTTCTGGGTGACGCCGAGTTCCTCGGCATTGATCATCGCGAACAGGGTCCACTTGACGATATCGAACCATTGATCGTCGCCGTGACGGACCAGCGGCCCGAGCGGCTCCTTGGAGATGACTTCCGGCAACACGACATGATCGCCGGGCGTCGAAAGTTTCAGGCGGATGGAATAGAGCTGCGAGATGTCTGAGGTGAACACGTCGCAGCGGCCGGATTCGTAAGCCTTGATGGTTTCGTCGGCGGTGCCGAAGGCGATCAGCTCGTACTTCATCTGATTGCCGTTGAAATAATCGCTGACGTTCTGCTCGTTGGTGGTGCCGGTCTGCACGCAGATCGAGGCGCCGTTCAGTTCCAGCGCCGAATTGACGTTGAGCGACTTGCGGATCAGGAACCCCTGCCCGTCATAATAGGTGACCCCGGTGAAATTGACGCCGAGCGAGGTGTCGCGCGACAGCGTCCAGGTGGTATTGCGCGACAGCACGTCGATCTCGCCGGATTGCAGCGCGGTGAAGCGGTCCTTGGCCGACAGCGGCACGAACTTCACCTTGGTCGGATCGTCGAGCACGGCGGCCGCGATCGCCCGGCAGATATCGACGTCGAGGCCGGTCCAGTTGCCCTTGTCGTCCGGGGTCGAGAAACCCGGCAGGCCCTGGCTGACCCCGCATGACAGCGCGCCGCGCTCCTTGACGGTCTTGAGAGTTTGCGCGGCGGCCGCCTGCGATCCGAGCGCCGTGACGGCGGCGGCAGCGGCAACGACAAACACACGTTTCATCATGGCAACCCCTTTCAAGGAACGTCGCGGACACCCGCGCCGCAAGCCCGGGCATTGTCAGGCTCGGGCGCGAATCGAACCCGTCCGTCTTTGATCGACCCGGATTTCAACCACACGGCGCGCGAAACCGGAAATCGATAGCGACATCCGTCGCCGCCGCCAGGCGAGACCGCGCGGCCGGATCGTCCGCCGCGCCGCATCACAGAACGACTCACGAGCCGGGTCAAGGGGTTGACGGCGATCTCCTGTGTCCTGTTATTGACATTGCAAGCTCAAGGCGAAGCCGCCGAACAGGACCATCCCATGACCCTTCCGAAAGATTCCGCGCAGGCACTGCGCGTCGAAACCGCGCTTGTCACCTCGGGGCGCGACACCGTCGCGCAAAAAGGCTTCGTCAATCCGCCGGTGGTGCGCGGCTCGACCGTGCTGTACCCGACCGCCGAGGACCTGCACGCCCATCGCGGCGAGTTCCAGTATGGCCGCCACGGCACGCCGACCACGAAGGCGCTGCGCGAGGCGCTCCAGGCCCTCGAAGGGCCGCGCTGCGCCGGCGTCGGCCTCGCCCCCTCCGGCGTCTCGGCGATCACCACGGCGCTGCTCGCGGTGCTGAAGGCCGGCGACCATGTGCTGGTGTGCGACAACGCCTATCGGCCGACCCGGCTGTTCTGCGACGGCATGCTGAAACGCTACGGCATCGAGACCAGCTATTTCGACCCGCTGATCGGCGACGGCATCACCGCGCATTTCAAGCCGAACACGCGCGCGATCATGGTGGAAGCGCCGGGTTCCCAGACCTTCGAGATGCCCGACATTCCGGCGATCGCCAAGGCCGCGCACGCCCGCGATATCCTCGTGCTCGACGACAATACCTGGGCGACGCCGCTGTTTCACCGCTCGCTGGACCACGGCGTCGATATCTCGATCCAGGCCGCGACCAAATACATCGGCGGCCACTCCGACATCATGTTCGGCACCATCGCCGCGAACGAAAAGGCATGGCCGCTGGTCGCCGACGGGGTCCGCCAGCTCGGCGTCTGCGCCGGGCCGGATGATGTCTTCCTCGCCTTGCGCGGGTTGCGGACGCTGGCGGTGCGGCTTGCGCATCATCAGCGCGCCGGGCTGGAGATGGCGCGCTGGCTGGCCACGCGCCCCGAGGTCACCGAGGTGCTGCACCCGGGGCTGGAAACCTCGCCCGGCCACGCCATCTGGAAACGCGATTTCACCGGCGCGTCGGGCCTGTTCAGCATCGTGCTGCAACCCGCGCCGCGAGAGGCCGTCGACGCCCTGCTCGACACCGTGAAACTGTTCGGCATGGGATATTCGTGGGGCGGTTTTGAGAGCCTGGTGATCCCGTTCGACTGCACCTCGTACCGCACCGCCACCCAATGGGCGCCGGGCGGCCCGACCCTGCGGCTGCATATCGGGCTTGAGAACCTCGACGACCTCAAGGCCGACCTGTCGCGCGGATTCGAGGCCTTCAACGCTGTGCGCGGACAAACCAAATAGTTCCGCTCCGAGCTGCGCCCGCGCCGCAACGCCGTTTCACGCACCACGCCATTGAACTCGCGCGGTCAAACGATACCTTATTCGTTTGACACCGGTTTGATGGACGAGGCTGTTGGGATCGATCGTTCTGCTTGACCTGATGGGCGGCGTCGCGCTGCTGCTGTGGGGCCTGCACATGGTCCATAGCGGCATCCTGCGGGCGTTCGGCTCCGATCTGCGGTTGCTGCTGGCGCGCGCGCTCGGCAACCGCTTTTCGGCGCTCGCCGCCGGCCTCGGCCTCACCGCGCTGCTGCAAAGCAGCACCGCGACCGCGCTGATCGTCTCCTCCTTCACCGCCGAGGGTCTCGTCGCCCTGATGCCGGCGCTGGCCATCATGCTGGGGGCCAATATCGGCACCACGCTGATCGTGCAGGTGCTGTCGTTCAATATTTCCGCCGCGGCGCCCGCGCTGTTCGTCATCGGCCTGGTGGCGTTTCGCGGCGGCGCGCGCTCGCGCGTCAAGGATCTCGGCCGGGTCGCGATCGGCCTCGGCCTGATGCTGCTGGCGCTGCACATCCTGCTCGGCACGCTGGAGCCGGCCGAGAACGCGCCGGGCGCGCGCGTCTTCATGGCCGCGATCACCACCGATCCGATCCTGTGCATCGTGATCGGCGCGGCGGTCACCTGGGCGGTGCATTCCAGCGTCGCCACCGTGCTGCTGGTGATGTCGCTGGCCTATGCGCATTTCGTCACGCCGTTCGCGGCGCTGGCGCTGGTGCTCGGCGCCAATCTCGGCAGCGCCATCAATCCGGTGTTCGAAGGCGCGCGCCGCGACAACCCGGCGAGCTACCGGCTGCCGGTCGGCAACCTGCTCAACCGCGTGGCCGGCATCGTGCTGGTGGCGCCGTTCCTGCATCCCCTGGCCGACGCCCTTCAAGCCTGGCAGCCGGACCTCGCCAGAATGACGGCGCTGTTTCATATCGCCTTCAACGTCGCGACCGCCCTCCTTTTCATCGGCGCGCTCGACGGCGTCGCCGCGCTGCTGACCTGGCTGTTCCCGGCGCGCGAGCAAAGCGTCGATCCGGCGGAGCCGCGCTACCTCGACGAAAGCGCGCTCGCCACGCCATCGCTGGCGCTGACGGACGCCGCCCGCGAGACGCTGCACATGGGCGATCTGGTCGAGACCATGCTGCGGCAGGTGATGACGGCGATCATGACCAACGACCGCGCCCTGGTCGACGCGGTGTCGCGGATGGACAACGGCGTCGACCGCCTCGACGAGGCGATCAAGCTCTACGTCACCAAGCTGACGCGCGGCAGCCTGGACGAGCGCGAGGGCCAGCGCGCGATGGAAATCATTTCCTTCGCCATCAACCTCGAACATATCGGCGACATCGTCGACAAGAACCTGTGCGAGCTGGCCGCCAAGAAGATCAAGCACCGCTTCCAGTTCTCGACCGAGGGCGCCGCCGAGCTGTCGGAGTTTCACCGCCGCACCATGGAATCGCTGCGCATCGCCTTCGGCGTGTTCATGTCGGGCGACGTCACCGAGGCGCGCAAGCTGCTGGCGGAGAAGGCGACATTGCGCAACGAGGAACTGGCGGCGACCGAACGCCATCTCGAACGGCTGCGCGAAGGCCGCCCCGAATCCATCGAGACCACCTCGCTGCACCTCGACGTGCTGCGCGACCTCAAGCGGATCCACTCGCACATCTGCTCGGTCGCCTATCCGGTGCTCGACGCCGCCGGCGTCGTCAGCGAAAGCGAGGAAGCGGCGCACGACTTGCTGCCGTCGCCAAGCCCGGCGGCGCGGCCGTCGGCGAATTGATACCTCGCCATCGTCATTGCGAGGAGCGAAGCGACGAAGCAATCCAGCCCTTGCGTTGTGGCCCTGGATTGCTTCGCTTCGCTCGCAATGACGATGAGAACAATTGCTCCTTGCAATGACGAAGGAGGACCCGGCCTTACGGCCGCGCAGTCTGCTTGCCGTTGATGACGATGAAATACAGGTTGCGGATATAGACCACGAGGCCCAGCGCCTGCCCGGCGATGAACACCGGATCGCGGCGATACAGCGCGTAGATCAACAGCAGCACGCCGCCGCCGATCGAGAAGAACCAGAACGCCACCGGAATGACGCTGGCCCGCGCCCGCTCCGAGGCGATCCATTGCACCACGAAGCGCATGGTGAAGAACGCCTGCGCGACGAAACCGAGGATCACCCAGCCGTCGAACTTGATGACGAAGACGTCGTGCAGATAGCCGCCGATCGCTTGGATCAGTTCAATCATGCCGCAGCACCTCGGTCGCGACCGGATTCGGTTTCTTGCGGCGGATCAGCCACCACACGCCCATGAGATCCATGATGCCGATCCACAGCCGGTCGAAGAAGCCGTAATTGGACACGCCGGAATGGCGCGGCCGGTCGATGACGTCGATATAGGCGATGTCGAAACCTTCGCGCCGCACCAGTGCCGGCAGGAAGCGATGCAGGCCGTCGAAATAAGGCAGCGTCAGGAACACCTCGCGCCGGACCGCCTTGAGGCCGCAACCGGTGTCGCGGGTGCCGTCGCGCAGGATGGCGTTGCGGACGCCGTTGGCGATGCGCGATTGCAGTTTCTTGAAGCCGGTGTCCTTGCGCCCGACCCGTTGCCCGGCCGCGAGCCCGACGCTGTCGCCGCCGTGTTCCAGCGCCAGGATCAGGTCCGGCAGGAACGCCGGGTTGTTCTGGCCGTCGCCGTCGAGGGTCGCGACGATGGCGCCGCGGGCGGCGCGCACCCCGGTGCGCACGGCGGCGGACTGGCCGCGCGATTGCGCGTGGCGGATATGGCGCAGGTTCGGCCGCTGCCGCATCAGGGCCGCCAGGCGGTCGGCGGTGGCGTCGGTCGAGCCGTCGTTGACGTAGATGATTTCGTAAGGCCAGCGGTCGCCCAGCGCGGCAACGATCTCCGCCACCAGCGGCGCGATGTTGTCGGCCTCGTTGCGCACCGGAACGACAATCGAAACCTCGACGGGGGGCGTATCGGACGGCGCCACGGCACACTCTTGGGATTTGTGTTGATTGTCGATCCGCCGCGGGCCGGCTCAGGCGCGTCTGGCGGATGGCGCTTCATATGGCGCAAACGCCGCGCCGGCAACCTTTTTGAGGCCGCGGGCGATCCCGCTCAATAGGTGCCCTCGGAACGGAACACGGCGATCGAAACCTGCTTGCCCTGCGAGTAGTTGTAGCCCTCGATGCGGGTCGCCACGTTGTAACGCAGCCCGATCGCCTCGGCGCGCTGGGCGAAGGCGCGCTCCGAACGGGATTCCACCAGCGCGAAGCGGCAACTGCCCTGCAACAGGAAATCGGCGGCGCGCGAGCCGTCGGTGAGCAGCGTCGAGGTTCCGGTCATGAACACCAGGCTTGGCTCGTGGAAACCGGCGGCGGCGGCTTTCGGCCCGACGCACACCACGTTGCGCAGCGCCCGCGCCACCTCGACGCTGGGAAACAGCGGGGTCAGCGCCGGCACGATGACGCCGTAGACCGCGATCCCGAGAAACAGCGACGACGCCACCGCGTTGAGCAGCGAGCGCTCGGCGCGGTAGTCGTCATAGAGCCACCACGCGAACAGCCCGAAGATCAGCGACACCGCCACGAACGGCCAGGCCAGGAACACCGGCTGGCGGGTGAAATTGATCGCCGCCACCACCGCGATCACCGAGGTGATCGCCGGAATGACGAACCACCACGCCGCGCCTTTGACTACCCAGGAGCGCGACAGGATGCGGCGCTCCAGCGCGAAGGCGATCAGGATGGCGATCGCCGGATAGAGCGGCAGCACGTAATGCGGCAGCTTGGTGATGACGAGCTCGAACACGATCCACGACGGCACCAGCCACGCCAGCAGGAACTGGATGCCGGCCTCGCGGCGCGAGCGCCAGATCGCCGGCGCCGCCATGCCGGCCAGCGGCGCGCCGGGCCAGAACGTGATCCAGAACAGCACCAGATAGGTCAGCGGCGGCGCGCCGTGGGATTCCTGGGAGTTGGCGAACTTGTTGAGCATGTCGCCGCCGACGGAATCGGTGAAGAAAGCCTCGCCCGAGCGCAGAAAGATCGCCACGAACCACGGCAGCACCAGCACCAGCAGCCACATCAGGCCCCACACCGGCCGCAACCGCCACAGCCAGGTGGCGGAACGGTCGATGATCGCCAGCGTGGCCACCGTGAGCACCACGAACATCAGGATCAGCGGCCCCTTGAGCAGCACGCCGCCGGCGATCGCCGTCCAGAAAATCGCCGGCCACGCCCACGGCGGCCGGTCCGGATCCTCGCCGCGCTGCCAGGACAGATAGACCCGCGCCAGCGCGCCCATCGCCGCGACCACGGTGAACAGCAGCACCGCGTCGGTCTTGGCCAGCCGCGCCTCGACGCCGAGCAGCACCGAGCTGCATAACAGCAAGGCCGCCAGCACCGCGCCGCGCCGGCTGACGAAGGCCAGCGCGGTCCAGTATGTCAACAGCACCGCACCGATGGCGCCGAACAGCGACGGCACCCGGTAGAGCCAGATGCGAACCTCCGCGCGGGGCAAACCCAACGATGAGGCGGTCTTCACCGCCGCCGCCTGAAGCCAGTAGATGCCGACCGGCTTCTTGTAGCGGACCTCGTCCTGAAAGCGGATGTCGATGAAGTCGCCGGTCTCCACCATCTGCTTGGTGGCCTGCGCGAAGCGCGCCTCGTCGCGGTCGATCGGCGGAATGGTGAAAAATCCCGGCAGGAAGATCGCCAGGGCGCACAGCGCGAGAAACAGCACCGCGCGAACATCGCTGACGGTGACGAAGTTGACCACGCTCGCGAGCGCCCGGCCGGGATCGACCCTGTTGCTGGGCTCGCGCGGCGCGCCGAACCTGGACTGGTGAAGGTTCTCGATCATCGGTTCCGCATACGATGAAACCGACGAAGCGACAACCGGTTAGAGACACTCTCACCTCGCGTTATTGAATTCTGACGACGACTGTGGCCGCCGCGCCAGTGGCGTCCATCACCGTGAGGCGGACGAACCCCGGTCCCGGCGGCGCGACGAGGCGCTGCCGCCGGCTGTCGAGGTGACCGACCGCGACGCCGTTCACCAGCATGGTCATCGGCGGCACCCCGCCCGCGACCTTGACCGGGAGCGTACCGGCGTCGCCCTGCCCGTCCGCCGTCGCCTCGATCCGCGCGCCGTCCGGCGGAAACTGGATATGCAGCGCCCGATGCGCGGCGGCGTCGACCAGATCGCCGGCCGGCCGGAACCGGCGCAGCGGCAGCGGCAGTTTGGCGTTGGCGGCGATCAGGACGCCGTGCGGCGGCTTCGGCAGCGGCTGCGGCAGCTTGCCGGAGCGGGCGAAGGCGTCGAACAGGATGGGCGCGGCGGCGGCGCGGCCGACCAGTCCGGGAACCGGCGCGCCGTCGGGCCGCCCGACCCAGACGCCCACCGTCATGCGGCCGTCGAAGCCGACCGACCAGGCGTCGCGATAGCCGTAGCTGGTCCCGGTCTTGAAGGCGATGCGGTTGCGCACGGCGTTGTCCGGCGGCGGCGTTCCCATAAGCACGTTGCCGATCTGCCACGCCGCGACGCGGTCCATCAGCCGCCTTGGCTCCGGCGATCCGTGGTCGCCATGGCTGATTTCCCGCAACGGCATGGTGCTGCCGAGGCGTGGAAAGCCGCTGTAGAGATGCACCAGATCCTGCAAGGTGACGCCGACGCCGCCGAGTCCCATCGCCAGCCCCGGCGCCTCGCCCGGCGGCAAAACCAGATGGCCGCCGGCCTGCTTGAGCCGCGACGTCAGGCGGCTGGCGCCGACGCGGTCGAGCAGCGCCACCGCCGGCACGTTCAGCGACATCTGCAAGGCGTGGCGCACCGACACCGTGCCCTGAAACGTCATGTCGAAATTTTCCGGCGCGTAGGCGCCGAAACGCACCGGACGATCGTCGATCAGGCTTTCGGGATGGACCACGCCGTCCTCGAACGCCAGGCCATAGATAAAGGGCTTCAGCGTCGAGCCCGGCGAGCGCACCGCGCGGGTCATGTCGACCTGCCCGGCGCGGCGATCGTCGAAATAGTCCGGCGAGCCGACGCGGGCCAGCACCTCGCCGCTGGCGTTATCGACCGCGACGATGGCGACCGAGATGTCGGGGCCGAGCGCCGCCGCGCGATCCCGCGCCAGGGCTTCGAGGTTGCGCTGGAGGCCTGCGTCGAGCGTCAGACGGATGGTCGGGCTGTCCTTGACGGTGGCCATGGCGCGCTCGGCGGAATGCGGCGCCAGCAGCGGCATCGGGCGGCGGACGCGCGGCACCGGCACCGCCTTGGCCTGCGCGGCGTCCTCGGCGGAAACCTTGCCCTCCTCCACCATGCGGTCGAGCACGCGGTCGCGCGCCGCCCGTGCGGCCTGCGGATGGCGGTCGACCCGCCGCGTTTCCGGCGACTGCGGCAGCGCCACCAAGAGCGCCTGCTCGGCCAGCGACAGCCGCTTCGGCTCCTTGCCGAAATAGGCGATGGACGCGGCGCGCACGCCTTCGAGATTGCCGCCGAACGGCGCCAGCGCCAGATACAGATTGAGAATCTGATCCTTGTCGAGCCGCCGCTCGATCTCGATGGCGCGCACGATCTGATGCAGCTTGGCGTAGAGCGAACGCCGCCGCCGCGGCTCCATCAGCCGCGCCAGTTGCATGGTGATGGTGGAGCCGCCGGACACGATGTGGCCGCGCGTCACGAGTTGCAGCGCGGCGCGGCCGAGCGCCCACGGATCGACGCCGCCGTGGACGTAGAAGCGTTGATCCTCATAGGCCAGGAGCAGCGCGACATAGCCGGGATCGACATCGGTTTTGGCATCGACCGGCAGCCGCCAGCGGCCGTCCGCCATCGCGAAGGCGCGCAACAGCTTGCCGTCGCGGTCGACCACCGTGATCGACGTTCGCCGCGCCGCCTCGAACGGCAGCGGCCCGAGCGACCGCACCCACCAGGCGAAACAGGCCGCCGCGACCAGCAGCACGATGACACCCACCGAGGCCACCCGCGCGAGCCAGCGCCGGCGACGTCGGGGGTTGGCGGGGATGGCTTCGGAGGCCGTCATTTCGCCGCCTTGACCTCGACCGATCCGGTGCCGGTGCGGCCGTAGCGCGCGGGGTTGTACATGTCCTCGACGTAAGCCTGCGGCAGCACGTATTTGCCCGGCGACACCGCGCGCACCACATAGGCGACGGTGAACACCGATTTATCGTTGGCGGCGCGATCGATCGCGGCGCTGAAACGGTCGTCGCGGAACTCGGTGTGCTCCGGCTCTTCGCCGTCCTCGATCCAGTCCAGCGTGCCGCTGTCGCCCGACGACACCAGATGCGGGTTGTCGATCTCGAAGCCGGCCGGCAGATAATCGACCACCATGATGTGACCGTATTCCGGCTTGGCCTCGGTGATCTTCAGCACCACCGCGAAACGCTGATTCTGCGTGGCGTGCGCGGGGTCCGCCGGCGTGCCGTCCAGCGCGAAATAGTTGCGCTCGATCTTGAAGCCGTTGGCGGCGGCGGGTTCCGGGGTGAGCGGCGCGCCGGTGACCGAGACCACCGCCTGCATCGGCGCCTCGCCGAGGTTGGTGATGGTGATCGGCCGGGCGTCGAGGTCAGCCGCCTTGTAGCTGCGATAGACCACGGTCTTCACCGGCGCGCCGTCGATATCGAGCGATATCTTGTCGGCATCCTTGGCCAGCGCCCGCGACGCCAGCACCAGCCACGCGTTCTCCTGCGTCGAGGTGAACGGCGTCAGCCCGCGCGCGGCCTCGACCCGCTGCACCGCTTGCGTCAGCGTCGCGCGCGGCGCGTTGCCCTCGCCCGCGAGCGACACCAGCGCGGCAGCGTCGCGCAACGCCGAGCCGTAATCGGTGCGGCCGAATTCCAGTACCGGCTTCGGGCTGAGGCTCGCCAGCGCCGCGGCGTAGACCCGCTCGGCGCGGGCGCGGTCGCCGACCAGCGCCAGCGCCGCGGCGAGTTGCGCCTTGGCGATCGGGGTGGCGAGATTGTTCAGCTTGGCGTCGGCCAGATAACGCAGGTCGCCGATCGGGGCGTTGCCGTTCTTCGCCAGCACATAGAGCCCGTAGGCAAGGTCGCGGCCGCCGTCCTTCTCCGGCTCGTTGGCGTTGACGACGAAGTTGCGCACGCGATCGAGCGCCGAGCGGAACGCGACATCCGGGACGACAAATCCCTTCTCGCGGGCCCGGCTCAGGAAGTCGGTGACGTAGGCATCTAACCAGGCGTCGTCGCCGCCCGACGACCACATGCCGAACGAGCCGTTCGAGCCCTGCCGCGCCAGCAGCCGGTCGATGGCGTCCCTGATGCGCTGGTCGACGGCGGTGTCCATCGCCAGATGCGCGCTGGCCGCCAGATCATTGACGTAGAGCAGCGGCATGGCGCGGCTGGTGATCTGCTCGGAGCAGCCGAACGGATAGCGGTCGAGCGCCTTGAGGATGGTGGCGGCGTCGAGCGCGGTGGACTGGCTCACGGACAGCGAGACGCCGCCGGTGCCGGCGACGAGGTCGGCGAACATGTCGCGCGTCAGCGTCAGGCTTTCGCCCTTCGCCAGCGTTCGCACCGCGCGGCGCGCCAGAATCTGCGTCGCCGCCTTGACGTCGAGGGCGTAGTGCCGCGAAAGCGTCAGGCCGTTCGGCCCCTGGATGGCGACATCGATCTGCGCCGTGCCGGTGCCGGCGGCGTCGAGCGCCAGCGCCATCGCGGACCTCTGTTTCGCCTTGAGGTTGACCGTGGTGGTGGCGTTGGCCGGCACCTTGACCGGCCCGGCGGCGCTGACATGGACGCTGTAGTCGCCCGGCTCGCCCTCGACGTTGTCGATCTCGAAGGTCATGCTGCCGCGGTCGCCCGACAGCAGGAAGCGCGGCAGGGTCGCGGTCAGCACCACCGGGTCGCGCACCGTGACGTCGGTGGTGGCGCGGCCGAGCTTGGTCGCGGTCCAGGCCACCGCCATCACCCGCGCGGTGCCGGCGAAGTCCGGAATGTCGAAGGCGATGGTGGCGGCGCCGTCGGGGCCGACAGTGACGATGCCGGAATACAGCGCCAGCGGTTTTTGCGTCGGCGGCGAGCCCTGCAATTCCGCGCCCGCGATGTCGCCGCCGGAGCGGATCTGGCCCCGCGTGCCCTGCATGCCGTCGATCAACTGGCCGTAGAGGTCGCGGATTTCAGCCGAGAGGCGGCGCTGGCCGAGATAGTAGTCGTCGGGCGCCGGCGGCTTGTAGCCGGTGAGGTTGAGAATGCCGACATCGACGGCGGCCACCACGATTTTGGCGTCCTCGCCGGGGCTCAGGCCCGCAAGCTTCACCGGCAGCGCCATCGTCGTGCCGGGCCGCACCAAGGCCGGCGGCGACAATTCGACCTTCAGCGTGCGCGCCTCCTTGTCGATGCCGAACCATTTCAGCCCGATGGCGCGGCCCGGCATCCTTTGCGCGGCGGCGTCGAGCGGGCGGCGCAAGGTCGCCACGACATAAGCGCCGGTGCCCCAGTCCGCGCCGACCGGGATGCGGACCTGCGCGGTGCCCTCCTTCACATCCATGGTTTGCGTGGTCAGCAGCCGATCGCCCAGCACGTTGACGGTCAGCTTGCCGGCGGCTTTCGCGTTGACCGACACCGTCATGGTGTCGCCGGAGGCGTATTGCGGCTTGTCGATGGAGGTTTCCAAGAGGTCCGGGGTGTCGGCGCTGCCGTCGGAATACCAGCCGACATCGAACGACACCGAGGTCAGCGGCCCGTCGGGCCCACCCGATTTGACGTCGAGCCGGTAGCGGCCGGGCGGCGGCGACAGTTGCAGCCGCGCCGGTTTGCCGGCGGTGACGGCGAGGTCGCCGTCGGCGACCCGCTTGGTCGATTTGACCGGCTCGAACTCCCACGACCCGTTCTGGCGATACCATTGATAGCGCGACTCGATCTTGAGCAGTTCATAACGCAGGCCATCGCGCGACAGCGACGCGCCGTCGGGCGCGACGACCACCACATCGAAGCCGGCGTTGTCGCCCTCGGCGACGCTGGTGCCGGCGAACAGCGGCTTGACGCCGATCATCGCCGCCGCAGGCGCCACCGGCAGCACCAGCTTGCGCTCCACCGCGCGGCCGCCGGCTTCCGCCATGCGGATGAAGATCTGCGCTTCCTGCGGCCGGGTCGAGGCCGGCGGCTTGGCGAGGCTGACCGGGAAGCTGGCGGCGCCGTTGGCGTCGGCTTCCGGCAGGTCCTCGATCGGCGTGCGCTCGTGGCTCTCGGTCTCCTCGTCGGGCACGCCGAACTGATAACCCTCATAGCCCGGCCGCGCCGCCGCCGGCGCCACCAGCATGTCGCCTTCGAGTTGCAGGCCGGAGGCCGGCGCGCCGTAGAGGAAATGGCCGTCGACTTTAAGCGTGACTGGAGCATTCGCCACGATCTGCTTGGCATCGCTGGTCAAATCGAATTCGATACGGTCCGGCACATAGTCCTCGACCATGAACGTCGTCTCGCCGACCGACGTCCCCTTGGGATCGGTGAAGGCGCGCGCCCGCCAGGTGCCGGTCGGCACCGCCGCGTTCAGCGGCAGCGACAGGCTGCGCCCGCCCGCGCCCTGATCGGGCAGCGCGGCGCGGCGATATTCAACGCCGTCCGGGCGCTCCACCACCAGCGTCAGCGGAGTGCCGGTCATCGCCTTGCCCTGCCCGTCGCGCAGCAGCGCGGTGAGATGGACGGTCTCGCCGGAACGGTAGACGCCGCGCTCGGCATAGACGAAGGCGTCGGCCCCGGCGGGAGCCGGACGGCCGCTGACGCCGCGATCCGACAGATCGAAGGCGGCGGTCTTGAGGCTGAGGAAGGCATAGTCGGCGGTCCCGCCGGTCACCGTCAGCAGCGCCGGCGACAGCCCGCCCTCGCCGCGCGCGAGCCCCGCCTCGAACAGCACGTGGCCGCTGGCGTCGGTCTTGCGGGTGGCGAGGATTTCGTTGTTGCGCGCGATCAACCGTACCTCGGCGTCGGCCACCGGCTCGGTCGAGGCCAGCGAGTTGGCGAAGACGTGAATGCCGTCATTGCCGGAAAACGCCGTGAGCCCAAGATCGGAAACGATGAACCACTGCGTCGCCAGCGAGCCGGAATCGTCGTCGCTGTCGGCGCGCGGCCCCTTCGGCGCGGCGGTCATGACATAGACGCCGGGTTGCAGGTCGCCCAAAGCCTGATCGACCGGGAACGCGGTGGTGACGTCGGCGTTGAGCGTCGCGGCGGTCGCAAGGTCGCCGCTCCACACCTTGACGCCGCGCTCCTCGCCGAGCGTGGTCAGGTCGTAAGGGCTCAAGGCGCGCTGGAAGTCGCTGCCGATCACCGTATTGATGAGGTTGCGGTCGCCGATCCGGAATACGTTGATCGCCACCTCGCGGGTGTTGACGCTGACCACCGGAATGCCGCGCTGGCCGGTGCGCGGCAGCACATAGGCGCGGCCGGTGAAGCGGACGAACGGCTTGCGGTCGCGGACATAGACGTTGAACTCGGCCGATTTCGGCAGCGTTTCCCGCACCTGGGCCGGCAACCCGGCGCGCAGGCCGATATTGTAGCGCTCGCCATGCTTGAGGCCGTCGACGCAGAGTTGCCGGTCCTCGGTCGAGAGCGCCGGCGCGTCGGTGCCGGCCATCGTCACGAACGGCGCGAAGTCGGCGCGCTTGGCGAGATCCTCCGAGAACTGGAAGCAGACGCGGGGCGAGGCGGAATCCGAATCGACGCTGTAGTCGAGCAGCCGGAAGCCGTGATCGTCGCGCAGTTTCTCGTAGGTCCCGCGCACCTCGGCCACCTCGCGCAGGTCGAGCGACAGTTGCAGGGTGTCGAGCGCCGGCCGCCACAGCTTGCGGTCGGCGAAGGTGCGGCCGAGCACCGCCAGCGCCTCGGCTTCCGCCCCGGCGTTGCCGGCGTGCTGATAGGCCAGATAGGCGGCGGTGGAGGCGCGCTCGCGCAGCACGGTCTGCTCGCTGCCGGTGGCCGGGCGGACCTGAAGGATGGTTTTCGCCAGCCGCAGCCAGTTGCCGCCGTCGTCGGGGGCCATCGCCGCGATCTGCCCGAGGATTTGCAGGCTTTCCCGGAGGTTGCCCTTCCGGATCGCGGTCTCGGCGTCGCTGCGCAGTTGCGACACCGGCCGCCCGACCGCGCCCGCCTCGGTCCTGATCTGCTCCTGCAGCTTGATCGCGGCGTCCGCCAGATCGTCGCGCTTGTACGCCTTGTCGGCCGCCTGCGCGGCCATCAGGCCGAACGCAAGCACGCAGGCAATGCCGACGAGGCGGACCAGAGCGATCATGACGTTCTCCTTCAGGCGACGAACCGTGGTCGCATCCATCTTCGCGCAAAGGGTGACGGGCTGATGGCGCGGCCATGCCCTTCCCGCTGCATGCGCGCGGCAGCATAGCGGAAACCACGATCCCGACGCACCCCGCTTTGTCGCGGGCGGCCGCGATATGGTTCGGCGGCGAGCCCGGCGCGACCGTGCGCCACGCGGGCCTGTTTTCAATCGCCGCCTTTTCGGTTGCTCCCCTGCGATCTCGCCACTTTAATGGTTCCCGGCAAATAGCCGGGAGGAGATAAGATAAATGAGAAGAGCAGTTGTGATGGCGACGTTGATGACGGTCGCCCTGGCGCTCGCCGCCTGCGGCAGGGATCCGGGTCCCAAGGGCGATCCGGGGCCACAGGGACCGCAAGGCGCGCAAGGAGCTCCGGGCGCACCGGGCCCTCAAGGCGCACCCGGAGCCCAGGGCGCGGCGGGTCCCCAAGGCGCGCCCGGACCTCAAGGCGCGGCCGGCGTTCAAGGCCCGCCGGGACCGAAGGGCGACAAGGGGGAGAAAGGCGACAAGGGCGATCCGGCAGCGGTGACTGTTCGCGCGGTCCAGGCCGACGGCGCGGTGAGCTGCGAGGGCGGCGAAATGCTGGTCTCGGTGTTCTGTCCCGGCGGCGGCGCGGCGGACGGCGCGAAATGCGCGACCTCGCCGACGGTCGGACTGTGCCTGAAAAAGTAAATCGGCGCATTCAGCGCGGCCGCCGCATTCAACCGGCGGCCGCAACGCCGGTTCGCGCCGATCAGCGGGCGCCCGTTGTCGCGATCACGGGCCGTCGCGGCCATGTCATGCTAGATGGCGGTCCCAGCAG
>JBDHSX010000010.1:0-47676 GCA_039808365.1 Xanthobacteraceae bacterium | reverse complement strand
GCGGCGGTCGGGCAGATCGCGCTGGCGCGGCTGTGGTCCAAGGTGCTTGCCGCTCACGGCATCGACGCCGGCCAGATTCTCGTCACCTTGCAGGACACCGAGGAGCGCCGGCGCTACCTCAACGCCCGCTCGACCATCGCCAAGCTTCTGGAATGGCGCGCCATTCCGGTCATCAACGAGAACGACACCGTCGCCACCAACGAGATCCGCTACGGCGACAACGACCGCCTCGCCGCGCGCGTCGCCACCATGACCAGCGCCGACCTGCTGATCCTGCTGTCGGACATCGATGGCCTGTATGACGCCCCGCCCGGTGCGAACCCGAACGCGAAATTGATCCCGGTGGTCGAATCGGTGTCGGCCGCGATCGAGGCGATGGCCGGCGCGGCGGAATCCGAACTGTCGCGCGGCGGCATGACCACCAAGATCGAGGCGGCCAAGATCGCCACCACCGCCGGCACGCATATGCTGATCGCGTCGGGCAAGATCGCGCATCCGTTACGGGCGATCGCCGACGGCGGCCGCTGCACCTGGTTCCTGACCCCCGCCAACCCGGTGACCGCGCGAAAACGCTGGATCGCCGGCTCGCTGGAGCCGAAGGGCACCTTGATCATCGACGCCGGCGCCGTCACCGCGCTGCGCGGCGGCGCCAGCCTGCTGCCGGCCGGCGTGATCCGGGTCGAGGGCCACTTCGCCCGCGGCGACGCGGTGGTGGTGCGCGGCCCCGACACCCACGAGATCGGCCGCGGCCTCGTCGCCTACGACGCCGAGAACGCCGACAGGATCAAAGGCCACTCGTCCTCGGACGCCGCGCGCATCCTCGGCGTCGACGGCCGCGCCGAGATGATCCACCGCGACGACCTGGTGGTGGGCGTCGGACCGGCCTAGGCGACCCGGATCGTCCCGCGAACAGGCCGAACCCGCCTTGCGCGGGCCGCTTGGCATCAACACATTTGCGCCACCGTATCGCCGCAAGAGTCCCGACCCTCGCGGACCGGGGAGAGCTGTGCTAGGGAACCGCCATGACCGCCCCTCTGAAAGCCGTCGACAACGACAGCGACCTCGCCGCCCTGATGACCCGGCTCGCGCAAGACGCGCGCGCCGCCGCCAAGGTGCTGGCGCTCGCTCCGGCTGAGCAGAAGAACCGCGCCTTGGAGGCGATGGAGCGGGCGATCCGCGCGAATTGCGCCGACATCCTCAAGGCCAACGCCGAAGATGTCGCCGAAGCGCGGGCGAGCGGCGCGACCTCCGCCTTCGTCGATCGTCTCACGCTGACCGAGGCGCGCGTCGCCGCGATGGCCGATGGCCTCGCTGTCGTCCGCGCGATCACCGATCCGGTCGGAACCGTCACCGAACGTTGGCAGCGTCCCAACGGCATGACCATCGAACGCGTCCGCGTGCCGCTCGGCGTCATCGCGGTGATCTTCGAGAGCCGCCCCAATGTCTGCGCCGACGCCGGCGCGCTATGTCTCAAGTCCGGCAACGCGGTGATCCTGCGCGGCGGCTCTGACAGTTTCCGCTCGTGCTGCGCGATTCATGCGTGCCTCGTGCAAGGCCTGCGCGAGGCCGGCTTGCCCGAAGCCGCGATCGCGTTGGTGCCAACGCGCGACCGCGCAGCGGTTGGCTTGTTACTTACGGGGCTGAACGGTGGCATCGATCTGATCGTGCCGCGCGGCGGCAAGAGCCTCGTGGCGCGCGTCGAGGCGGAAGCGCGGGTGCCGGTGTTCGCCCATCTCGAAGGCATCAACCACGTCTATGTCGATCACGCCGCGAAACTCGACATGGCGAAATCCATCGTGCTCAACGCCAAGATGCGCCGTCCCGGCGTCTGCGGCGCGGCCGAGACGCTGTTGATCGAGCGCGCCGCGGCGCCGACCCATCTCAAGCCGCTGGTGGACATGCTGCTCGATGCCGGCTGCGAGGTGCGCGGCGATGTTGGCGTTCAGCAGGTCGATGCGCGGGTGAAACCCGCCACCGACGCCGACTGGGACACCGAATACGAGGACGCCATCATCGCGGCGAAGGTTGTCGACGACCTCGACGGCGCGATCGCGCATATCGCCCAACACGGCTCGCGTCACACCGAGGCGATCGTCACCGAAGATGCGGCCGCGGCGAAGAAATTCCTCAACGAGGTCGACGCTGCCATCGTCCTGCACAACGCCTCGACGCAGTTCGCCGATGGCGGCGAGTTCGGTTTCGGCGCGGAGATCGGCATCGCCACCGGCAAATTCCACGCGCGCGGCCCGGTCGGCGCCGAGCAACTGACGACGTTCAAATATCAGGTCCACGGCAGCGGCCAGACGCGGCCGTGATCGCCCGTTCGCCGGCGCGCGGAGACTGAATTGCAAAAGCCGTCCGTCGCGCCCGCGCAAGCGATTCCGTTCTACGCCGACGGCATGCGGATCGGGCTGCTCGGCGGCTCGTTCAACCCGCCGCACGCGGCGCATCGCGCCATCAGCCTGTTCGCGATGAAGCGACTGCGGCTCGATCGGGTGTGGTGGCTGGTGTCGCCGGGCAATCCGCTGAAGAACGGCTATGGCGCCAACGACATTGTCGCGCGCGCCAAGGCCGCCGGCAGGATCGCGCATCATCCGCGCATCGACGTGACCTGTCTCGAAGCCGTCATCGGCACCCGCTACACCGTCGACACCGTCACCTATCTGCATCGCCGCTGCGGCGGCGCGCGCTTCATCTGGATCATGGGCGCCGACAACCTCGCGCAATTCCATCGCTGGGACAATTGGCGGCGCATCGCCGCCACGGTGCCGATCGCCGTGATCGATCGCCCGCCGCGCAGCTTCCGCGCGCTCGCGGCCCCGGCGGCGCAGGCGCTGGCGCGCTACCGCCTGCCCGAGCGCACGGCGGCGCGGCTGGCCGAAACGCCTGCCCCGGCCTGGGTGTTTCTCAGCGGAATGAAGCTCGACCTGTCGTCCACCAGCTTGCGGAACCCGGACGGCAGTTGGAAATAATCGAATTTGTAACGATCGGAGCAAGCGGCCGGGACGTCTGGAATATTGAAACCGGCCATCCCACATGCGTATGATGGTAACCGGAGATCCGAGATTCGGATGTCCATCACAGCGAAAGGAAATGGTCCCTGACCGTATCTGTCCTGTCCTCGTCCGCCCCGTCCCGGAAGCGGATATCGTCAGCCCCCGCCGTGGTGTCGAAGGCGCGGCCTGATGTCGAACGATCCCTGAAAATCATTCTCGACCGCCTCGATGACATGAAGGCGGAAGACACTGTCAGCATCGATCTGCGCGGCAAATCCTCCGTGACGGACTACATGGTCGTGACCACCGGCCGGGCCAACCGGCACGTCGGCGCGATCGCGGAGAATGTCGTGAAGGCGCTCAAGGACGCGGGGATTCCCCATGTCCATGTCGAAGGCCTGACCAATTGCGACTGGGTGCTGATCGATTCCGGGGATGTCATCGTCCACGTTTTTCGTCCCGAGGTCCGCGAGTTCTACAATCTGGAACGATTGTGGACCCAAGGTCCGAAAGGCGCGGCGGCGAAGAAAGCCTGATCGCGGTTGCGGTCGGTCCCATGAGCGAACCGGCGCGGGTTTCGCGCGAGGATTTTGTTCGCCGCATGAAACTCGGATAGGCCGCGCCGATGCGGATCATGGTGGTGGCGGTCGGCCGCCTCAAGCAGGGGCCGGAGCGGGAACTGGCGGATCGCTACGCGGCGCGCTTCGACGACGCCGGCCGCAGACAAGGATTTCGCGGCATCGAGGTGCGCGAGATCGCCGAGAGCCGGGCGCGCGACGCCGCCACCCGGATCGCCGAGGAGGCCACCGCCATCGCCGCGATGATTCCGGACAAGTCGGTCGTCGTCGCGCTCGACGAGCATGGCGACAGCATCGACAGTTCCACTTTCGCGCGCCATCTTGGCCGCTGGCGCGACGAGCAGGTCGCCAATAATGTTTTCGTGATCGGAGGCGCGGACGGACTTTCGCCCGAATTGCAGCGCAAAGCCAAGTTGCGGATGGCGTTTGGCCGCGCGACTTGGCCGCATCAGCTGGTACGCGTCCTGTTGCTGGAACAGATTTATCGCGCCGCGACGATTCTGGCGGGCCACCCTTACCACCGCGCTTAATACCATGACACGATCGGTCGGTTGATTCAGAGCACGATGTGATTCGAAGGTCGCCTCACACGCTTCAACTTCGCGCTTCGGCCGCCGCGCTGCTGGCGACCGGGATCGCCGGCGCTTGGCCGTCGCTTGCGGCGGCGCAAGCGGCGGCGACGACAGAGACGCTGGCGACCGCAACGCCGTCGGCCGACGACATCGCGCAGCGCGCGCAGGAGCTTGAAGCCGCGCGCGCCCGGCAAAAGGCCGCCGCCGAGTTGCAGGACAAGCTCAAGGCCGAGATCGCCGCCATCGGTCAGGATCGCGGCAAGCTCAATCAGGAACTGATCGATATCGCGGCCAAGGTGCGCAACGTCGAAAGCCGCATCGCCGACGCCGAATCCCGCCTTGGCGATCTCGACACCCGCGAGCGGGCCATGCGCGGCTCGTTGCAATCGCGCCGCGCCGAAATCGTCGAGGTGCTCGCGGCCTTGCAGCGCGCCGGCCGCCGCGCGCCGCCGGCCCTGCTGGTGAGCCCGGAAGACGCGCTGCAATCGCTGCGCACGGCGATCATGCTCGGCGCGGTGGTGCCGGAAATGCGCGCCCGATCGGTGAAGCTGGTCGCCGATCTGAGCGAACTGGTCGCCTTGCGCAACGCCATCGCCACCGAACGCGATCAACTGGCGGCGGACCGCGACGGTTTGCGTATCGACCAGACCCGTCTCGCCTCGCTGATCGACGAACGCCAGAAGCAGCAAAGCGCCGCCGAGCAGAACATGCAGGCCGAGGCCACCCGCGCGCTCGAACTGTCCCGCAAGGTCGACGACCTGCAAAGCCTGATCGCCAAGATGGAGCAGGATTTGCAAAGCGCGGCCAAGGCGGCGGCGGCGGCCAAGGTGGCGACCGAACGAGCCGCGGCGGCGGCCGCGAGCGGCAAGCCGAATCTGGCCGCGCTGAAGGATCCGGGCCGGCTCAGCCCGGCGATCGCCTTCGCCTCGGCCAAGGGTCTGCTGGCATTACCGGTCAACGGCACCCGGATTCGTGATTTCGGCGGCTCCAACGGCGCCGGCGGGACCGAAAAAGGCATTTCGCTGGCGACGCGGCCGGGGGCCCAGGTCACAACCCCGTGTGATGGCTGGGTTGTCTATGCCGGGCCGTTCCGAAGCTATGGACAACTCTTGATCCTGAATGCGGGGGGCGGGTATCATGTCCTGATCGCCGGGATGGAGCGCATTTCGGTCAATATCGGCCAGTTCGTGCTGACGGGCGAGCCGATCGCGACCATGGGGACGGCGTCCCGAATCGCTTCCATCCTCGCGACCAGCGTGAGCCGGCCCGTTCTGTACGTCGAGTTCCGCAAGGACGGAACTCCTATCGATCCTGGCCCATGGTGGGCCGCAAATGAAGGCGAAAAGGTTCGCGGATGATGCGCAAAACCTCTGTTATGCTTCTCGGTGCCGCGGCCGGCGCCGCCTTGACCTTGTTCGTCACCCAGCCGCGCTCGATGCTGATGGGCTCGACCGCGCGCGCCGCCACCTCGGACACCTACCGTCAGCTCAATTTGCTGGGCGACGTGTTCGAGCGCGTCCGCTCCGACTATGTCGAGAAGCCGGATGACAGCAAGCTGGTCGAATCCGCCATCAGCGGCATGCTGACCGGCCTCGATCCGCATTCGAGCTACATGGACGCCAAGAGCTTCAAGGACATGCAGGTGCAGACCCGCGGCGAATTTGGCGGGCTCGGCATCGAGGTCACCATGGAGGACGGCCTCATCAAGGTGGTCTCGCCGATCGACGACACCCCGGCCTCCAAGGCCGGCATCCAGGCCAACGACATCATCACCACGCTCGACGACGAGGCGGTGCAGGGCCTCACCCTGAACCAGGCCGTCGACAAGATGCGCGGCCCGGTCAACACCAAGATCAAGTTGAAGATCATCCGCAAGGGTCAGGACAATCCGATCGACGTGACGCTGGTGCGCGACAACATCCGCGTCCGCTCGGTGCGCGCCCGCGTCGAGAGCGACGACATCGGCTATATTCGCATTACCACCTTCAACGAGCAGACCACCGAGGGGCTGAAGCGCGAGATCGCCTCGCTGACCAAGCAGATCGGCGAGGACAAGCTGAAGGGCTTCATCCTCGACCTGCGCAACAACCCCGGCGGCCTGCTCGAGGAAGCCGTCACCGTGTCGGACGCTTTCCTCGAACGCGGCGAAATCGTTTCGACGCGCGGCCGCAACGCCGAGGAAACCCAGCGTCGCGTCGCCCATGCCGGCGACCTCACCAAGGGCAAGAAGCTGATCGTGCTGATCAACGGCGGCTCGGCCTCGGCGTCGGAAATCGTCGCCGGCGCGTTGCAGGATCACAAGCGCGCTACCGTGGTCGGAACGCGCTCGTTCGGCAAGGGCTCGGTGCAGACCATCATTCCGCTCGGCGCCGGCAACGGCGCGCTGCGGCTGACCACGGCGCGTTACTACACGCCGTCCGGCAAATCGATCCAGGCCAAGGGCATCACCCCGGACATCGAGGTGTTGCAGGACGTGCCCGACGACCTCAAGTCGCGCACCGACACCAAGGGCGAGGCCTCCCTCCGCGGCCACCTCAAGGGTGACGAAGGCAAGGAGCAGACCGGCTCGCAATCCTACGTGCCGCCGGACGCCAAGGACGACAAGGCGCTGAAGATGGCCGACGATCTGCTGCACGGCGTCAAGGTCGACGCCCAGGCCGCCGCCAACAAGGCGAACGGCGACAAGGCCGCGGTCGACAAGCCGGCCGACAAGACCAAGTCGGCGAACTGATCGCCATCGATTGCAACGGCGTGAGTGAATGGACAACGGGCGGCTCGCGGGCCGCCCGTTTCATTTCTGCCTTGACGGAATCAACCGTCGCCATGCCCGGACAGATTTTGATCGAGGCCGATATTTGTTGATGGTGGATATCTAAAGCCCTACCGCACCGTTCAGCCAGGACGGTCATCAGCCGCCTGAAGACGGCATCGAATTCACCGGCGCCGAAATCCGCTAACTTCCAGACTTCATGTGAACCGCGCGCGCCGCCGCATATAAAGAAATGCGGAAGGGAATCGTTCACTCCCACGGAATATAATCATATTGTTTCAGCAATATCTCCCTTTCATCCTTGGTTGTTTTGACGTCGAACAAAGGTCTCCACAACCCCGCAATCGTCACAACCGCCTAGTGGCAGGAAAGAGAACGCGGAAATGTTCGGACGAAGAAAAAGCGGGCCCATAGATTCCGAAGCGTTCATCGCGAAGTTCATCGACCATCATGTCGAAACCGAGAAAATGAAGGATGCCGCCCGCTCCAGCCAGCGAAGTGTAGCGATCCTGAAACCGAAAATTCCCATTGGGCTAGGAGACTCGGCAGGCTGGTTTGGGGGCAGCGCCGCCTTGCCGGTGGGTATGGCCTGGCCAGAGCAGAACGGGAAAAAGCTCTTGTTCGTCGGGCAGATCGACCTTTCCGCCCTACCGCAAGACCTCTGGTCGGGAGTGGGGCCTCGCTCGGGCTGGCTGGGCCTATTCCTTCCCGCCGAGGGGCCGCCGAAGCCGACAGTCCTTCATTTCGATGGGCCGCTTGTCGAGGTCAAAGGCCCTCCCTCAAAGGGCGCCGACTGGACCCGCGCGCACGACTTCAAGGCGACCAATAGCTTTGCGCTCCCAAAATGGCCGCTGACCGTTGAAATTCGTTCGGGACATGAATTGCATGAGACCGATATGGAGCGGCCGAAGAAAGAGCCATTGGGTACGCTGCTCGATCCGGCCTACCACCCGTTCGATCGCGAAACGGTCTCGCTGCTCTGCACGAAGTTGGGTGAGACGGTAACACGGCAGGCGCGAGAGATTATTCGCTTCCCGGCCATGAAGAAGCTGCGATCGGGCGCCGCCGCGTGGTTCGAGGAGCAGCGGCCGGCCGTTCTCGACACGTTCGTGCGCTATTTCGAGATCGAAGGGCGCATGCGTTCGGGAAAAATGTTGGATGCGGTCGAGATTGCCGTGTCCATCGAGAAATTGGCGGACCTTCACGCCTATGACATGCGCTATCTCCGCAACGACGAAGAAGGTTACGCAGAGCTGGAATTGCGCGAGACCAAGCTGCTCGATGCACAGCCGGACGGATCGGAACTGCGACATTGGTGGCACGAATACAAGCGCGGCCTGACGAACCACGCCATAAAGGCGTACACCACCGTACCACCGCCGGCGGCGATATTGCCACCTCCCTTGCGCGAGCGACTCGAAAGAGAGTGGCAAAACGAAACGCGCAATGGTGTTGCCGCGATGGGACACGCGCCCGTCGGGCATATCTATACGCCGCACGGGCCCGATAGTCCTAATGAAGTGCTGCTCGAAATTCACACAAGCAACATCACCGGCTTCATATGGGGCGACTGCTACTCTCTCGTGTTGCTGATGGATCGCCAGGCGCTTCGGCGCGGAGACTTCAGCAAAGTGACATTCGATATCACCAATTAAGCGCTGGCGATCGGGTCTGGTCGCGCGGTCATCACCGCTCAAGCCTACGACCCCATATTTGACGACGAGACTGCCAAGTTCGATCAGGCGTTTCGTGCGCCAGACGAAAATGCTTCCGCCATGCCCGGACTTGATCCGGGGCGTCCATCTTTTAAAAAGATGATGGATTGCCGGGTCAGTCCGGTGATGACGCCTCGTCGGCCCCGCGCGTCTCCCGCAAGTCCCCGATACCCGCGAACCCGGCCCGGCGTGATAAAGTCGCTGCGGCTGATTCGCGGGGGCCGGCAGGAGGCCACGGCAGTGACGACGGACGATCTCAGCACGCCGCTCGGACAGAACGCGCCGCCGCGCCGGCGGCGTTTGCCCGTCAGCGGGTTGCAGGTCGCCGCCGCGGTCCTTGCATTATTCTTGCTGGCGTTCGCCGGGGTGGCGTTGTTCCATCAGGATCGCCTCGGGGGCGAGCCGGTGGCGCGGGTCGCCCTGCCCCGGGATGGCGGCGCCGCCAAGGATACGGCGACGCCGGCCGATGCCGCCAGGCCGGCCGCGAAAGTCGCCGCGACGCCGCCGGCGAGCGGGCGCAAGACCATCACCATCATCGACGGATCGAGCGGCGCGCGGCAGGACGTCGTGGTCGCGAGCGAAAGCGCCGAGACGGGGACGTCCGGCGCAGATGCCGATGTCCGATCCGCGATCATGCCCGGCATCGACGCGCGGCTCCTGGAAAAATCCCGGTACGGCATGATTCCGGTGGCCGCCGACGGGCTGACGCCGTTCACCGCCTACGCCGCCGCCACGCCGGCCGATCGCGCCAAGGCCGCCACGCTCCCGACCGTCACCGTGGTGATCGGGGGGCTCGGCATCGGCGCCGCCAAGACCACCGAGTCGGTGCTGAAGTTGCCGGGCGCGGTGACGCTGGCCTTCACGCCCTACGGCCGCGACCCAGCCCGGCTGGTCGAGCGCGCCCGCGCCCAAGGCCACGAAATCCTGCTGCAAGTGCCGATGGAGCCGTTCGATTATCCCGATAACGACCCCGGCCCGCAAACCCTGCTCACCACCCAGAGCCCGGAGCAGAATCTCGATCGCCTGTCCTGGCATCTCAGTCGCTTCCAGGGCTATGTCGGATTGACAGGCTTCATGGGCGGCCGCTTCACGGTGTCGGACGCCGCCATGCAGCCGGTGATCGGCGAGGCCGCCAAGCGCGGGCTCGGCTATCTCGACGACGGCGCCTCGCCGCGCAGCGTCGCCGCGACGCTGGCGCAACGCCAGACCATGCCGTTCGCCAAGGCCGATCTCACCATCGACGCGGTGCCGACGGCGGCGGAAATCGACAAGGCGCTGGCGCAACTGGAAGCGCTGGCGAAGGCGCGCGGCCGTGCCATCGGCATGGCGTCGAGCCTGCCGGTTTCGATCGAGCGCATCGGCGCCTGGGCACGGACGCTGGAGAGCCGCGGCGTCCTGCTGGTCCCATTGACAACCGCGATGCTGAAATCAAAATCGTGACATGATCCGGACGCGGCCGGTCGATTCCGGATACAGGATATGAGGTGAAGGCGAAGCAATGCGGCTCCGCGGACTTCGATCAACCGAAAGGGCACGGCGGCAATGACACGGTTTGACGATCTGCCCTATCGCACCTGCGTCGGCATGATGCTGATCAACGCCACCGGGCTGGTGTTCATCGGCCGTCGCGCCGGAGGCCCCGAGCACGTTGACGCGACCCACGTCTGGCAGATGCCGCAAGGCGGCGTCGATCCCGGCGAGGACACCTGGGAGGCGGCCAAGCGCGAGCTGTTCGAGGAGACCAGCGTCCGCTCGGTCGAGCGGCTCGGCGAGGTGTCGGACTGGCTGATCTACGACATTCCGCGCACGGTGGCCGGACGCGCCTGGAAGGGCCGCTATCGCGGCCAGCGTCAGAAATGGTACGCGATGCAGTTCACCGGCAAGGAGTCCGAGATCGACGTGCTCAGTCCGGGCAACGGCCACAAGCCGGAATTCATCAGCTGGCGCTGGGAGCCGATGCGGAATCTCCCCGACCTCATCGTCCCGTTCAAGCGGCCGGTCTATGAGCGCGTCGTCCGGGAGTTCAGCGGCCTTGTTCGCCCCCGCTGACGGACGGCGCCGCGCGACGGCGGCGCCGTCGGATCGGGGTTATCGGATCGGCGGCGCGTATTGGATGCCGCCTTCGCTCCACAGATGGTTGAGGCCGCGCGGAATTCCGAGCTTGGAGCCGGCGCCGACATTGCGGTCATAGGATTCGGCGTAGTTGCCGACCTGCCGGATGATGCGCGCCGCCCAGTCCTTGGTCAGGCCGATCCGCTCGCCGTAGTTGCCCTCGGTGCCGACCAGCCGCTTGACGTCCGGCTTCTGCGACTTCAACGCCTCGTCGATGTTCTTCGACGTGACGCCGAGTTCCTCGGCGTTGAGCATGGCGTAGTAGGCCCACTTGACGATCTCCAGCCATTGGCTGTCGCCCTGCCGCACCGCCGGCCCCAGCGGCTCCTTGGAGATCACGTCGGGCAGAATGACGTGGTCGTCCGGCTTGGAAAGGGTCAGCCGCTCCGAGTAGAGCTGCGACACGTCGCTGGTGAAGACGTCGCAAGCGCCGCTGTCATAAGCCTTGAGGGTTTCGGCGACGTTCGGGAACGGCATCTCCTGATACTTCATGTTGTTGGCGCGGAAGTAATCGCCGAGATTGAGCTGCGTGGTGGTGCCGGACTGCACGCAGACCTTGGCGCCGTCGAGCGCCAGCGCCGAATCCTTGTTGGCGCTCTTGCGGACCATGAAGCCCTGGCCGTCATAATAGTTCACGGCGGCGAAGCTGAGGTTGAAGTCGGCCTCGCGCGACATCGTCCAGGTCGAATTGCGCGACAGCAGGTCGATGTCGCCGGATTGCAAGGCCTTGAAGCGCTGTTCGGCGTTGAGCGGGACGAATTTCACCTTGCCGGGGTCGTCGAAGATCGCGACCGAGACGGCGCGGCACAGATCGACGTCGAGACCGGACCAGTTGCCCTTGTCGTCGGGATTGGAGAAGCCCGGCAGGCCGGTCGAAACGCCGCAGATCAGATGTCCCCTGTCCTTGACGGTCTTCAGCGTCTGCGCGTCGGCGCTGCCGAAGGCGGCCAGCGCGGCGGTGGCGGCGACGACGGCGACAACGCGACGCGCCAGGGAAGGACCGAGGTTCAGCATGGTGATGTCTCGTTCATGAAGAAGGAAAGGGACGGGCCGCGACGGGCGGTGGATCAAGCCGGCGGATTACAAGGTCGGCCGCTGTTTGACGACGACCTTGGTGCCTACCGGAACGCGGGCGTAGAGATCGATGATATCGGCGTTGACCATGCCGAAGCAGCCCGATGACACCGCCTTGCCGATGGTGTCGGGCTGATTGGTGCCGTGAATGCGATAGACCGTGGCGCCGAGATACATCGCCCGCGCGCCGAGCGGATTGCCGGGGCCACCGGCCATGAAGCGCGGCAGGTAAGGCTGGCGCTGGATCATTTCCGGCGGCGGCGTCCAGTCGGGCCATTCCGCCTTGCGGGTGATCTTCAAAAGGCCCTGCCACTGAAAGCCCTCGCGGCCGACGCGCACGCCGTAACGGATCGCCCGTCCGTCGCCCTGCACCAGATAGAGCATGCGCTCGTTGGTGTGGACGATGATGGTGCCGGCCGGCTCATTGGTGCGGTAGAGCACCATCTGCCGCTGGAATTGCGGCGGCAGTTGCGCCGCCTCGTCGGGGATACGGCCGGGCTCGTCACCGATGTTCATGTCCTCGCTCTGGCTGAAGCCGTGCGACGGCGAGGCGGCAATGAACAGGACGGTGAGCAACGGTAAGCAGAGCAGGCGTCGAAAACCAAGCATCGGCGATCCTTGTTGTCGTTGGCGCGAACCGTCGGACGATGTCGCGAGATCGAAGGACATCAAACCCCACCGTCGCAGGGATGGCAAGCTGGCTCCAACCCGCGAATCTTCACGCGAAGCGCGTCCCGAACGGGCCGGCGGCTCGGCCCCGAGCGGACACCGATTCGCGTTAACAAAAATGAAAAGCCGGAACCCTTCACCGTCCCGTACAACGGCGAAAGGCTCCGGTCGAGTGAATCATTATTAATTCTTGCGGGCAGGGTCACATCGGCGTGACACGAGGCCACGCCGAACCGGCCAATGCGAGCGATTACGCGGCCAGCGTGTCGACGCCGCAGTCCCGGAGCAGTTCGGCAAGCTGCTTGCGGGCGTAGAACATGCGGGTTTTCACCGTGCTTTGCGGAATCCCGAGGATCCGGCCGGCTTCCTCGACCGAAGTCTCGTGATAATAGACCAGATCGATGATCTCGCGGTGCGCCGGCGACAGCCGGGCGATGCAGGCGCGCAGGATGGCGCGGGTGGCGCTGCGTTCGAGGGCCGCTTCGGGCGTGTCGGCATGGTCGGCGATGTTCAGCACGCCGTCCTGGTCGAGATCCTCGTGCGCGCGCTGGCGCAGCGCGGTCAGCGCCTTGAAGCGGGCGATCGACAACAACCAGGTCGAGACCTGCGCGCGCCCCTCGAACTGGCCGGCGGTGCGCCAGACGTCGAGAAACACCTGGCTGACGAGGTCTTCAGCGGTGGTGGCGTCGCGGACCATGCGCAGGATGAAGCGATAGACCCGGACGCGATGGCGCGCGTAGAGGATGTGCATGGCGGACTTGTTGCCGTCGGCGACGCTCTCCAGCAACATTTCATCGGAAGTGGCCTGGACCGCGAGGATACCTTGCTGAGCGGCGGCGCTGATGGCGATGATGTTTTGCATGACCGGCTCCCTCTCGCCGCTTGTGCGGCTTTGTTGTGGGAGCTTTTTTAGCCGGCGGCTGTTTCAGGAGATCTGCGTTACAGGACAAAACGGTTTCGTGGCGCGAAAGAATTGTTTCGTCGCAGGGTGCCGGGACGAAATATTCGGGCGAAACTACCATGCTGCGCCGCAATAAAAAGACAATCAGGCCCAGGGCTCGCGACTCAGGTCGTCCGTCAGGACTTGTCTCCGGCCGGGCTGAACAGATAGCCCCCGCCGCGAATGGTGCGGATCACCGACGGCTTAGCCGGGTCCGGCTCGATCTTGCGGCGGATTCGCATGATTCGCAGGTCGACGGCGCGGTCGAATGCCTCGGCGTCGCGGGCGTTGGCCAGTTCCAGCAGCCGTTCACGCGACAGCACGCGCTTGGGATTGGCGGCAAACACCTTCAAGAGGCCGAATTCCGAGGCCGTCAGCGGATGCTCGTTGCCCTCGTCGTCGCGCAGCGCCTGGGCTTCAAGGTCGAGCCACCGGGTGCCGAAACGGACCAAATGATCGGTGCCGGGCTTCGCGGGCGCGGCTTCGGTCGCGGCTTTCGCCGACACGGTGCGACGCAAGACGGAGCGGATGCGGGCCATCAACTCGCGCAGCTCGCACGGCTTGGCGACATAGTCGTCGGCGCCCAGTTCGAGGCCGACGACGCGATCGATCGGGCTCGCGGTCGCGGTCAGCATGATCACCGGCACGTCCGTCCTGGCCTTGAGGTCGCGGATGATCGACAGGCCGTCTTCCTCGGGCATGTTGAGGTCGAGCACGACAAGATCCGGCCGGTCGGCAGCGATCGTCCGGCGCAGGCTTTCGCCGCCGTCGCAAAGCGTGACGGTGAAGCCGTGCATCCGCAGATAGTCGCCGACCATTTCGCGGGCGGGGGCTTCGTCGTCGACGATCACGATATGGTGGCTTTGGCTCATGTCACGCTGCGGTTGTCACCGGAAGTTCGATGGTGAAGGTCGCCCCTTGTCCGGGGCCGGGGCTGTCGGCGGCGATGGTGCCGCCATGCATATCGATAATGCGTTTAACAATCGATAGCCCGAGGCCGGTGGAGCTTTCGCCGGCGGTCGGCTTGGCGGACAGCCGCTGGAAGCGGCCGAACAGCCGGCCGAGATCCTCCGGCGACAGCCCGGCCCCCTGGTCCGTGACGCCAATGACGACGCGCGCCGGATCCTGGGTCACGCACAGGGCGATGTTGCCGCCGATCGGGCTGTATTTGATGGCGTTGCTGACCAGGTTGTCGATCGCCTCGCGCATGCGGTCGGCGTCGCACATGATCTGCTGGTCCGGCGGCGCCGACACCTCGATGACCTGCTGCTTGTTGGCGGCCGACAGTCGGTTGGCCTCCGCGACCTCGGTGACCAGCGCCGAGATATCCACCGGCTCGCGGCGGATGGTGATGTCGAAGGCGTCCGCCATGGCGTCGGAGATCAGGTGATCGACCATCGAGGTCAGGCGGCGCGTCGCGTCGCGAATGTGGGTCACCTGCGCCGCGAGACTCTCGCGCGAGGCCTCCGCGCCGATCAGTTCGGTCAGCATCTCGGTGCGGCCGAGGATCACGCCGAGCGGATTCTTCAGATCGTGGGCGACGGTGCCGAGGATTTCGTTCTTGAAGCCGTTGGCGCGTTGCAGCCGCAGCCACTGCGCCGACAGCCGCCGGTTCGCCAGCATCAGGGCGCGGGTGCGCTGCGCCACCCGATCCTCCAGCTGGGTGTTGGCCTCGTGCAGTTGCTGATAGAGGATCACGTTGTCGAACGCGATCGACAGCCGGCTGCCGAAGATTTCCACCAGCGCGCGGTCGGTTTCGGACAAGGGACGCTCGGCCTGCAACAGCACCACGACCTCGCGGCCGCTGCCGGTGCGGATATACAGCACGGTGCGCTGGTCGGCGAATTCGTGCTTGCGGCGGCGGAACGCCTCCTCGACCATCTGTCGCAGATCGCTGTCGAGCGATCTCGGCCCGGCGTGGCCGATGAAGCGGCTGTAGCAGCCCGATCCGGCCAGCACCGCGAAATCGTCGCTGATCTCGCCGCCGTCGCGCAGCACGAGAATCCCGGCGCAGTCGACGTTGAGCAGCGAGGCGATCTGCGTCAGCACGCCTTCGGCCAGACGCTGCATCGATCGGAAGTCGTACAGCGTCGAGGCGGCGTCGATGATGATTTCCAGCCCGCGCCGTGTCTGCACCATGCGTTCGAGCTGCTGATAGCTGCGCAGCGCCGCGGTCAGCGAGGTGAACAGCTTGTCGGCGGTGAGTTCGGTCTTGGCCTTGTAGTCGTTGATGTCGTAGTCGACGATGACGCGGCGCTCGGGTGCCTGTCCGGGCTGGCCGGTGCGCAGCACGATGCGCACCGTCTCGTTGCGGATCTCGTTGCGGATGAATTCGACCAGGTCGAGGCCGGCGGAATCGGTCTCCATGATGACGTCGAGCAGCACGGCGGCGATATCGGCATGGCGGCGCATCAACTCGCGCCCCTCGGCGGCGGAATAGGCTGACAGAATCTCCAGGCCCTGGCCGTTCAGGGAATAGTCGCTGAGCGCGAACCGGGTGCCGTCATGGACGGCCGGATCATCGTCGATGACGGCGATTTTCCATTTGCGCGAACTGGTCGATGAGACGGCCGGGTCGCCATCGTCGATCAGGTGGAGGACATCGTCCTGGTCGGCCATGATTTGATTCCGTCGCTGGTCAGGTCGGTTCCCATGCGCGCCGTGCGGCTCACGCGGCATGATAGTCCGAAACTTGGGGGTTTGTCGCGGCCGGAGGGTCGCAGGCCATATGTCGGCGAAACGGCCGTCCGGTTCATGCGGCGGCGCCTTTCAACGCATGGCGCGGGATCAACCAACCTTGGCTTCGTTCTCGCGCCCGCGGGACGGCGCTTTTCGTGCGGCAAATCCGCGCGCGCAAAACGAATTTCCGGTCAGTCTCTTAGGACGCCGCGGCGGCGCGCTCGACCTTCTTGCGCAAGCTCATGGTGAGGCGAGCCTGCTTCTGAAAATGCGCCTGAAGAAGGCGCACCGCGCGATCCTCGTCGCGATCGAGCGCCGCCTTCATGATCGCCTCGTGCTCGCCGTCGGCGGCCACCGCCCGCTCCGCGTATTTCCAGAAGTAGCGCCGGTAGCGCTCCATGTGGTCGTATAATTCATCGAAGAAATGCAGCAGCCACGGCGAGCCGCAGCCCTTGCACAGCGCATAATGGAATTCGCGGTGGCGATCTTCCCACTCGGTGCGCCGTCCGTCGTCGTCCTGGTCCGCCGCCACCGCGATGCCGGCCAGCTTGAGGCGATGAAAGGCCGACAGCAGGTCGACTTCCCAATCCTCGCGGCCGTCCCGGATGGCGCCGCGAATGGCGTAGGCCTCCAGGTTGGCGCGCAGGTTGGAGACGTCCAGCATCTCGTCGAACTGGATCGGCGCGACGACGAAGCCTTTATGATCCTCGGCGATCACCAGGCCCTGCGCCGCGACCTGAAACAGGGCCTCGCGCAGCGGACTGGTGCCGACCTCGTAACGCTTGCTCAGCTTCTCGAATTGCAGCCGCTCGCCGGGCGCGAGCCGATGGCGGATGATGTCGTGGCGCAGTTGCTGCGCGACCCGGCCGGCGAGTGTTTTCGGCGCGCCGTCCCGCGACGGATGCAGGCTGGGACCCCATCGCCGCGCCGGCTGTTTCAACACGTTCGTCATACGTTGCGCCTGTTTGTCGCGAATCCGCGTCCACTATGGGCGACCGCCGCCTAAAATCCAAGCACGAACGTATTTTCGAAAATGTTGACATGTTTGGAAATATGGCCCAGCTTTGGGCCAGCAAGGAGAACGCTATGGCCGAGATCGTCTATGCCGCCGGCGCGCCGCATGCGCCGGGTCTGATCGGACTGCTGGAAGCGGCGCCCCCCGACGTCAAGGATGTCGTGGCCCACACCTATCGCAGTCTGGCCGACGCCATGGCGTCGGCCAAGGCGGACGTGCTGATCGTGTTCGCGAACGATCATCTGGCCAACAGCCGGGTGCGCGCCTATCCGGACTTCCTGATCGGCATGGCGGCGGAGCATCGCGGACCCTACGAGTGGTTCAAGCCGTGGATCGGCTGCGAGGACTACACCGTGAAAGGCGCGCCGGATGTCGCGGCGGCGCTGTTCAACGGCATGACCCGGCGCGGCATCCGCATGTTCGCGCAAAACGAGAACCTGAAATTCGACGACAATATTTCGGTGCCGGTGCTGCTCACCAACGTCGCCGGCAGCGGCATTCCGATGGTGCCGGTGCTGCAGAACTGCACCGTCCCCCCGATTCCCGATCAGCGCCGCTGCTACGAGGTCGGCCAGGCGCTCGGCGATTTCATCCGTCACGATCTGCCGGCCGACATGCGGGTGGCGCTGCTGGGCTCGGGCGGCCTGAGCCATGAGCCGGGCGGGGCGCGCTATTACTTCATCGACGAGGCGTTCGATCGCTGGTTCCTCGATCTGGTCGCCTCCGGCGATCACGAGACGCTGCTGAACGAACTGACGCTGGAGAAGATGGAAGCCGCCGGCTCCGGCGGCACGGCCGAATTGCTGTCATGGGTCGTGGTGCTCGGCGCGATCGGGCCGAAGCCGGGCAAGAGTTTTGGCTACACCGTGCACAAGGATTTCAAGTGCGGCGTCGGCGGCGTGTTGTGGGACATGAACCCGAACATGCCGAAATCGCGCGCGGCGGCCTGATACGGGGGACGATCATGGGCCTTGAGAAATTCGACCCGTCGCTGGCGACGCACGATCTGATCCAGGATCTGAAATGGTCGCCGGAACTGCGCGACGCGTTCGCCGCCAACGAGGCCGCCGTGCTCGACCGCTACCCGCTGCGGAAGGACGAGCGGCACGCGATCGAGACGCGCAACTTTCTCGCGCTCTACGACATGGGCCTTCATCCCTATCTTGGGGGACAATTCGCGCGGCTGATCTTCGGCAACGAGGCCGGCAAGGGCGCGACAATCGCCGTCAACAAGCTGGTCGAATCGCTTCAGGGCAAGGGGTCGGTCGCTTAGAAACTGATCTCCGGCCCAAAGCAGCCAAATACGGGATCGCATCTTCGGCCGGTGAGCACGCGCTCGCCGGAGACGCCGTCGTGCGGCCGACGGCCGTCGATGGAATACGAGAGTCGGAGCGGCTTGAACCGCGAGGGGATAAGGAAAACGTGAAATGGGTACTCGCTTGAACTGGATCAATTCGGCGTTGGCCGCGGCCTCCATGCTCGCGATGACGGCATCAAGCGTCGCGGCGGCCGACACCGGCATCACCGACACCGAGGTGAAGATCGGCGGCATCTGCCCGAGCACCGGGCCGATCGCTTCCTTCGTCACCATCTGCGCGATGCAGGACGCCTATTTCAAATCCATCAACGATCGCGACGGCGGCGTGATGATGGGCGACGGCAAGCGCCGCAAGATTTCCTACGTCTATTATGACGACGGCTATTCGCCGCCGCGCACGGTGGAACAGGCCAAGCGACTGGTCGAGCGCGATCAGGTCGGCCTGGTCATCGGGCCGCTCGGCAGCGCCACCGGCCTCGCGATCCGCGACTATCTCAACAAGCGCGGCGTCCCGCAGCTTTCGGTCGGCAGCGGCCTGTCCGCGTTCAGCACCGAGATGGACAAGTATCCGTGGACCATCGGCTGGCAGCCGTCCTACACCACCGAGGGCAGCATCTACGCCGAGTTCGTGCGGTCGCACAAACCCAACGCCAAGGTGGCCATCCTTTATCAGAACGACGACTTCGGCAAGGAACTGCTGAATGCGTTCAAGCACGCCTCCGAAGGGAGCGGCGTCACCGTCGCCGAGGCCCAGTCCTACGAGGTGACGTCGCCGACGGTGGATTCCCAGGTCTCGAATCTCGCCGCGACCAACGCCGATGTGCTGCTGATCTTCGCGGTGCCGAAGTTCACCGCCCAGACCCTGCGCAAGGTGCAGGACGGCTCATGGCGGCCGATGGTGATCGTCTCCAACATCAGCGCTTCGAAGAAGACGGTGATGGAGCCCGCCGGCGCCGAGGCCTCCGAGGGCGTCTACTCAGTGGTCAGCCTGATGGACCCGACGGCGGCGGCTTACGCCAAGACCAAGGACATGCAGGTCTATCGCGACATCGGCACCAAGTTCAGCTCGGCGGGGCTCAATCTCGACGATCCGATGACGATGTACGGCTTCACCCAGGGGCAGACCATGGTCGCGGTGCTGGAGAAAGCCAAGGCGCCGACGCGCGCGGCCATCATGGACTCGGCGCGCCATCTGTGCGGCGTCCCGGTGCTCGGCATGGTGCCCGGCGTCAAGGTCTGCGTCGACGGCAAGGCCGACCCGTTCTACGTCGAGTCGATGCAGGTGGTCCGCTACACCAAGGGAAACTGGGAGGCGGTCGGCGACGTCATCACCAAGTTCGAGGGCAAAACGCCCCGTCAGGCCCGGTGAGAGGCGCACGATCATGGCCAGCGAGTTGCTGAACGAGGTTCTGCCGCCGAAAACCGGGCGGGCGCTGGTCGTCCGCGCCGGGGAGGTTCTCAGGATCACCGATCTGGAAGGCCAGCAGGTCGTTGACGTCGCGATCTTCAACGCCAACAACCATCGTGATCGCCTGTCGCTGTCCTACTCCACCACGCGCTACGCGATGCAATTCAGCGCGCGGCGCGCGGGGCGTCCGGAGCCGACGGTGGCGATGTCCAAGGACTTCGTGACCGAGGGCGACGTGTTGATGTCCACCATCTACACGCCGCTGATGACCATCATCAAGGAAACGCCGGAGCCGAAGGGTGTCCACAAGGTCAACCAGCGCATGTGCAACCGGCGCTTCTACGAAAGCTTCGGCCTGTCCGGGATCGACGGCTGTCATGAAATCATCAGCGGCGTGGTGGCGCCCTACGGCATTCGCCCCGAGGACATTCCGGACACCATCGACTTCTTCATGAACTACCATCACGATTGCGCCAGCCATTCCTGGGTGGCCGAATCGCCGGTCTCCAGGCCGGGCGACTATGTCGAGTTGCGCGCGGAGATCGACTGCCTGGTCGCGATCTCCAATTGCCCGGAAGATCATGTCAGCCAGATCAACGGCGGACGCTGCACGCCGATGCGGTTGCAGGTGTTCGCCTCTGACGCGGCGGCGGCGCGGGCGAATTGATGACCACGCACGTTCTCAAAGCTTGCGCGTCGACGGTTCAGGGCGGGATCATCGATCCGAAGGCCAAATCCGTTCACACGGTGGCCTCCGGCGACACCGTGATCCTCGACACCTGGGCGATGTGGGACAATGCCGGCGGCGCGTCGCTCGACCTCGCGCATGCGATGGCGTTACGCGAGCGATTTCGCGCCGAGGGCCGCGGGCCGCACAGTCTCACCGGGCCAATCGCGGTCGAAACCGCGCGCCCCGGCGACGTTCTCAAGGTCGAGATCGAAAGCCTCGACGTCGCCGATCACGGCATCAATCTGATTTTTCCCGGAGGACGCAGCCGCGGCCTGTTGAGCGATATCTTCCCGGAGGCCGAGTTGCGCCATTTCAAGCTCGATCGGCGGACCATGACCACGCGCTTCGGAGAGGGCATCACGATTCCGCTGCGACCGTTCCTCGGCATCATGGGCGTGCTGCCGCCGCCTGAGGAGGCCGCGCGCAGTTCCGCCATTCCCGGCAATTTCGGCGGCAACATCGATTGCGCCGATCTGGTCGCAGGCAGCACTCTGTATCTTCCGGTGTTTGTCGAGGGCGCGGGCTTCTACGCGGGCGACGGACATGCGGCGCAGGGTTGCGGCGAGGTGGTGCAGACCGCGCTGGAGACCGCGATGACCGCGGCAAAGCTGCGGCTGACGGTGCTCAAGGACCGCTCGATCGTCCGCCCATGGGCCGAAACCCGCGAGCACTTCATCACCATGGGGCTGGATGAAGATCTGCGCGAGGCGGCGCGGCAGGCGGTGCGCGACATGATCGAACTGATGGTGGCGACCAAGGGCATGACGCGCTCCGACGCCTATGCGCTATGTTCCCTGCAAGCCGACCTGATGGTGACCCAGCTCGTCAACGGCGTCAGCGGCATTCACGCCCGCATGCCGAAATCGATTTTCCAGGGTGGCGCATGACCGCCTTGCTCGCAGTTCGCAATGTCGGCATCCAGTTCGGCGGCGTGCGCGCGCTTCAGGATGTGTCGTTCGACGTCGAGGACGGCATGATCTGCGGTTTGATCGGACCGAACGGCGCCGGCAAGACCACGCTGTTCAACGCGATCTCTCGCGTCTACGACGTCAGCCAGGGCTCGATCCATTTCGCGGGCCAGGACATCACGGCCCTGCCGGCGAGCCGGATCATCGGACTCGGCATCGCGCGCACGTTGCAAAATGTCGGACTGTTCGGCGCGATGTCGGTGACGGAGAATGTGCTGCTCGGCGCCCATCACCGGCTGCGGCCGGGCTTCATCAACGCCATCTTCGGCAAGGGCGCGGTGGTCGACCCGGCCGAGATCGAGCGCGAGGCGCGCGACATCCTGCACGAACTCGGTCTGTCGGCGGTCGCCGATCATCTCGCCGGCGGCCTGCCGTTCGGCACCCTGAAGCGGATCGAACTGGCGCGCGCGCTGATCGCGCAGCCGCGCCTTCTGATGCTGGACGAGCCCGCCAACGGCCTCTCCCATGGCGAGGTCGACGAGTTGTCCGAGGTCATCCTGCGGGTGCGGCGACGCCATGGCCTCACGGTGCTGCTGGTGGAACATCACATGCGCATGCTGATGCGCATTTCCGATCGCGTCGTGGTGCTTGAGAACGGCGTCAAGATCGCCGACGGCACGCCGTCCGAGGTCAAGGCCGACCCCGAGGTCGCCGCGGCTTATCTGGGGACGGTGGCATGAGCCTGCTCGCCCTCAGACGGATGTGCGCCGGCTACGATGCGCGCAACGTGCTTCACGAGATCGATCTCGATGTCGAGGCGCGTCAAATCCAGGTGGTGCTCGGCGCCAACGGCGCCGGCAAGACCACGCTGCTGCGCGCGATCTCCGGCACCATCGCCCGCCAGGGCGAGATTGTGTTCGACGGTCAGCGGATCGACCAGTTGTCGGCGCGAAAGATCGTCGCCGCCGGCATCGCCCACGTTCCGCAGGGGCGCGGCACCTTCGCCGATCTGACGGTCGACGAGAACATCCGCCTCGGCGCCTATCTGCGCACCGCGGCGGAGACCCGGCAGGATCGGGAACGCTGGCTGAGCTTTTTCCCGCGCTTGCGCGAGCGTCTGCCGCAGCAGGCCGGCAGCCTGTCCGGCGGCGAGCAGCAGATGCTGGCGATCACCCGCGCGCTGATGCTGCGGCCCCGGCTGCTGCTGCTGGATGAGCCGTCGCTCGGGCTCGCGCCGATCATCACGCAGGGACTGTTCCGGACGCTGGCGGCGATCCGCGAGGAGGCCGGCATGACGATGCTGATCGTCGAGCAGAGCGCCAATCTCGCGCTTGAGGTGGCGGATTCCGGCGTGGTGCTGGAAAGCGGCCAGATCGTGCTGCGCGATTCCGCGCGAAACCTCGCCGGCAACGACGAGGTCCGCCGTATTTATTTGGGGTACGAATGACGCTGTTCGCCAGCCAGATTGTCGATGGCCTCGCCGATGGCGCGATTTATGCGTCGCTGGCGCTCGCCCTCGTCTTCAGCTACCGCTCGACCGGCATCGTCAATTTCGCGCAGGGCGAGATGGCGATGCTGTCGGCCTATCTGGTGTGGCAATTGATGCAATGGGGCATGCCGCTGGTTCCGGCGGCGCTGGTCTCCATCGCGGTGTCGTTCGTCGCCGGCGCGTTGCTCTATGCGTCGATCGTCAAGCCGCTCTCCCATGCCAGCCTGTTGACCGTGGTCAGCGTGCTGATCGGATTGTATCTGGCGCTCAACAGCCTCGCCGGGTTCATCTGGACCTACACCATCAAGCCGCTGCCGAGCCTGTTTCCCAAAGCTCACTTCCGGCTCGGCTGGTTCAGCATTTCGGCGGAAACGGCGGGGATCATCGCCGTGGTCGCCGTGGTGCTGCTGCTGCTCTATCTGTTGTTTGAAACCACCAAGATCGGGCTGGCGATGCGCGGCGCGGCGTCGACGCCGGATTCGGCGGTGCTGGTCGGCGTGTCAGTGCCGCTGATGCTGCTGATCGGCTGGGGCATCGCGGCCGCGCTCGGGGCGCTGTCGGGCATTCTGGTCGCGCCGCGGGTGTTCCTGAATCCGACGATGATGTTCGGCGTCATCATCTATGCCTTCGCGGCGGCGACGCTGGGCGGGTTCGACAGCATCGTCGGCGCGGTGGTCGGCGGCCTTCTGGTCGGCGTCGTCGAGAATCTGGTCGGCACCTACATTCCCTGGATCGGCCCCGACCTCAAGATCATCGTGGCGCTGGTGCTGATCTTCGGCACGCTGCTGATCAAGCCGGACGGCTTGTTCGGCCGGAGGAAGGTCGTGCGGCTATGAGCGTGGTGATCAAACCGAAATTGCCGGTCGCGGTGCGCGCGCTCGCCGGCGCGGCGCTCGCCGTGGTTCTGCTCTACGTCATTCCGTTCGTGATTCCGGGCTATCTGGTGAGCCAGTTCGCGACCGTGCTGGTGTTCGCCATCGCCATCGTCGGAATCAATCTGGTGACCGGATTCGGCGGCGCGATCACGCTCGGCCACGCGGCGTTCGTCGCGCTGGGCTCCTACACCACCGCGATCCTGGTGGTGCGGTATGGCTGGAACCCCTACGCCACCGTTCCGGTCGCGGCGCTTTTGAGCTGGGTCGCGGGCTGGTGTCTCGGCTTTCCGGCGCTGCGGCTTCAGGGGCTTTATCTGGCGCTGGGCACGCTGGTGCTCTC
Source organism: Xanthobacteraceae bacterium (assembly GCA_039808365.1). Lineage (GTDB taxonomy): Bacteria > Pseudomonadota > Alphaproteobacteria > Rhizobiales > Xanthobacteraceae > 62-47. The sequence continues at coordinate 23,488 of JBDHSX010000010.1, read as the reverse complement.
GATCACGGTGCCGCCGCTGCTGAAGCGGTTCGAGGCGTTCACCGGCGGCGTTCAGGGGCTGAATGTCGGCAATCCGGAAGCGCCGGCGTTTCTGCCGATCGACGACTCGCAATGGATCTATTTCCTGTCGCTCGCCGTCGCGGCGGTGCTTTACGTGGTCGCGCGCCGCATCCTGTCGGGGCCGCTGCGGCGCGCGCTGGTGGCGGCCCGCGACAATCAGCTCGTCGGCGCGGTGATGGGCGTCGACCGCGCCAACCTGACCACCGCGACCTTCGCGATGAGCAGTCTCTACGCGGGCGTCGCCGGCTCGCTCTATGCGATGATCGTCGGCTTCGTGTCGCCGGATACGTTCAACGTCATGATGAGCCTCAGCCTGTTCGTCGGCGCCGTGGTCGGTGGCATCACCTCGCTCAACGGCGCCATCATCGGCGCCATGTTCATCCAGTTCGTGCCGATCTGGGCCAGCGACATCGACGTCGCGCTCGGCGGCCTGGTGTTCGGCTGCGCGCTGATCGTGACGCTGGTGGTGATCCCGGCGGGCATCGGCGGATTGGGCGAGCGCGCCTTCATCTGGCTGTGCCGCCGGCTCGGCTGGGTCGAGCGCGCCGAGGCGCGGCGCGACGACATCGCGGTGACGGGGAGCGCGCAGAATGAGCCGGCATGACGTCGATCACATCCTGACCGGCAAGGTCATCACGCTGGACCCGGCCGGACGCATCGCCGAGGCCGTCGCCATCGCCGGCGACCGCATCGTCGCGGTGGGCGAGCGGCGTCAAATCCTGGAATTGAAAGGGCCGCGAACCCGCGTCACCGAAACCGGCGGCGCGATCATTCCCGGATTCAACGACGCCCACGCCCACCTGGACACCGAGGGGCTGCGCGAGCGCTTCCCTTCGCTGGGCCGGGTCCGCGGCATTGATGACGTGCTGGCGCGGATTTCCGAACTGGCCCGCGCGACGCCGCGGGGCGAATGGATCGTCACCATGCCGGTCGGCGATGCGCCGTTCTATTTCGGCGGTCCGGTCGTGCTGCGCGAGCGGCGGATGCCGACCCGCGCGGAACTGGATCGCGCCGCGCCCGATCACCCGGTCTGCATCCTGCCGCCGTCGGGCTATTGGAGCCTGCTGCCGTGCCACACGGCGCTGAATTCGCTGGCGCTGAAGCTGAACGGACTCGACCGCGCGTCGGTGTCGCCGGTGGAGGGCATCGAACTGGAACGCGACCCGGCGGGCGACCTCACCGGCGTCATCGTCGAGCACAACTATCCCGATTCGGCGCAGATCGCGCTGTTGCCGGCGGTGCCGCGCTTCTCGCCACAAGATCGCCGCGACGGCATCCTGCGCTCGGTGCGGGCCTATCACGCCGTCGGCACCACCAGCGTTTACGAAGGTCACGGCTGCGCGCCCGAGGTGATCGCCGCCTATCGCGACCTGTGGCAGGCCGGCGACCTGACGATGCGGATGCACCTCGTCGTCAGCCCGACCTGGGCGACCTGCGACGAGGCCGAAGTGATGATGCGCGACTGGCTCGCCTACGCGCGCGGGGCTGGCATCGGCGACGAGCGGTTGCGGATCGGCGGCATCTTCGTCGGCTACGGCGGCGAACCGACGGCGGCGCGCGCCGCGCGGATCGATCCGGCCGATCTCGGCTGGTCGTGCTACATCAAGCACGCCAACGAGCCGGCCGAGTTCGAGAGGCTGTGCATGCTGGCGGCGGCGCACGATCTGCGCATCCACACCATCGCCGTGGACAAGCTGTGCGAATTGCTGCCGATCTTCGAGCGCGTCCATGCGGCTCACGACATCTCGCGCCGGCGCTGGGTGGTGGAGCACATGAGCCACGCCGCGGCGTCCGATCTGGCGCGCCTCAAGGCGCTGGGCATCGGCGTCACCCTGATCCCGGATTATCACGTCTGGAAGGTCGGCACCCGCTTCTTCCCGTTGTCGGAGGAAGACCGCGAACTGGTGTCGCCGACCGCGCAGCTCGACGCGCTCGGCGTCCCGGTCGCCTGCGGCACCGACAACAGCCCGCTCAATCCGCTGGCGACCATGCGGGCGATGCGCACCCGCCGCGAGCGCACCACCGGCGAGGTGCTGGGCGCCGGCGGGCGAACCTCCGCCGAACTGGCGCTGCGCGCGATGACGCAAAACGGCGCATGGTTCTCGTTCGAGGAAACCGTCAAGGGCCGCATCATGCCGGGCTACCTCGCCGATCTCGCGGTGCTCAGCGGCTGCCCGCTCACCACGCCGGGCGAGGATCTGGAGGCGCTGACCTGTCTCGCCACCATGGTCGGCGGCCGCTTCGTTCACGGCAATATCTAGAGGATGTCGTTATGGCCATCGATCCGCAACTCGCTCCGTTCATCGCCCGCCTGGAGGAAGCCTGGCCGGAGCCGGCGCTGTCGCTGCCGGTCGAGGTCTGGCGCGAGCGCGTCGAGCGGCTGTCGGCGGCGGCGCGCGCGCCCTATCCCGACGGGCTCGATGTCGAGACCCGTATCATCGACGGCCCTCGCCCGGTCCGCGTCCGCATCTATCGCCCGCGCGCATCGCGGCCGCTTCCCGCGCTGGTCTACATGCACGGCGGCGGCTGGGTGATCGGCAGCATCGACAGCCACGATTCCATCACCGCCGCGATCGCCACGGACACGCCCTGCGTGGTCATCAGCGTCGATTACGCCCGCGCGCCGGAGCATCCGTTTCCCGCGCCGATGGAGGATTGCCGCGCCGTGGTCGCCTGGACCTTCGCCCAGGCCGCCGCGATCGGCGTCGATCCCGCCGCGATTTTCGTCGGCGGCGATTCCGCCGGCGGCAATCTCGCGGCGGCGATGACGATTGCGTTTCGCGACGCGCCGCAGCGGCTGCGCGGACAATTGCTGCTTTACCCCTGCGTCGATACCGATTTCGAACGCCCGTCCTACATCAGCGAAGCCGAAGCGCCCTATCTGAAGGGGCGGGAAATGATCTGGTTCTGGAATCAATATTGTCCCGCGCCGGCGCAGCGCCGCAACCCGCTGGCGGTGCCGATGCGCTGCGACGATCTCGCCGGCCTGCCGCCCGCCTTCATCGTGGTCGCCGAGCACGATCCGCTGCGCGACGACGGCCACGCCTATGCGGAGCGCCTGAAGGCGGCCGGCGTCGCCGTGACATTCCGCCCCGGTCTCGGGCTCATTCACGGTTTTGTGCGCGCGCGGGCGCTTTGCGACGCCGCGCAAGTCGAGCATGAAGCCATGACGCGGTGGCTGCGCGCCACGGCGGAGTGATAGAGGTGAGCGAGGAGAGGCGGCGCCTTCGTCCGCCGCCGTGCAGGGAGTGACGACATGTCCCGGATGCAGGAGACCGCGCCCAGAATCGTGCGTCCGGGGGTCAGCGAAACGCTGCGCGTGCCGCAGGCGATGCTGGCCTATCTGCTCGGCCTGTCGCCGGCGCCAGCGCGCCGCAAATTTCCCAAGGGACAGGCGCTGTACCGGCAGGACGAGGTCAGCGATCAGGTGTTCGTGGTGATGTCGGGGCGCGTCGGCATCACCATGTTGCGCGCCGACGGGCAGGAACTTCTGATCGACATCGTCGGCGTCGGCGCGCTGTGCGGCGAAGGCGCGGCCTTCGACGGGTTGCCGCGGTTTTCCAGCGCCAGCGCGCTGGAGGATTGCGAAATTCTGGCGATCCCGACCGCGGACTTCTGCAAGCTGATGGCCGGGAACACCGAGTTCACGCGGCTCGTGGTCGGGACCATCGCGCTGAAGCAGCGCATGCTGGCGATGCGTCTGGCTCAGGTGGCGCAGGCCTCGCCGGAACACCGCATCACCGAATTGCTGTCGCAGATCGTGACGCCCGATTCGCCGACGATCGTTTTGACGCATCAGCAGATCGCCAATCTGATCGGCGCCTCGCGCATCACTGTGACGCGGGCAATGCAGCGGCTGCGGCGCGACGGCACCGTGCGTTGCCGGCGCGGCAATTACGAACTGGTGCGTTCGCCCTGCTATGGCCTGGGTGATGGCGCCTACGCTCAAGCCTGAGATCCACCGCCGGCGCGGCCTGTGTACCGCGATACGACATTTGTCGGGGCGATCGGTCATGCTGTCGGCCGATGCAACCACCGAGAGTCGTTTCCATGACCCATGCCGCCGCTCCCACCTTTCGCCGCCTGATGGGCCGGTTCACCACCGGCGTCGCGGTGGTGCTGACGGCCGGCGACGAAGGGCCGGTCGGCATGACGGTGAATTCGCTGACGTCGCTCAGCCTCGACCCGCCGCTGCTGCTGTTCTGCGCGCGCAACGAAAGCCGCGCCGGGCGGGCGGTGGTCGAGCGTGGCTCGTTCTCGGTCAACATTCTGTCGGACGCGCAGCAGGACGTGTCCGGTTACTTCGCCGGACAGACCGACAACTGGAACACCGGCGCGTGCCGTCGTCACCGCGGCTGGTTCGCGATCCCGGATTGCAACGCGGCGATTTTCTGCGATGTCGCCAGCACCTATCCGGGCGGCGACCACATCATCATTGTCGGCGCGGCGCGGGAAATCATCGGTCCCACGACGGCGAAATGGCCGCTGCTCTACCACGAGGGCCGCTACAGCGCGATGCGGCCGCATCCGCTCGGCGCTTGCGGATAGGCCGGGGCTGCGCGCCCGCACGTCGCCACTCTGACCTCATCGTCCGCGAAGGCGGACGATCCAGTAATCCGGGCAAGCGGGAGAATATCTGACTCGATACGGAATACTGGATACTCCGCTTTCGCGGAGTATGACGGCTTTCGTATTGCGCGTTCACCCAAAAAGCCATTTTCCGGCCAGGCGCTCAGAATGACGGCGCGCGTGTTGGTCCCGGCCCGATCCTGCTTCAGCCGCCGTCCGCCCGCCGCTTCAGCAGGATGTGGCCGTCGACGATGTCGATGCGGTTCTGTTCGCGCAGCCGCTGCAAGGTGCGGGTCACCGTCACGCGCGAAGTCCCCGTCATGGTCGCGATCTGTTCGTGGGTGAGGTAGGTCACCAGCAGGCGGCCCCGCGGATGATCGATCGCGAACATGTCCTCAAGTCGCGTCAACAGCTCCATGATGCGATCCTGCGGCTCGCGCGAGGCGAGATGCTTGAGGCGCACCGCGAGGACGCGCTGCTTCAAACTGGTGACGCGCAGCAGCAGGGCGGCGAATTCCGGATGGGCGCGGAAAATCTCCGTCATCTTCGTGGTGTCGAACTCGATCGCCTCGGTGTCTTCGATCGCGGCCGCGCTGGAAAAGCGCGGCAACCCGTCGAAGGCGGAGCCCTCGCCGCACACCGTTTGCGGCCCCATCAGCTCCAGCACCACCTCGGAGCCGTCGGCGCGGAAGATCGAGATCTGCACCAGCCCCTTGAGCACGAAATAGAACCGCGTCGAGACCTCGCCCTGCTCGTAAAGCACGGTGTTCTTCTTGAATTTGCGGCGGCGGCCATAGGCGGCGTGTCGGCTGATGTCTTCGACCAACTGACGGTCGATGCGCCATGTGCCGAGTTTCTCTTTCGTCATGCCATGCGTGTTCCGGGCCATATATTCCGGGCCATGTGTTCCGGGTCCTGGGCCGCAAATTGAACGGAAAAGAAATAGCGTCTCGTATCGGGCGATACAGCCCGACGGAAATCGGTCGATCTAGGGTCGGCGGCAACAGTTTTTCGGATGGAGCCGATGACGTCAATGGCACTTGCGCAGGCGGAGGAGCGGTCGGAAACGGATCATGGCGGCGCGGCCGCCGTCGTCGCCCGTGCGGCGCGCATGCAGGACTGGCTGCGCGGCAAGGCGGCCGAGATCGAACAGCGCCGCAGCCTGTCTCCGGAGGTGGTCGAGCGGCTGGTCGAGAACGACCTGTTTCGCATCACCCAGCCGAGCCTCTATGGCGGCCTCGGGCTGACGCCGCGCGTCGCGTGGGAAGCGACCTTTGAGATCGCGCGCGGCTGCTCGTCCACCGCCTGGATTCTCGGCCTCTCCAGCGCCAACGTGGTGATGATCGGCAAGTTCTCGGCGCAGGCCCAGCGCGATGTGTTTCTCTCCGGCAAGCCGACCATCGTGTCGCTGCTGACCGGCGGCGTCGGTCAGGACCTGGTCGCCGAGCCGGTCGAGGGCGGCGTGCTGCTCAGCGGCCGCTGGCGCTATGCCTCCGGCATCGACGTCGCGACCTGGGCCGGCCTGCTGGTGCCGATCCCGATCGACGGGCGGATGGTGCCCCATGTGGTGCTGGTGCCGGCGGACGCCTTCGCCATCGATCAGGCGAGCTGGCACGTGCTGGGAATGCGCGGCACCGGCAGCAAGGACATCGCGTTGACGAAGGAGTTCGTGCCGGCGCATCGCTGGATGGATTGGCAGGTGTTGCAGGATGGCGGCTGTCATCCGACCTGTCCGCGCCATGGCGCCATCACCGCCGCGCCGCTCAACCCGATCAACGCCATGTCGACGCTGGCGCCGACGCTCGGCGTCGCCTCGGCGGTGGCGGAGGAGTTCCGCGCCATCGCCAAGGCCAAGGTCAGCCCGGCGGCGCAGAAGGCGCTGGTGGAGGATCGCGTTGCGCAGATCGAGGCCGCGACCAGCGAGGCGACCATGACGATGCTGCGCCGCGCCCTGCTCGACGATGCCGACGCCATTCTCGAATCCGCCGGCGCCGGGTCGGTCGGCCTGATCGAGCGCGCCGCGATGCGCACCCGTTTCGCCGTCGCCTCGCGGCTGGCCTTGCAGACCACGCAGCGGCTGTTCGCCGCGCTCGGCGGCTCGGTGCTGCCGAGCGGCACCCGGATCGAACGGCTGTTCCGCGACGTCCACGCCATGAGCAGCCACATGCTGCTGCAACCCGAGGCGATCGGCGAGCCCTACGGCCGGCTTCTGCTCGACCTGCCGCTGCCGCCGACGGCGCGGATCTGAATTTCATTCACCGGAGACTCCAAATAATGAAGAAACAGGCCATCGACTCCCGCAATCCGATCTTCGCCACCCCGGACGGATCGACCATCTTCAAGAAATTCGGCTATTCGCCGGCGGTGCGCGCGGGCGATTTCCTCTATGTCGCGGGTCAGATCGGCCTCAATCCGGATGGCTCGATGCCGGCGAACGACGAGGGGCAGATCGTCAACGCCTTCGACCGGCTCAAGATCGTGCTGGAGGAAGCCGGCGCCTCGCTCGACGATATCGTCGAACTGGTCAGCTATCACGTCGGATTGCAGAATCATCTCGGGAAGTTCGTGGAAATCAAGAACCGCTACATCCGCGAGCCGTTCCCGACCTGGACCATCCTCGAAATCGCCGGGCTGGCGCGGCCGGGTCTGGTGATCGAGATCAAGGCGGTGGCCTACGCCCCGAAATAGCGCGCTGGCCGCGCCCGGCGGGTGCAGCAAAGAATGTCCCCGGTTTGGTAGCGGGTGATACAGACACCCCCCGCCCGGCGGCTAACCTGAAAGCCGTATCGAGCCGCCGGGTGGCGGAGGCTCCCGCCGTCCGGAGCCTTCGCCGCCGCAACACGCAAGGGGATGACAGTGAGCGCTGGCCGCATCAAGGATATCGCCAACATCCTGAAGTTGGGACATATCGAGTTCCGCACCACCGATCTTGAGCGGGCGCGGGATTTCTACGTCAATCTGGTCGGATTGCACGAGACCGAGCGCGACGACAACCGCATCTACCTGCGTTGCACCGAGGACAAGCAGCATCACACCTTCGTGTTGCGCAAGGCGGAATCCGCCGGCGTCGGTCATATCGGCTTCATGGTGGCGGAGGAGAGCGATCTCGACCGCATGAAGATCCGTTTCGAGGAACTGGGCCTGCCGACGCGCTGGGTCGGCAACGACATGCTCGGCCAGGGCCGCACGCTGCGCATGCAGGATCCGTTCGGCTTCATCATCGACTATTACGCCGAGGTCACCCCGGTGCCGTGGCTGGTGCAGCAGTATCACCTGCATCGCGGCGCCTCGCCGACCCGCATCGATCACGTCAACGCGCTGACGCCGGACGCGCAGGCGGGCTACGAGTGGTACACCCAGGAACTGGGCTTCGGCTGCGCCGAACTGACCGAATCCGATCCGCCGGAAAAGCGGATCTGGGCGAGCTGGATGTTCCGCAAGTCGACCGTGCATGACATCGCGGTGATGACCGGCGCGGGGCCAGCCGCGCATCATGTCGGCTTCTCGCTGCCCGATACGGTGTCGATCATCCGCGCCTGCGACATGCTGGCGGGGGCCGGTTATCACGAATCGATCGAGCGCGGCCCGGCACGTCACGGCATTTCCAACGCCCTGTTCGTCTACGTCCGCGATCCCGACGGCAACCGCTTCGAGCTTTACACCGGCGATTATTTGACCGGAAACACCGCCGTCGAACCGATCCGGTGGAACCTGAACAACCCGGTGAGGCAGACGCTGTGGGGCGCGCCGCCGCCGCGCCGCTGGTTCGAGGAGGCGATGGCGGTGGAAACCTTTGACGGCGCCGCGATGCAGACCACCAAGCCGCCGCTGCTGCCGGCGATTCCGACCTACGTTCTCGACTGAGCCGACGACGACGCGACCAATCACCAACCGACCGAGGCGGTCCGGATCATCCGCGCCGCCCCGGTCGCAATTTCGTTGATTTTACCAGGGAGGGAAATATGAGACTTTTTTCAGCCGTTTCTGCTTTGGCCGCATTGGCGATGTCGGCGACGGCGACCTTTGCCGCCGACCGGCCGGAACTGCGGATCGGCTCGGTGGTCGCGATGACCGGACCGGCGTCGGCGCTCGGCCTGCCGGAAAAGAACGCGATCGATCTGTTGCAGGAGCGGCTCGCCAACGACACCAGCCTGCCCTTCACCGTCAAGTTCATCACCTATGACGACGGCTCCGACCCGACCAAGGCCGTCAACAACGTCCGCAAGCTGATTACCGAGGATCAGGTTCATGTGGTGATCTGTTGCACCACCACGCCGACCTCGATGGCGATTCTCGAAACCGTGACGCAAGCCAAGGTGCCGAACATCTCGCTGGCGCTCGGCCAGAGCGTGATCGAGCCGGCGTCCGAGCGTCGCTGGATCTTCAAGACGCCGAGCACCGACCAGCTCCAGGTCACCGGACTGGTCGACGACATGGTCAAGCGCGGCGTCAAGAAGGTCGCGTTCCTCGGCCTTGAGGATTCCTTCGGCGAGGGCGGCTGGATCGCGATGCAGAGCGTCGCCAAGGCCAAGGGCGTCGACATCGTCGCCTCCGAGCGCTTCTCGCGCACCGACACCAACTTCACCCCGCAGGCGCTGAAGGTGCGTCAGTCCAATCCGGACGCGGTTTACATCCACGCCATTCCGCCGTCCTCGGCGCTGGTGCATCAGGCGCTCAAGCGCGTCGGCTACACCGGGCCGATCTATCACTCGGGCGGCTCCGCCAACAACGCCTTCATCTCGATCGGCAAGCAGGACGTCGAGGGCGCGCTGGTCGGCACCACGCCGGTGCTGGTCTACACCGACATGCCGGACTCCAATCCGCTGAAGCCGGTGATCGCCAAGTTCGCCGCGCTCTACGAGAAGCGCTTCAACGTGCCGAAGGTCGACATCTTCCCCGGCCAGTCCTGGGACGCCGTCAACATCACGCTGCGGGCCGCCGAGGACGCGGTGAAGGCCGGCGTCAATTTCGCCGACGTGCCGGCCGCGCGCGCCATGCTGCGCGACAAGATCGAGGGCGTGAAGGAGTTCGTCGGCGTCGGCGGCATCTTCAACTACAGCCCGACCGATCACCTCGGTCTCGACAAGCGGAGCACCTTCATCTCCGTGGTCAAGAACGGCGAGTTCCGCCTGTACGAATCCAAGTAAGGCATGATCGACACCGTTCTGTTTCTGCTGGTCGACGGCCTGACCAACGGCCTCGTCTATGCGTTGCTCGCGCTCAGCCTTGTGCTGGTGTTCACCGTCACGCGCGTGGTGAACATCGCGCAAGGCGAGTACGTGATGCTCGGCGCGCTCACGCTCGCCGATCTGCTGCAAGGCCGGATGCCGGGCACGCTGTATCTCCTGATCGGCGGGCTCGCATTGTGCGCCGTGCTCGACGCCGGCCGCTGGCGGCGCGACTGGCGGCGGGCGGCGCTCTACACCGGCGGCCTGATCGTCGCCGGTGTCGCCGCGCTGGCGCTGACGCGCGGCGCGCTGGCGCTGCATCTGCCGGTGATCGGCATGATGGCGGTGGCGCTGCTGCTGGTCGCGCCGCTCGGCGCGTTGATCTACCGCTTCACCGTGCATCCGATTCCCAATGCCAGCACCATCGTCTTCGTCATCATCTCGGTCGGTGTGTCAATGAGCGTGCAGGGGCTCGGCCTCCTGATCTGGGGCGCCAACCCCTACCCGGTCGAGCCGATCGCGGCGGGCGGGGTGATGATGGGGCCCGTGTTCATCCCCTATCAGAGCTTCGCCATCCTCATCACCGCCTTGCTGGCGATGGGCGGGCTGTATCTGTTCTCGGAGTTCACGCTGATCGGCAAGGCGTTGCAGGCGTCGGCGATGAACCGGCTCGGCGCGCAATTCTGCGGCATTCCGGTCAACCTGACCGGCGCGCTGGCGTTCCTGCTCGCCGCGGCTTTCAGCGCGGTCAGCGGCATGCTGCTGGCGCCGCTGATCACCGCCAATTACGAAATGGGTTTCATGGTCGGTTTGAAAGGGTTTGTCGGCGGCGCCATGGGCGGCCTGATCGATTATCCGCTGTCGCTGATCGGCGTCATGATCGTCGGCGGCCTGGAATCGACCTCGGCCTATGTCGCCAGCGCCTATCGGGACGTGCTGGTGTTCAGCCTTCTGATTCCCATCCTGTTGTGGCGCAATACCCGCGCGCGGGCGGAGGCGAGATGATGAGCGCACGCGCCATGCTCGCGGCGTTCGTGAGCGCCGGCCTCCTGATCGTGCCGTGGCTGTTGCCATCGTTCTATGTCGGCATCTTCGCCTATGCCGGGATCTACGCCCTGGCCGCGGTGGGTCTCGTCCTATTGTTGCAGGCCGGACAAATATCGCTGGGGCAAGGCGCCTTCATGGGGCTCGGCGCCTATGGCTCGGCGCTGGTGGCGCGGGCCTATGGCGTCGATACGATGGTGACGCTGATCGTCAGCGTCTGCGCCACCGCGCTGATCGCCGCGCTGATCGGATTCATCACCTTGCGGCTGCGCGGGCATTATTTGCCGCTGGCGACGCTGGCTTACGGCATCGCGCTGGCCGCCGTGTTCACGGCATGGCACGAGGTGACCGGCGGCGCGTCGGGCCTCGACAAGATACCGCCGCTGCGGCTGTTCGGCTTCGAACTGATTGACGACCGGCTGTATACTCAGCTGATCTGGATCGTCACGCTCCTGACGGTGCTCGGTCTGTCGCGACTGCGCACCTCGCGGACCGGGCGGGCCATCGCCACGCTGGAGGCGCATGACGGGCTGGCGCGCGCCTTCGGCGTCGATACCACGGTCTTGCGTGTCAAAGTGTTCGTATTCTCGGCGGTGCTGGCGGCGCTCGGCGGCGCGCTTTACGTCCATCTGCTGCGCTTCGTCAGCCCATCGCCGTTCGCGCTGATGACGTCGTTCAAGCTGCTGATCATGGCCGTGCTCGGCGGCCCGATGAGCGCCGCCGGCGGCGTCGTCGGCGCGCTGGCCATGGAGGGGGCGCAGTGGACCTTGCAGGACGTGCTGGCGCGCTGGGGCCTGTCGGGCAATCTCGAAGTCATCGTGTTCGGCCTCATCCTCGTCGTCGTGCTGCTCAAATGGCCGCAAGGCCTGTGGCCGGCGGTGGAGCGCTGGCTGCCGAAGCCTTCGCTGCGCAGCCGCGAGGGCTCCGGACTGTCGCGCTCGACGCTGACCGCGAACAAGGGCGAGGTGCTGCTGCGGCTCGACGACATCGGCATCCGTTTCGGCGGCTTGCAGGCGCTTCAGGGAGTCGGCATGGAATTGCGGCGCGGCGAGTTCGTCGGGCTGATCGGCCCGAACGGGGCCGGCAAGACCACGCTGTTCAGCATTATTTCCGGCCTGCAACGCCAGACCACCGGCCGCGTCACGCTGTTCGGCGAGCCGCTGACCGCCGATCATACCCTGATCCGGCGCGGCATGGCGCGCACCTTCCAGCATGTGCAACTGATGCCCGACCTCTCGGTGATCGAGAACGTCGCGCTCGGCGCCTATTGCCGCACCAAGGCCGGGTTCATTCGCGGGCTGTTCGCGCTCGACGGCGAGGAGAACCGGCAGGCGCTCGCCAGCGCCCGCGCCGCGCTGGAGCGGGTCGGGCTTGCGGCCGAGGCCGATCTCGCCGCCGGCAGCTTGCCGCTCGGCAAGCAGCGCATCGTCGAGATCGCCCGCGCGCTGGTGGCCGATCCGCAAATTCTGCTGCTCGACGAGCCCGCCGCCGGGTTGCGCTTCTCGGAAAAGCTGACCCTGGTCAAAATCCTGCGGCAGTTGCAGGCCGAACACGTCACCATTCTGCTGGTCGAGCACGACATGGAACTGGTGATGGGATGCGTCGAACGCCTGGTGGTGCTCGATCGCGGCCGGATCATCGCGGCGGGATCGCCGAAGGACGTGCAAGCCGATCCCGCGGTGATCGCGGCCTATCTCGGAGGCGGCCGTGACAAAGCTGCTTGAGATCGCCAACCTCACCGTCGGCTATGGCGAGGCGATCGCCATCGACGACATCTCCTTTTCGGTCGCGCGCGGCGAGTTCGTGACCTTCATCGGCCCCAACGGCGCCGGCAAGACCACGCTGCTCAACAGCCTGATGGGGGTTTTGCAGCAGCGCTCCGGCACCGTCACCTTCGCCGGCGAGGATCTCAGGACGCTCAAGCCGGAGGCGCGCGTGGCGCGCGGCATCGTCATCGTGCCGGAGCGGCGCGAATTGTTTCCCGGCCTCAGCGTCGAGGATCACCTGCGGCTGGGGGCGTTCCTGCGCCGTCGTGAAGGTCGCGCCAAAATGGCTGCCGCGCTGGAGCGGATCTACGCGCTGCTGCCGAAGCTGAAGGAGCGGCGCAGGCAGCTTGCCGGCACGCTGTCGGGCGGCGAGCAGCAGATGGTCGCGGTCGGCCGCGCGCTGATGGCCGAGCCGCAGCTCCTGATGCTTGACGAGCCCTCGACGGGGCTGGCGCCGCGCATCACCGAGGAAATTTTCGAGGCCATCGACCGGCTCAAGGCCGCGGGCATGACCGGCATCCTGGTCGAGCAGAACGCGCATCTGGCGCTGTCGGTGGCTGATCGCGGCTTCGTTCTCGAAGTCGGCAACGTCGTCGCCTCGGGCGACGCCGAAAGCCTGCGGCAGGACCCGCGCGTGCTCGCCGCCTATCTCGGCGCCGGCGACCGCTATCGCGAGGCCATGACCGACACCGAAATCACCTCTCGCACCGAAGAAGGATAAAACAACATGTCGCGCACCGTCGTCGTCCCGCCCACCGGCCTGCGTCCGGGCATCCCGTATTCGCCGGCGATCCGCTGGGACAAGTTGCTGTTCATCTCGGGGCAGACCGGCTCCGATCCGGTGACCCGCGAATTTCCGCAGGACATCAAGGCGCAGACCCGCATCGCGCTGGAGAACGTCAAGGCGCTGGCGGAAGCCGGCGGCGCCTCGCTCGACACCGCGCTGAAGATGACGATCCACATGACCGACATGATGAACGAGTTCGCGGCGATGAACGAGGTGTTCCGCGAGTTTTTTCCGAAGGATCCGCCGTCGCGCACCACGGTCGGCGTCGCGCATCTGGCACGCGCGGGCCTCAAGATCGAGATCGACATGATCGCCGTGGTGAAGGATGCCGTCTGAACCGACCACGCTGCTGTTGCGCGGCGGGCGCTTGGCCGGAGTCGGCCAACGTGACGCCGACAGCGTTCTGATCGAGGCCGGCCGCATCGCCTGGATCGGGGCGGCGACGGATGCGCCGCGCGCCGCCCGCACCATCGATCTCGATGGCGGCCGCGTGGTGCCGGGGCTCACCGACGCCCACGCCCATCTGTTCATGCGGGCGCAGGAACTCCTGAACCTGCCGCTTGGCCCGACCGCCAACACCGTCGCCGCGCTGTTGGAACGGGTGCGCGCCGCCTGCGCCGCCGCCGCGCCCGACGAATGGGTGATGTCGGCGGACTACAGCGAACAATTTCTCGCCGAGCGCCGCCACCCGACCCGCGAGGAACTGGATGCCGTCTCCGGTGGACGCCCGGTGCTGTTGCGCCGCACCGGCGGCCATCTGTCGGTCGCCAATTCGGCGGCGTTGTCGCGCGCGCGCTTCGATGACTCGACGCCCGATCCGGTCGGCGGCACCATCGAGCGCACCGACGGCCGGCTCAACGGGGTGCTGACCGAGAACGCCGCCGACATCGTCGCCGCGCTGATCCCGCCGCCGTCGACCGCGCGCAGCATCGCGGCGATCCGTCAGGTGGCCGACGAATGCCTGAGCTACGGCATCGTCGCCGTGACCGAAGCGGCGGTCGGCTTCAACAACGGCTTCGATACCGAGTGGGCGATCTGGAATGCGTTGCGCGAAAGCGGCGGTCTGCCGCTGCGCATGGGCTTCATGCTGCGCATTGATCCGAGCGAGGCGCGCGACCGTGGCCTCGCGCCGTCCGGTATCGACGATCGCTGGCAGGTGCGGACGCTGAAGTTTTTCGTCGACGGCATTATCGGCGCGCGGACCGCCGCGTTCTTCGAGCCCTATGCGGACGGTGCGACGGCGGGCCTGCTGATGGAGCCACCCGCCGACCTGCGCGCCAAGGTGATCGATGCTCACGCCTGCGGCTGGCAGCTCGCCGCCCATGTGATCGGCGATCGCGGCATCGCGCAGTGGCTGGATTGCCTGACCGCGGCGCATCGCGCCTGGCCGCGCGACGACGCGCGGCATCGCATCGAGCATTTCGCGGTGCGCGGGCCGATGGCGGTCGAACAGGCGCGCGCGCTCGGCGCGATCGTGGTGCCGCAATACGGCTTTCTGCGCCGGCTCGGCGCGTCGTTCGCCGAGGCGGTGGGCGCCGCGCGCGCGGAACGGCTCTATCCGGGGCGAACACTCCTTGACACGGGAATCGTCGTCGCCGGCAGTTCGGATCATCCGATCGGGCCGCTCTCGCCCTATCTCGGCATCGCCGCCGCGATCGATCGCAAGGCGGCCAACGGGCTGGTGCTCAACGCCACGGAGGCCCTGACCGCCGCCGAGGCGCTGGCCGCCTATACCGAGGGCGGGGCCTTCGCGATGGGGCACGAGGCGCACCGCGGCCGCATCAAAGTCGGGCAATATGCCGATCTCGCGGTGCTCGATCGCGACATTCTGGAACTGCCGCCGGACGGAATCGAAGCGGCGCGGGCGCGGCTGACGCTGGTGGGCGGTGAGGTCGTTTATTCTGACGGCGCGCTGGCCGCAAAATAAGCCGCCGCGCCCGTCATTAAAGAACTTGCGGCGAGATACTTAACACGTTAAATATATCACCGTGGCCGCGACTGGACGATGACCGGTCGCGACGGCCAAAATGATTTTTGACCCAGTCGATCCACCAGGAGAGTGACATGAACAAGCCTCTCGCCAACGACGCCCTCGCCGACAACCTGCGCAAGGCGCAAACCTTCCTCGCCCGTTTCAAGAGCGGTCCGGTGCCACATCGGATCGCCGGCGAAAGCGTGACCACCGCCACGACGTTCGAGAATTTTGACCCGACCGACAATTCGGTGCTGTGCCAGGTCTCGTCCGGCGGCGCGGCGGAGATCGACCGCGCGGCGCGCGCGGCGGAGGACGCCTTCAAGGTGTGGCGCACGGTGCCGGGCGAAAAACGCCGGGCGCTGCTGCACAAGATCGCCGACAAGATCGAGGCCCGCGCCGAGGAAATCGCGCTGGTCGAGAGCGTCGATAGCGGGCAGGCGATCCGCTACATGGCGAAGGCGGCGCTGCGCGGGGCCGAGAATTTCCGCTTCTACGCCGACAAGGCCCCGGAGGCCAATGACGGCCTGTCGCTGCCGACCGAGACGCATCTCAACTACACCATCCGCCAGCCCATCGGCCCGGTCGGCGTCATCACGCCGTGGAATACGCCGTTCATGCTGTCGACCTGGAAGATCGCGCCGGCGCTGGCGGCGGGTTGCACCATCGTCCACAAGCCGGCCGAATGGAGCCCGCTCTCGGCGGTGATCCTGTCGGAGATCATGAGCGAGGTGTTCGAGGGCGCGGGCCTGCCCAAGGGCATCGTCAACCTGGTGCATGGTTTTGGCGAGAGCGCCGGCAAGGCGCTGACCGAGCATCCGTCAATCAAGGCCATCGCCTTCGTCGGCGAGTCGATCACCGGCAGCCACATCATGGCGCAGGGCGCGCCGACCCTGAAGCGCGTCCACTTCGAACTGGGCGGCAAGAACCCGGTGATCGTGTTCGACGACGCCGATCTCGACCGCGCCCGCGACGCCGTGCTGTTCATGATCTACAGCCTCAACGGCCAGCGCTGCACCTCGTCGAGCCGCGCGCTGGTGCAGCGCTCGATCTACGACAAGTTCACGGCGGAACTGAAGGCGCGGGTCGAGAAGATCAAGGTCGGCCATCCGCTCGATCCCGCAACCGAGATCGGGCCGCTGATCCACAAGCGGCATGTCGAGAAGGTGCTGAGCTACGCCGATCACGCAAAGGCCGATGGTGCGACCATCGCCACCGGCGGCAAGCGGGCGATGGAGGGCCAGGGCAATTTCGTCTGCCCGACGCTGTTCACCGACGCGAAGAACTCGATGAAGATCGCGCAGGAGGAAATCTTCGGACCGGTCCTGACCGCGATCCCGTTCGACGACGAAGCCGACGCGCTGCGCATCGCCAACGACGTGCGCTACGGCCTCGCGGCCTATATCTGGACCGGCGACGTCGGCCGCGCCCACCGCGTGGCGCAAAGCGTCGAGGCCGGCATGGTATGGGTGAACTCGGAGAATGTGCGGCATCTGCCGACCCCGTTCGGCGGCGTCAAGTCGAGCGGCATCGGCCGCGACGGCGGCGACTATGCCTTCGAGATCTACATGGAGCAGAAGAACATCGCCATCGGTCTCGACAAGCATCGCGCGCCGAAGATCGGCGTTTAGAGCCTGATCGGTCCAAATGGACAACCGCGTTTGGATGGTGAACGTGCAACACGACAACCGTCATCCTCCGCGAAAGCAGAGGATCCAGTATCCCCTGTCGGATCAATTTTCCCTGCACGCGCTCCGATTGCTGGATCGTCCGCCGGAGCCTGTCCTCGGGCCGCGCTTCGCGCGGACCCGCTGGCGGACGATGACGCCTCGTTCCAGGTGAGGGTCGCGGGTTTCGATCGCTGAAAATCACGGTCTGGAATTGACCGCAACGGGAGGGATGGCAATGGACAGCAAGCTTCCGCGCTTCGACGCTCGTATTCTCGGCGCGATCAGCCCCGGCGCGCAGCTCTATGAGTTGTCGCACGCGATGGCGCCGTCGATGCCGGTCTATCACCAGCACATACCGTTCTCGCTGGCGCTGCATCGCCGCCATGGCGATCCGCATCCGGTGAAGCGCGAGGACGGCTCCAGCTTCGCCAACGAGGTGATCGTCACCTCCGGCCATTCCGGCACCCATATCGACGCGCTCGGCCATTTCTCCCGCAACGGCTGCCTGCATGGCGGCGTCCATGTCGCGGAGGTCGAAACCCGCGACGGTTATCGGGAACATTCGGTGGCGGACATTCCGCCGATCGTGCAAGGCGCGGTGCTGCTGGATGTCGCCGCCGCCACGGGCGTCGACTGCCTCGCCCCGGCGCAGGAGATCACCGTCGCCGACGTCGAGGCGGCGCTGGCGTTGAGCGGGGCGCGAATCGAGCCCGGCGACGCGGTGCTGATCCGCACCGGCTGGGCCAGGCACTGGTCGGACGCCGAGACGTTCATCGGCCGCCGCGGCGGCATGCCCGGCCCCGGCGAAGCGGCGGCGCGCTGGCTGATCGAGCGCGGCGTGACCCTGATGGGATCGGATACGCCCGGCTTCGAATGCCTGCCGACCCCCGGCGTCTCGGTTCACGCCATTCTGCTGGTGGACGCCGGCATTCACATCATCGAGAATCTCGATCTTGAGGGGCTGGCGCGCAAGCGTCCGCCGCGCGTGCTGTTCGTGGCGCTACCGCTGCGGCTGACCGGCGCGACCGGGTCGCCGATCCGGCCTGTCGCCATCGCGTGAGGCGCAGGTTTGCGGCTTGCCGGGAACGGGGCCGCCGTGCCAGAGAGGCGGCCGGCGAAGCGCAACAGGCGGGCTTCTTGTGACAATCTCTCTCGACGGCGAAATTCGCGACGGCCGCCATCACATGGCGGTCCGGGTCTATTTCGAGGATACCGACGCCGGCGGAATCGTCTATCACGCCAGTTTCCTGCGTTTCATGGAGCGCGGCAGGACCAATTACCTGCGCCTGCTCGGCACCAGTCAGCAGGCGCTGCTGGCGCAAGCCCACGACGACGCCCCTGGCTTTAACTTTGTTGTCCGCTCGATGGCCATCGATTTCCTGAAACCGGCGCTGCTCGACGATTTGCTTGAGGTCGTCACCACGACGCAGGAGGTGCGGGGCGCCTCGATCCGCCTGTTTCAGGAATGCCGGCGCGGCGACGAGGTTCTGGTCACCGCCCGCGTCCGCGTGGCGTTCATCTCCGGCGGCCGCGCCCGGCCGATCCCCAAGCCGCTGCGCATCGCCATGGCGGCGGACGCGGAATAGTTTGACCGCTACCCGTCTCACCCGTCATTGCGAGGAGCGAAGCGACGAAGCAATCCAGCCCTTGCTTTGTGGCCCCTGGATTGCTTCGCTTCGCTCGCAATGACGACGGCGAAGCCTTCGCAAGGATGACCGCGAGGTCAATGACGGTTCAAGGTTGCGGCTTACTTCTTCAACGGCCGCAAAATTTTCGTCAGTTCGGCGTGAATGGTTTCATTGCCGCACACCACGTCGCCGGTCGCCAGCGGATCGCCCGGGGTCTGGATATCGCTGACCACACCGCCGGCCTCGCGGATCATGATGACGCCGGCCGCCATGTCCCATGGCTTGAGGTTGCGTTCCCAATAGCCGTCGAGCCGGCCCGCCGCGACATAAGCGAGATCGAGCGAGGCCGCGCCGAAGCGGCGCAGGCCCGCGACGCGCGGCTGCAACGCCGCCATTTCGTCGCGCGACAGCGGCAGGTCGCCGCGGCCGATATGCGGCAGCCCGCAAGCGATGACGCAGTCCTGCAACTGCTTGCGGGCGGCGACACGCAACCTGCTGTCGTTGAGGAACGCGCCCTTGCCGCGCTCGGCGATGAACAGTTCGTCGGTGGCCGGGTTGTAGATCACGCCGGCGATCACCGTGCCTTCGCGTTGCAGGCCGATGGAGATGGCGAATTGCGGAATGCCATGCAGGAAATTGGTGGTGCCGTCGAGCGGATCGACGATCCAGGTATGGGTCTTGTCGGCGCCCTCGCGGTTGCCGCCCTCCTCGCCGAGGAAGCCGTAGCCCGGCCGCGCCTTTGACAGGTCGCTATAGAGCATTTCCTCGGCGCGCTTGTCGGCGGCGCTGACGAAATTGGCCGGGCCCTTCAGCGACACCTGGAGATTTTCGACTTCACCGAGGTCGCGGCTGAGGCTGCGGCCGGCGCGGCGCGCGGCCTTGACCATGACGTTGATGAGGGCGGAATGCAGCATGGATGTCTCGATTCATCGCGCCGGGGGCGCTTGGTGAGGGGACTGGGTGCCTCGCGCCGCGCGCGCCGTCAAGGTCCGATCGCCGGGTTGAGCGTCGGCCGGTCATTTGGCGCCGAGCCATTTTCGCGCGGCGGCCTCGACCTTGGCGTGGTCCTCCGGGGACAGCCGCGCCAGCGCCTCGTCGAGCAGCGGATCGCCCTTGCCTGCGGTTTTCGCCACCAGATGCCATTTGAGCCCTTCGATCATGTCGACCGGCGCGCCCAGCCCTTGCGTCAGCGCCAGCGCCAGCCGGTTCTGCGCGATCGGGTTGTTCTGCCGCGCCGCCTTGCGCAGCAGCGAGATCGCGGCGACCTGGTTCTTGGTGGTGCCGGTGCCGTTGAACAGCGCGATGGCGTATTCGACCTCGGCAGGGACGTTGCCGGCCAGCGCCGCGGCTTGCAGCAGCCGCACCGACTTGTCGATGTCCTTCTCGACGCCGGTGCCCTCCTTGTAGAAGCTCGCCAGCGCGTATTGCGCGTCGTCGTTGCCGGCGTCGGCGGCGATGCGCAGCAGTTCGGCGGCGCGCTTGAAATCCTGCGGAAAGGTCTGGCCGTCGACATAGAGCAGCGCCAGATTGTAGGCGGCCTTGGGCTCGCCGAGTTTCGCCGCCGAGGCCAGCAGCGTCGCGCCGCCCTCGCGATCGGCCGGCCCGCCCTGGCCGCCGATCTTCAGCATCGCCAGCGCGAACATCGCCTCGCGGTCGCCGAGATCGGCGGCGCGCTTGTACCATTCAACGGCCTTGGCGTAGTCGCGCTTGACGCCCTGGCCGGTGGCGTAGAGTTCGCCCAGCATGGTCATGGCGGCGGTGTCGTTCTTCGCCTCGGCGCGCTTCATGGCGAGGTTGAAGGCGGTGCGATAGAAGCCGCGCTGGTAAGCGCCGTACACCAGATCGACATTCGGCGGCTCGTTGAGCACGGCGTCGAGATCGTTGCTCACGGCGGCGGCCTTGCCCGCCTCGGTGGCGGGCGGCTTTTCCGTGGTGGTCGATTTCCGCACCGGCGCGGGGACGGCTTTGGCTTCCGGTTTCGGTGCGGCCTTTGGCGTGTGTTTCGGCGTGTGCCTGGGCGCGGCTTTCGGCGCGGGCGGCGGCTCGGGAGCGGGCTGGGATTGTTGTGGCGAAATCGGGGCCTGCGGAATCGGGGCCGGCGGCACCGGCGGCGTCTGCGCCCGCGCGCTCGCCGCGCCAAGCGCGACGCCCAGCACGATCGTCACGGCGCGCAGCATTGTCATGCCCGCGTCAATTCCGTCCGGGGAGAGGATGTCCCGCTGCCGCATAACCTTCCTTGAGCGCCGCGGCCACATCCGCAAGCGCCGCGGCCGATCCCGCTTGATCGGACCAAATCATGTCACCGACAAGGACAAAATCCGCGCCGGCGGCGGCGAAAGCGCGCGCCTCGACGCGGGTCGCGGCGTAGCCGACGCAGGGCGGCTCGAACAGTTCGGCCCACCAGTTCAGCCGCTCCGCGATGGCCTCCGCCGAGGGCCGTCCGCCGCGCGCGTCCGGCTCGCCGAACAGCACATAGTCGGCGCCGGCCTCGCCCGCGACCATGGCGTCGTGGCGGGTGTGCAGGCCGCCGACGCCGGCGATGCGATCCGGCTTGAGGCCGGGCAGCGCCTCCTGCATCGCGTCGAGCCCGGTGAGATGCGCGCCGTCGGCGCCGCCGCGCGCCACCAGATCGGCATGGCCGTCGAGCAGCAGCGCCGCGCCGGCATTCTGCACCACGGGAGCGAGCATCTTGATGCGGCCGAGCAGGGTGCGCGGATCGCCATCGGCCAGCCGCAGCAGCACGGCGGCGACGTCGGCGCCGGCGAGGATGTCGGGCAGCACGGCGGCCAGCGCCGCCGCGTCATCCACCACCGGCGTCGCAAGATACAGGCGCGGCGCCGGACGGGCGGAGGCGGATTTCGCGGACATGGGCGGCCTCACGTCGAGCGCATCGTCTCGTGACCGTCATTGCGAGGAGCGAAGCGACGAAGCAATCCAGGGGTCCCCAAGAAAGAGCTGGATTGCTTCGCGGAGCCTGTGCTCGGACAACGCGAAGCGTTGATCCGAGTGCTGGCAATGACGAGGTTGGGTCTTCAGGCCCTTACGCCGCCTTCTTCTCCAGATCGGCCTTCCATTCGCCCTTGGAGGCGAGGCCGTTCATGTGGGCGCGGTGGGTGAACGCCTGCTGGCCGGCGCCGAGATTCTCGGCCTTGCCGGACCACGCCTTCTGCGGCGCCGCCTGCAACGCGCGGCCGTAGGAGAAGGTCAGCTTCCACGGCAGGCCGCCGATCTTGTTCATGGCGTCGAGATGGGCGGTGGCCTCCTCGTCGCTCTGGCCGCCGGACAGGAAGGCGATGCCCGGCACCGCCGCCGGCACGCATTCCTTCAACAGCTTGACGGTCTGTTCCGCCACCTCTCGCACGCCGGCGCGGTCCTTGGCCTTCTTGCCGGAGATCGCCATGTTCGGCTTCAGGATCATGCCTTCCAGCGCGACCTTCTGGTAATAGAGTTCCTGGAAGGTCTCCTTGAGAACGAACTGGGTGACCTCGTAGCAGCGCTCGATCGAATGATCGCCGTCCATCAGCACTTCCGGCTCGACGATCGGCACGATCTGCGCGGCCTGGCACAGCGCCGCGTAGCGCGCCAGCGCGTGGGCATTGGTGTGGATCGCGGCATAGCTCGGAATGCCCTGTCCGATATCGATTACCGCGCGCCACTTGGCGAAGCGCGCGCCCTGCTCGTAATATTTCTTCAAACGCTCGGCGAGCTTGTCGAGGCCCACGGTGATCAGTTCGCCGGGGCAGCCGGGCAAGGCTTGCGTACCTTCGTCGACCTTGATGCCGGGAATGCAGCCGGCCTGCTCGATCAGCTTGACCAGCGGCGTGCCGTCCTTGGCTTTTTGCCAGATGGTTTCGTCGTAGAGGATGACGCCGGAAATGTACTTGGTCATCGCCTCATTCGAGCGGAACAGCATCTCGCGATAGTCGCGGCGGTTGTCCTCGGTGGATTCGACATTGATGGCGTCGAAGCGCTTCTTGATGGTGCCCGACGATTCGTCGGCGGCGAGAATGCCCTTGCCGGGGGCCACCATGGCCTGGGCGATTTTGTTGAGGTCGGCGAGGTTCATTGATGTCTCCTACAGAATAGCGGCGTTTGAAGTTGAAGGGTTGACGTTCACGAAAAACCGAAAAATACGGCAAGGGCACGGTTGACGACGGCCATGTCGGTCACGCTCAGACGGCCGATCACCGGGCCGGCTTTGCCGCGCGGCAATGTCGAAGCTTTCTCCACCATGATCTGCGAAATCTGGCGGAGACCGTTCTGTTCCGAAGCCTCGACCGTCACCCGGCAAGGCTCGGCGCTCAAGATGTGGCTGGTCAGCGGCAACACGGTCACGGAATTCAGATGCTCGAAGATGTCCGACTGAACGACCAGTGCGGGACGCGGCTTGCCATAGTCGCCGGGCAGCGAGACGGAGATGATGTCGCCCTGCCTCATTTCCAGTCGCTGAAATCCGCAAGCGCCAACATCTCGTCCATCACGCGCTGGCTCTCCTGATCCGCATTGATAATGGCGATCGCCCGGTCGATTTTTTCCTGGAACCCGGGCGCGTTGACGTCGGGAACCCAGATCGTCACCGGCTTAAGGCCGGCGGCGCGCAGCTTGTCGCGGTGCTTCTGAACGCGCTTGGCGCTATCGGCCATGACACGCCTCCCTCGCGTTGGAGTTGTTACATGTAACATAAGCGACCAACTGCGCCCCGGCAACGCGTCACTTATGCATCACTTGCGCCTCATTTGGCCCGCAGCACCTCGACGCCGGGCAGCGGCTTGCCTTCCATCCATTCCAGGAACGCGCCGCCGGCGGTCGAGACGTAGGTGAAAT
>JBDHSX010000009.1:0-50017 GCA_039808365.1 Xanthobacteraceae bacterium | reverse complement strand
CGAAGCAATCCAGTCTTCCCTTGCGGCCTCTGGATTGCTTCGCTTGCAATGACGAATGGTGGGTCAGGAGGGCGCCACCGGCCACGGCTTTTGCGGCCCGCGCAGGCCCTCGAACGTCTTCGCCATCCGCAGCACGCCGAGATCGTCGAAGCGGCGGCCGATGATCTGCACACCGATCGGGAACCCGTCGGCGTCGTAGCCGCCGTTGATCGACGCCGCCGGATTCTCCGCCATGTTCCACGGCACGGTGTAGATGATGTGCTCGAACGGCTTTTGCGGATCGTTGCGCGGGGCGGCGAGTTCGGCGGCGAACTTGACCACCGGCGACACCGGCGAGATCACATAGTCGAGATCGGCGAACAGTTGCGCCGCCGCCGCGCGGATAGCCATGGTGGCGTTGAAGCCGCGCACCACGTCGACGCCGGAGAGTGTCGCGCCGCCTTCCGCCCATTGATAGATGTAAGGCAGCGCCTTGGCGCGGACCTCGGGTGCAAGTTTCGACAGATCGTCCCACGAGCGCGCGCGCCAGAAGGCGTCGAGGCCGTCGAGCGTCTCGCGGGTGATGACGCCAGAGACTTCGCGCACCGATGCGCCGGCGGCCTCGAACGCGCGCGCGGCGGCGGTGACCGTGGCGCGCACCGCGTCTTCCAGCGGATCGCCGAAGCCGAGATCGAGCAACAGGCCGATGCGCTTGCCCTTGGGCGAGACATCGAGCGCGGGCCAGTCGATGTCGGCGGGCGGCAGGCTCATGCCGTCGCGCGGATCGGGTCGCGACAGCACGCTCATCAACAGCGCCGCGTCGTCGACGGTGCGGGTCATCGGGCCGGTGACGCGGCCGACATAGGGCGGATCGATCGGCACCCGGCCAAGGCTCGGCTTCAGCGCGAAGATGCCGCACCAGCACGCCGGCAGCCGCACCGAGCCGCCGATGTCGGTGCCGAGATGCAGCGGGCCGTAGCCGGCGGCCCCCGCCGCGCCGGCGCCGGCGCTGGAGCCGCCGGGATTCATCCGCACGTCCCACGGATTGCGGGTGAGGGGATGGAAGCTGGAGAGGCCCGACGACAACATGCCGTAGTCCGGCATCGTGGTCTTGGAGAAGATCACCGCGCCGGCTTCGCGCACGCGCGCCGCCTGCGGCGCATCGACCGGCGCGGGCACGAGCGTCGTGGTCGCCGCGCCGAGCGGCACCGGCACGCCCTTGGTGGCGATGTTCTCCTTGATGGTGATCGGCACGCCGTCGAGCGAGCCGATCGGCTCGCCCTTGCGCCAGCGTTCGGTCGAGGCTTTCGCGAGCGCCCGCGCGCCGTCGGGATCGAACGCATAGAGCGCATGGATATGCGGCTCCCATCGGGCGACGCACCCCAGCACGTCCTCAAGCACGTCGCTCGGCGAGAACTGCTTGCGGTGATAGCCGGCGAGCAGTTCGACGGCGGAAAGATCGTTCAGTCCGCTCATGCCGACACCGGCAGCCGGGTTTCGACGATGCGCGCGAACATGCTGGCGCCGATCGGCAGGATCTTGTCGTCGAGCACGAAGCCCGGATTATGCACCGGCACCGAGCCGTCGTGGCCGAGCCAGAAATAGGCGCCCGGCACCGCCAGCAGCATGTCGGCGAAGTCCTCGCTGCCCATCCGCGGCGTCTCCTTGATGGCGACGTTCTTCGGATCGAGCACGGTGCGCGCCACGTCGAACACCACCTTGGAGTGTTCCTCGCTGTTGATCAGCACGCTGAAGATGTCGCGGATCTCGACCTTGATATCGACCCCGAACGCCTGCGCCATGCCGGCCGCGATGGTCTTCATGCGTTCGCGGATCATCATGCGGGTCGGCTGGTCGAAGGTGCGGACGGTGCCGGCGAGGGTGGCCTCGTTCGGAATGACGTTGTAGGCCGAGCCGGCATGGATCTGCGTGATCGAGAGCACCGCGGCGTGCAGCGGATCGGCGTTGCGGCTGACGATGCTTTGCAGCGCCTGCCCGAGATTCATCGCGATCACCACCGGATCGCGCGAGCGCTCGGGCATCGCGCCGTGCGCGCCGAAGCCGGTGATGGTGATGTCGAAGAAGTCGGCGCTGGCCATGCTGGGGCCGGGCGAGATCACCAACTCGCCGTGCTTGAGATCCGGGGCGTTGTGCAATCCGTAAAGTTCGTCACACGGAAATTTCTCCAACAGGCCGTCCTTGAGCATGGCGCGCGCGCCGCCGAGCCCTTCCTCGGCCGGCTGGAAGATGAAATGCACCGTGCCGTCGAAATTCCGGGTCTCCGCGAGGTAGCGCGCGGTGCCGAGCAGCATGGTGGTGTGGCCGTCGTGGCCGCAGCCGTGGAAGCGGCCGGGAATGGTCGAGCGCCACGGCAGGTTGGTGTTTTCCTCCATCGGCAGCGCGTCCATGTCGGCGCGCAGGCCGATCCGCCTGCCGCCGTCGCCCTTGCCCTTGAGCACGCCGACCACGCCGGTGCCGCCGATCCCGCGATGCACCTCGATGCCCCATTGCGCCAGCTTGTCGGCGACGATGCCGGAGGTGCGCTTCTCCTCGAAGCCGATTTCGGGATGGGCGTGGAGATCGCGGCGGATCGCGGTCAGTTCGTCGGCGAAACCTTCAATATGTTCGATGGTGGGCATGGGCGTTTCCGTTCGTCTTGGATTGGGGCTCGCGGCGGGGCGCGCAGGCGGCGGGATCATCTTCGGCCGCGGCTTCGCGTCAAGTCAAGCGCGCGGACGACCTGCGGCGAACATGACCGCCGCCCAAAACCCGCGGACGTGCTTCGCCCAAAACACCACAAATGACCGCTGCGATGCGTTGACCGATCGCGACGGCGCGCTTGATGCGACGGGTTATCTGGTTCGTTTGAGCCTTGAGGTGATTTGCGGCAGCAAGGCGGCCGCGACGCGCGCGTGGGATTCGGCGGTCAGGTGGTGGCCGTCGCCCTGATAGCCGGCGCTTGAATACATGTGACCCGCGACGGCTCGATAGGGCGCCCGGATCGGGGTCGCGCCGTGCGCCTTGATCGTTGCCACGATTTGAGCCACGTTGGCATTGGTCTCCGCCGGCGGCACGCCGCGCTTGCGGTCGTTGTCTCCGCCGTTGTCGAAGATGACGAACTTCGTCCCGGGGGCAATTGCGCTTTTCGCGCGTGCGAGGATTTGGCCGCTGGTCTGGCCATTCACGGCGTTGACCGTCACCACGACATCGTAGCCCTTTGCCCGAAGCATTTGCTGAAGTTGCGCCGGCCAGGCGCTTTCGGTCGCGACGCCGCGGCCGTTCGTGTTGCTGGCGCCCAGCGCCAGGATGCGAACCGTTTCCGCGCGGACGGCCGTCACGCCGATGCTGACAAGCCACAGCAAGGCCAATCCCGTTCTGATCATGAAAGCCTCCCAGAATTTCTTAAATAAAGGGCGATTCAACTCTTGCCCCAGGTAGAAGGCAAGCCGGTCCGGCGACTTGATTTCGGGTCGTCCGGCGGATGTCGATGCCCGGCGGCCACCGCCGTCGCGCCTCGCGCCGCGACCAACCGGCTTTGCGACGCAATGGCGCGTTGCGCGGAGATGCTTGCTTTTCCTTTCTAAGTCCTTGAAAAGAAAGCAGGCGGGCGTGGCGAAATTGGTAGACGCAACGGACTTAAAATCCGTAGGACCGCGAGGTCTGTACCGGTTCGATTCCGGTCGCCCGCACCATTGTCGGCCCCTCGCGCCCGGCGTGACGGAGCCGCTCCCCGACCCGGTCGGCACCCCGGGGCGAAGTTGAGCCAGATCAAAGTCCCGTTTGCGCGCGCGTGACAGGCTGGCGATCATCTGGAGGTGCCGAAATGAGTGTCTCAGAGATTTGGGAAAAGTTGAAAAGCCGCTACGCGCTGGCGAGCGAACTGCATTCGCTCGACATGGTTCAGCGCGAGGAACTGGCCCGCGACGTCGGCCTGTCCGAGGGTGATTTCGAGCGTCTCTATGTCGCCGGGGCGCGCAGCACCGAGGAACTGGATCGGCTGATGCAGGCGCTCGCGCTGGATATCGACGAGATCGAGATCGCCAATCCCGGCGCGGTGACGCGCGACATGCGCGTGGTCTGTTCCGGCTGCCTGGTGGTCGATCGCTGCCGCCACGAGCTTGAGGAAGGATCGGCCGCGCAGAACTACGGCGAATATTGCCCCAATGCGCTGACGTTCGAGGCGCTGCTCGAAACCGAGGCGCAATCGCGACTGGCGGAGCGCAACCGCGGCCGTCAGATCTGACCGGCCTGTCCCGGCCGGCCATGGCGGGCGGCGCGACCGCGCCGCGCCGCATGAATGCCGTCGCGCCCTGATGAAGGCAGCTCTTAGTGCTGTCAGACGGCCATTGCGGATCACGACAAATCAATGCCACTGTGATCGGCGGCGGCCGGCGTCGGGCCGTTCGCCGGGTCGATGCGCGGTCCGCGTTTTGCCATCGCTTTGAACCACCGCGAGGCTGGAGTCGGGATATATGAAAGTCGCGGTGATGGGCGCCGGCGCGGTCGGCTGCTATTTCGGAGCCATGCTGGCCAGGGGCGGCCATGACGTCGTGCTGATCGGCCGCCCGCCCCATGTCGCGGCGATCGGCGACAATGGCGGCGTCCGGCTGGACAGCAAGGCGTTCGCCGGCGTGGTGCCGGTCGCCGCCACCACCGGGCCGGACGGCGTCGCCGGCGCCGATGTCATCCTGTTTTGCGTCAAGTCGGGCGATACCGAATCCGCCGGCCGCGCGATGGCGCCGTTTCTGAAGGACACCGCGACGGTGCTGTCGTTGCAGAACGGCGTCGACAACCCGACGCGGTTGCAGCCGCTGCTGCGCCAGGCGGTGGTTCCCGCGGCGGTCTATGTCGCGACCGAAATGGCCGGGCCGGGCCATGTCGTCCACCACGGACGCGGCGATCTGGTGATCGGCGCCTCCGCCGACAGCGAGGCCATCGCCGCGCAGTTGAGCGCCGCCGCCATCCCGACCAGGGTTTCGGATCGCGTCATCGATCAGCTTTGGGCCAAGCTGGTGGTCAACTGCGCCTACAACGCACTGTCGGCGGTGGCGCAATTGCCTTACGGCCGGCTGTTCGACGTCGAGGGCGTGCGCGAGGTGATGCGTAACGTGGTCGAGGAATGCACCGCCGTCGCCGAGCCGCTGGGCGTGGCGCTTCCCAACGATCTGTATGCGTCGGTTGTCGCGCTGGTGACGTCGATGCCGAACCAGTATTCGTCGACGGCGCAGGATCTCGCGCGCGGGCGGCCGAGCGAGATCGACTTTCTCAACGGCTATGTGGTCCGCAAGGGCGCGGAGATGAACATCCCGACACCGGTGAATCTCACCTTGCTCAGCATGGTGAAGCTGAAAGAATTGACGCACGACAGAGGCTAAGGAGCAGGCATGAAGGATTTCGCAGGGCGGATCGCGGTCATCACCGGCGGCGGCACGGGCATGGGCCGCGAACTGGCGCGGCAGCTTGTCGCCGAGGGCTGTCATGTCGCGATCTGCGATGTCTCGGCCGCCAACATGGCGGAAACCAAACGCCTCTGCGAGGCCGACCGCTTGCCGCAGGGACTGCGCATCACCACCCATGTCGCCGATGTCGCCGACGAGGGGCAGATGCTGCGCTTCCGCGACGAGGTGGCCGAGCAGCATGGAACGGAACTGATCCATCTGTTGTTCAACAACGCCGGCATCGGCGGCGGCGGCAGTCTGTTCGTCAACAGCCGCGAGCAGTGGGAGCGCACCTTCAACATCTGCTGGGGCGGCGTCTATCTCGGCACCCGCACGTTCCTGCCGATGCTGGTGAAGGCGGACGCCGGCCACATCGTCAACACCTCCAGCGTCAACGGCTTCTGGGCCTCGCTCGGCCCCACCGTCCCGCATACCGCCTACAGCGCCGCCAAGTTCGCGGTGAAGGGATTCACCGAGGCGCTGATCACCGATCTGCGGTTGAACGCGCCGCATGTCAGATGCTCGGTGGTGATGCCGGGCCATGTCGGCACCTCGATCATCTCGAATTCGCGCAAGGTGCAGAAGGGCACCGAGAGCGATGCGCTCGATCAGGTCGAGATCGAACAGGCGCGCGGGCGGCTGGTCGCCGGCGGCGTCGACGTCTCGCAACTGTCCGACGACGTGATCCGGCAGATGGCCGCGGAGCGCGCCCGCGTCTTTCTTGAGGAGGCGCCGCTGACGGCGGCCGCCGCCGCCAAAATCATCCTCGACGGCGTGAAGGCCGATCGCTGGCGGATTCTGGTGGGGCGCGACGCCGAACTGCTCGACCGCTGGGTGCGCGACGCGCCGGAAGCGGCCTACGACCCCGACTTCCACGCCCGTTTCGCCGCCGAGGCGGGCTGGAAACTCGGCTAGGGCAGTTTGTCTTTTGATGGTAACAAGACCGTCATTGCCGGGCTTGACCCGGCAATCCATCCACCTGAAACGACTCTTCTTTTTGATGGATGCGCGGGTCAAGCCCGCGCATGACGTTTCCGTTTAAACGAAACCCGCTCTAGCTGTGAGCATGACCTGGAAGCCGCGACCGCCGCGACGGCCGCCATTCGTGTTTTGTGGTTTCCATTGTTTATTGTTGTTCTAAACTGCGGCAACGCAGGACACAGGCAAGGAACCCGAAGCGATGCAGCAGGACGTCAAGGCGCGCGAACCGGCGCAGGATGAGCGGATCGATCTCGCGGCGCTGGTCGCCGATCTCAATGCGCTGTTGCGCCTCAAGACCACCGTGATCGGCATGAAGATGTTCGCCACCGTCGCCGAGATGGAGGCGATTCCGAAAATCCGCCGGCCGAGCGCGATCCACACCACCGATCAGATCGTCAGCATGGCGTCGCGGCTGAACTGGACCGTCGGCATCACCTCCGCCGACCTGGTCGGCGCGCAATGCCGCGCCGTGATCGGGCTTGCGCCCGTCGACGAGACGTTTCTGAGGGGCGAATCCTATGTCGGCGTCTGGCACGGCACCCAGCCCGACGCGCAGAAGCGGCAGGAGGCGCTGTGCACCGTGCCTTACGGCCGCTATCAGGCGATGGCGGTGAGCCCGCTCGCCAGCGGCCGGCTCGACCGGCCGGACATCTGCCTGGTCTACGCCACGCCGGGCCAGATGATCATTCTCATCAACGGGCTGCAATACACCGGCTACAAGAAATTCGAGTGGGGCGTGGTCGGCGAGACCGCCTGCGCCGATTCCTGGGGGCGGGCGCTGGCGACCGGCGAGCCGAGCCTGTCGCTGCCGTGCTTCGCCGAGCGGCGCTATGGCGGCGTGCCGGACGAGGAAATGCTGATGGCGTTGTCGCCGGCGCACCTCGCCAAGGCGGTGGCCGGCATGAAGGCGCTGGCCAAGAACGGCCTGCGCTATCCGATCGCGCCCTACGGCATCCAGAACGACGTGCGCGCCGGAATGGGCGCGTCCTATCCCGATCGCCGGGCCTAGCGCCGGGCCGCGCGGGCTTGACCGTTGCATCGGGCGATGATGCAACGGGCGCCCCGGCATGCGCCGCGACGATTCGTGTCGCACGACTTCATGCCGCTTCGGTTCATGCCGTCTTGATTCGTGGAGCCCAGTCGATGAAACCTTCGGCCCAGTTCGATGTCGTGGTCTATGGCGCCAGCGGCTTCACCGGCCGCCTGGTGGCGGAATATCTGGCCTCGCGCGGCGGCCGGCCGACCGACCTGAAATGGGCGATGGCCGGGCGCAGTCTCGACAAGCTCGCCGCCGTGCGCGACGAGATCGGCGCGTCCAAGGACACACCGCTGATCGCCGCCGACGCAACTGATCCTGCCTCGCTCGACGCCATGCTGAAGCAGACGCGGGCGGTGCTGACCACGGTGGGACCCTATCAGCTCTACGGCAACGAGCTCGTCGCCGCCTGCGCCGAGAGCGGCACCGACTATCTCGACCTTTGCGGCGAGCCGGTGTGGATGCGGCAGATGATCGACCGGCATCAGGAGGCGGCGCGCACGTCGGGCGCGCGCATCGTGTTCTCCTGCGGCTACGATTCGATCCCGTTCGAGCTTGGCGTGTTCTTCCTTCAGGATGCCGCGAAAAAGACCTTCGGCGCGCCGTTTTCCCGGGTCAAGGGCCGCGTCCGCAAGATGAAGGGCACCTTCTCCGGCGGCACGGCCGCCAGCATGAAGGCGATCTTCGCCGCCGCCGCCAACGACCCCACGCTGCTGCCGATGATGCGCGATCCGTTCGTGCTGACGCCGGGATTTGCCGGGCCGAAGCAGCCGCCCGGCAACAAGCCGCTGTTCGACGACGACCTCGGCGTCTGGCTCACGCCGTTCGTGATGGCCAACATCAACACCCGCAACGTCCATCGCTCGAATTTCCTGCTCGGCTTTCCCTACGGCCGGGATTTCGTCTACGACGAGATGATGATCGCCGGCCCCGGCGACGCCGGCGAGGAGAGGGCCAAGGCGATGGTCGTCGCCAACAACAAGATGGGCGCGCAGGGCAGCCCGAAGCCGGGCGAGGGGCCTTCGAAAGAGGAGCGCGAAGCCGGTTATTTCGACCTTCTGTTTCTCGGCGTCGCGCCGGATGGCCGGACCTTGCGCGCGGTGGTGACCGGCGACCGCGATCCCGGCTATGGCTGCACCTCGAAGATGATCGCCGAAAGCGCGATCTGCCTGGTGCGCGAGGCGTCCGACGTGCCGGGCGGCATCTGGACGCCCGGCGCGGCGCTTGGCCACCGCCTCATCAAGCGATTGTCGGACCACGCCGGGATGACGTTCGCGATCGACAACGGCTGAGCGCGCCGCCGGTCAGGCCGCCGAATTTTGCAGCGTGACCGCGAGCAGCCGCGCCAGCGTCTCCATCTGGAACGGCTTCTGCAACGCCGGGCGGTCGCGGAATTCCTCCGGCATGCCTTGCGTGCCGTAGCCGGTGGCGAACACGAACGGACGATTGCGCGCGGCGATGGCGTGCGCCACCGGCGTGATGACCTTGCCGTTGACGTTGACGTCGAGCAACGCGATGTCGAAATCGACGGTCTCGATCAGCCGCAGCGCGTCGTCGACGTCTCCGGCCTCGCCGGCGACCTTGTAGCCAAGGTCCTCCAGCATTTCCGCGACCATCATCCGGATCATGGTTTCGTCCTCGACCAGGAAGACCGAACCGCCCGGCGGCCTCGACGCAGTCATGGGGAGCCCTTCATCAATAAGGCGGCGAAAATCGCAAATAACAGCGCCAAAAGCAACATCGCCGCGTGGGCCCGGTCGCGGGCCGGAAACATCGCGGAACACCCCCGCACCGCGGCGTTCGCGGGCGCGGATGGCAAAAATTCTGTAAACTTGTCCGCGATATAGTCACAAGCGATCGGGCGCGGCGGCGCGCCGGCAAGTCGTTCCCGCCGCAACGGTCGGAGGAGTTTGCGAGGCCGACATGTCACCTGCTGAAAATCCGCCGGAGAAGATGCTGTTTCAACTCAGCCTGCGCCGTCGCGGCATCAGCGATCAGGCGGTGTTGCGGGCGATGGAGGAGGTGCCGCGCGATGTCTTCGTCGACCCCGCGGATCGCGACGCGGCGTGGCGCGACACCGCCCTCGGCATCGCCTGCGGGCAGACCATCAGCCAGCCGTTCGTGGTCGCCTACATGACCGGGCAGTTGCGGCTGCGGCCGGAGCATCGCGTGCTCGAAATCGGCACCGGTTCCGGTTATCAGGCGGCGGTGCTGGCGCGCCTGTGCGCGCATGTGGTCAGCGTCGAGCGTTTCCGCACCCTGGCCGACACCGCCCGCGCGCGGCTGGCGAAGCTCGGTTACGACAATGTCGAGGTGGTGCTGGCCGACGGCCTGGCGCTGCCCGAGGACATCGGCGTGTTCGATCGCATCATCGTCACCGCGGCGCTGCCGGAGATTCCGCCGTCGCTGACGCGGCTGTTGCGGCCGGACGGCATCATGATCGCGCCGGTCGGTCCGCCGCGCGGTCGCCAGACCCTGGTGCGCATCCAGCCGACCGCGGACGGATTCGAGCGTCGCGAATTGTTCGACGTCCGTTTCGTTCCGGCGCTGCCGGGCATTGCGCGCGAAATGTAGCGGAGATTTGGCCGGATGGTGAAATGGTGAATCAAATTCGCCGGACTTAAAGCCTTGTTTACTGCCGATGTGTTTACTCAAAATCATAGTCGTGTTGCGTATGAGTGAGTAACCATGTCTCGGGTAGTCGACCTGCTTTGCTCCCGCCGTGTTCCGCAGGTGGCGGTCCTCGCGCTGATATCGATCGGTTTCGCCGGCTGTAGCGCCGATACGTCCACGCGGTTCGCGGACAACCCCTTCAATTCGCGCAACGAGACCACCGGTTCGGTGCGTGGCGCGCCTTACGCGGCGCCGACGCCGTATGTGCAGCGGCAGGAACTGCCGCAATACGCCCGTCCGCAATCGCCGCAGCCGTCCTACACCACCCAGGCGCTGCCGCCGCCGGTGTCGGCGCCGCAAAGCTATCCCAGCTATCCGACCACGTCCGGCGTCTCCGGCGGCGGCCGCGGCGTGTCCTCCTACGAACCGCCGGCGCGTCCGCGCATCGAGGCGACCGGCACCGTGGCGCCGCGCTCGGTCGCCGCGACCCCCGCGCCGCATGCCGCCGCCGCCGCGCCCGCTCACGGCACCGGCACCACCATCATCGTCGGCACCAGCGACACGCTGGAGGGCCTGTCGCGGCGCTACAACGTGTCGTCGGCCGAGATCCTGCGCGCCAACGGCTACAAGGGACCGCGCGTGCTGCGTCCCGGCCAGCAGTTGATCATCCCGTCGCGGCAGACCGCGCACGCCCAGCCGGCTCCGGCGCCTGTCGCCGCGCCGAAGGTCGCCGCCGCCGCGCCCGTGCCCGCCGGCGCGGGGACGCACTACGTCAATCGCGGCGATACGCTGGCGAGCATCGCGCGTCGCAACAACATGACCGCGGCCGAATTGGCGCGCGCCAACCACATGTCGCCCAGCGCGCCGCTCAAGGTCGGCAGCAAGCTCGTGGTGCCGAGCCGCAAGGCCGCGCCGGCGCCGGCCGTGGCGAGCGTGCCGCCGGCCGCGCCCGCCGCCGCTCCGGTGCAGGTCGCGAAGGTTCCGACGGAGCCGGTGCAGAAGGCGCGGATGGTCAGTCCGGTCGAAACGCCGGCCGCCGCCGCCGAAGCCGCGCCGTCGCCGGTGAAGTCGGCGGAGGCCACCGGCGCGCTGCCGACCTTCCGCTGGCCGGTGCGCGGCCGCGTCGTCGCCGCCTACGGCGCAAAAACCAACGGCAAGGCCAATGACGGCATCAACGTCGCGGTGCCGGAAGGCACGCCGGTGAAGGCCGCCGAGGACGGCGTCGTCGCCTATGCCGGCAACGAACTGAAAGGCTACGGCAATCTGGTGCTCGTGCGACACTCCAACGGCTATGTCACGGCGTATGCCCACGCCAGTGAGCTGTTGGTGAAGCGTGGCGAGACCATCAAGCGCGGCCAGACCATCGCCAAGTCCGGCCAGTCGGGCGAAGCGGGATCGCCGCAACTGCACTTCGAGATCCGCAAGGGCTCGACGCCGGTGGATCCGCTCAAGTTCCTCAATGGGGCGTAACGTCGGGAAACATCTGCCGCTAGACAACGTCATTGCAAGCGCAGCGAAGCAATCCAGTCTTGAAAAAGCTGGATTGCTTTGTCGCTTGCGCTCCTTGCAATGACGGTGAGTTGATTACTTCACCGCCAGCCGCACGCCGAGGCGGCCGGCCAATTCCTGGGTGAACTGCCAGGCGACGCGGCCGGAGCGCGAGCCGCGCGTGGTCGACCACTCCAGCGCCTCGTGTTCGAGCTGCTCGTCGTCGAGCGCGATGCCGAAATGGACGCAATAGCCGCGCACCATCGCCAGATATTCGTCCTGGCTGCATTTGTGGAAGCCGAGCCACAGGCCGAAGCGATCCGACAGCGACACCTTCTCCTCGACCGCTTCGCCCGGATTGATCGCGGTGGAGCGTTCGTTCTCGACCATCTCGCGGGCGAGCAGGTGCCGCCGGTTCGAGGTCGCATAGAGGATGACGTTATCGGGACGGCCCTCGATGCCGCCTTCCAGCACCGCCTTCAGCGATTTGTAGGAAGCATCATTGCCGTCGAACGACAGGTCGTCGCAAAACACGATGAACAGGAATTCCGACGCCGCGCGCAGCAGCGCCATCAGCGCCGGAAGACTTTCAATGTCCTCGCGATGAATCTCGATCAGCTTGAGGCGGCCGCCGACGTCGGGCCGGGCGTTGACGCTGGCGTGCGCCGCCTTCACCAGGGACGACTTGCCCATGCCGCGCGCGCCCCACAACAGCGCGTTGTTGGCGGGCAGGCCGGTGGCGAAGCGCTCGGTGTTCTCGATCAGGATGTCGCGCATCCGGTCGATGCCCTTGAGCAGGCCGAGGTCGACGCGGTTGACCTTCGGCACCGGGATCAGCCGGCCGGTCGGGTTCCAGATGAAGGCGTCGGCCTTGGCGATGTCGGCGGGCGTGGAAGGGGCCGCGGCGCCGGCCGCAAGATGCGCGGCGATGGTTTCCAGCGCCCGGGCGATTCGAGCGGCGGTATCGTCGCCGGCCGCCGGCGAGGGACGTTTTGCCGCGCCGGGGCGGGGGGCGGCGGCTTTGGCGGCGGATTTGGTTTGGGCGGCCGGGCGGGCGGATTGGGAGGGCTTTTTGCTTGGTTTTTTCGACATTTCTCGAACTTCCTGACAGAGCACCCTTAACGGCCTCGGCCTGCCGCCGCAACTAGGCTAAGGCGCGGGGCGGAACCGGGCGGGGCGGCGTTGCAATTGAAACCGTGGCCGCTATAGTCCGCGCGAATTTGCCCCAAACCGGCCCGGACGCCGCCGCGTCGCGCCGGTCTACTCCCGTTTCACGAGGAATTTTCGGATGTTGATGACCCCTGCCTTCGCTCAGGCCGCCGGCGCGGCTGGCGACACCAACAGCATGCTGATGTCGCTGCTGCCGTTCGCGCTGATCTTCGTCATCATGTATTTCCTCATCCTGCGGCCGCAGCAGCGCAAGGTGAAGGAGCACGCCGACCTGGTGAAGAACGTCCGGCGCGGCGACACCGTGGTCACCAATGGCGGGCTGGTCGGCAAGGTCACCAAGGTGGTGGACGACGAGCAGATCGAGATCGAGGTCGCCGACGGCGTGCGCATCCGGCAGATGCGGCAGATGATCTCCGGCGTGCGCACCAAGGGCGAACCCGCCAAGGACGCCAAGGACAAGGACGCCGCCGCGAGCTAGTCGCCTTCGCGCCGAAAGAGGCCATTCCGGAACGTCTGACGGATCAATTCGATGTTGTATTTCACGCGATGGAAGGCTTTGGCGATCATTGCCACGGCGCTGCTGGTGTGCCTGTGCGCGGTGCCCAACTTCTTCCCCGAGGCGACCGTCAAGACCTGGCCGCGATGGGCGCAGCGCCATCTGGTGCTCGGCCTCGACCTGCAGGGCGGCTCGCATATCCTGCTCGAAGTCGACGCCAAGTCGGTCAAGAAGGACAAGCTCGATCAGGTCCGCGACGAGACCCGCCGGGCGCTGCGTGACGCCCGCATCGGCTACACCGGTCTCGCCATTCGCGGCGACGCCGTCGAGGTTCGCGTCAAGGAAGCCGATGTCGAGAAGGCGCTGGCCAAGCTGAAGGAACTGTCGCAGCCGCTCGGCGGCCTGCTCGGCTCCACCGGCGCCCGCAGCGTCGAGGTCAGCGACGCCGGCGGCGGGCTGATCCGCATGAGCGTGCCGCAGGCGGCGATTTCCGATCGCATCCGCCAGTCGGTGGACCAGTCGATCCAGATCGTCGAGCGCCGCGTCAACGAACTCGGCACCGTCGAGCCGCTGATCCAGCGCCAGGGGCTGGACCGCATCCTGGTGCAGGTGCCGGGCCTGCAAGACCCGACGCGGCTCAAGGAAATCCTCGGCAAGACCGCGAAGATGGATTTTCGCATGGTCGACACCAGCGTCTCGCCGGAGCAGGCGTTGCAAGGCCGCGTGCCGGCGGACTCCGAGGTGCTGATGAGCGCGCAGGAGCCGAAGGTTCCCTACGTGATCCGCAAGGAAGTGCTGGTGTCGGGCGGCGACCTGATCGACGCCCAGCCCGGCTTCGACCAGCGCACCGGCGAGCCCATCGTCACCTTCAAGTTCAACACCACCGGCGCGCGTAAATTCGCCGACGCCACGCTGAAGAACGTCGGCACGCCGTTCGCCATCATCCTCGACAACGAGGTGATCTCCGCGCCGGTCATCCGCGAGCCGATCACCGGCGGCTCGGGCCAGATTTCCGGCGGCTTCACGGTGCAGCAGGCCAACGACCTCGCGATCCTGCTGCGCGCCGGCGCGCTGCCGGCGCCCTTGACCATCATCGAGGAGCGCACCGTCGGCCCCGGGCTCGGGCAGGACTCCATCGAGAAGGGCGAACTCGCCGCCTATGTCGGCTCGGTGCTGGTCATCGTCTTCATGCTGCTGACCTACCGGCTGTTCGGCGTGTTCGCCAATATCGCGGTGGCGATCAACGTCGCCATGATCTTCGGCGTGCTGTCGCTGCTCAACGCGACGCTGACGCTGCCGGGCATCGCCGGCATCGTGCTGACGGTCGGCATCGCGGTCGACTCCAACGTGCTGATCTACGAGCGCATCCGCGAGGAATTGCGCGCCGGGCGCACCGCCATCGCCGCGATCGACGCCGGCTTCAAGCGGGCGCTCGCGACCATTCTCGATTCCAATATCACCACCTTCATCGCCGCCGCGGTGCTGTTCTACATCGGCACCGGGCCGGTGCGCGGCTTCGCCGTGACGCTTGGCATCGGCATCATCACCACGGTCTTCACCGCCTTCGAGGTGACGCGCCTGATCGTCGCCGCCTGGGTGCGGTGGAAGCGGCCGCAAACCGTGCCGATTTGAGAGAACGGAGCCGGCTGTGACACATACGATCCTGCTCGTCCTCGCGGCTGTCGTCGTGGTGCTGACCATCGTCAGCATCTTCGGCTGGCTGCCCTCGCTCCGCATCGTGCCGGACGACACGCATTTCGATTTCACCCAGTTCCGCCGCATCAGCTTCCCGATCTCGGCGGTGCTGTCGATCTGCGCCATCACGCTGTTCTTCACCCATGGCCTGAACTTCGGCATCGACTTCAAGGGCGGCACCCTGATGGAGGTGCAGACCAAGAACGGCCCGGCCGATATCGCCGCGATGCGCAGCACCCTCGGCGGCCTCGGCCTCGGCGAGGTGCAGCTCCAGCAGTTCGGCGGACCGGACAACGTGCTGATCCGCGTCGCCGAACAGCCCGGCGGCGACGAGGCGCAGCAGGCGGCGGTGCAGAAGGTGCGCGGCGTGCTCGGCGACAACGTCGAATACCGCCGCGTCGAGGTGGTCGGCCCGCGCGTCTCCGGCGAGTTGCTGGCTTACGGCATGCTCGGCCTGATCTTCGCCATCGTCGGCATCCTGATCTATCTCTGGTTCCGCTTCGAGTGGCAGTTCGCGCTCGGCGCCATGGTCGCCAACGTCCACGACATCGTGCTGACCATCGGCTTCATGTCGATCTCGCAGGTGGATTTCGACCTCACCAGCATCGCGGCGCTGCTGACCATTCTCGGCTACTCGCTCAACGACACCGTCGTCATCTACGACCGTATCCGCGAGCTGCTGCGGCGCTACAAGAAGATGCCGATGCCGCAGCTTCTCAACGAATCGATCAACCAGACGCTGTCGCGCTCGATCATCACCCACTTCACGGTGACGCTGGCGCTGCTGGCGCTGTTGTTGTTCGGCGGCAACGCGATCCACTCCTTCACCGCCGTCATGATGTTCGGCGTGGTGCTGGTCGGCACCTATACCTCGATCTTCATCGCGGCCCCGATCCTGATCTATCTCGGCGTCGGCATCCATCGCGAGGACGCCGCGCCGGCGAAGCCGGCGAAAGCCTCCGACAAGGCCGGCGGCAAACCCGCCAAGGCGTGACGTGGCCTCCGGCGACGACGCCCCGCATCTGCCGCGCGCCGCGCCGATCGAAGCCTATGGCAACGGCGGCTTCCGCTTCGACGAGATGTCGCATCGCGGCTCGCTGCTGTGCCTGCCGGATTCGATGTGGGCGTGGCCGGTGACGGCGCCGCGCGACATCGACCGCTACGCGCTGCTGCGCGTGTTCGAGAAGGCCAACGCCATCGACACCCTGATCATCGGCACCGGCGATGAGGTCTGGCTGCCGCCGAACGATCTGCGCGAGGCATTGCGGCGGCTGCATGTCGGCATCGACGCGATGCGGACGGGGCCGGCGATCCGCACCTACAACATCATGCTGGGCGAGCGGCGGCGCGTCGCGGCGGCGCTGATCGCGGTGCCATGAGCGTCGTGTCATGAGCGCGCCGCCGGGCGACGCCGCCGGATTCTGCGCCGGTCTGGTGCGCGAGTTCGATTTCACCCGTTATGCGTCCACCCTGTTCGTGACGCCGGACGCGCGCCGGGCGCTGCTGGCGCTCTATGCCTTCAACGTCGAGATCGCGCGGGTGCACGAGCATATCCGCCAGCCGATCGCCGGCGAAATCCGCCTGCAATGGTGGACCGACATGCTGGCGGGGCAGGGGCAGGGCTATGTCGAGGGCAGTCCGGTCGCCGCGGAACTGATGCGCGCGATCGAGCGCTATGGCCTTCCGGTGGAGCGGCTGACGCGGCTGATCGAGGCGCACCAGTTCGATCTCTACAACGACCCGATGCCGGATATCGACGCGCTCGACAGCTATGCGCAGGACACCTCAAGCGCGCTGTTCGATCTCGGCGCGCGGATCGCCGGGGCGTCGCCCGATGCGCTCCCTGAAGTGGCGCGACAGGCAGGCATCGCGGACACCTATCTGCACGTGGTGACGCGGCTGCCGTTCGACGCCTCGCGGCAACAGGTCTATCTGCCGCATGAGATATTGGCGCGCCACGGCAGCGGCGTCGACGAGGTGTTCGCGGGCCGGATGACGCCGGCGCTGCGCGCGGCGCTCGACGAGTTGATCGACCTCGCGTTGTCGCACTTCAAGCTGATGTACGCCCCGCTGATGGCGTTGCCGCCGGCGGCGCGGCGGGTGTTCCTGCCGATGGCGATGGCGCGCCGCACGCTGGAGCGGGCGCGGCGGCCGGATTTCGACGCTTACAAGCCGCAACCGGACTCGCGGCTGCGCATCCTGTGGACGCTGTGGCGGGCGTCACGCTCGCGCGATTTTCGCGGGTAGGGACGGGATAATTTCGTCATTGCGAAGCGAAGCAATCCAGTCTTCCTTTGCGGCCACTGGATTGCTTCGTCGCTTCGCTCCTCGCAATGACGGAGGGTGGTGTTACACCGCGTCCCAATTAAAAATGTCGGCGGAGCGGTCGAGTTTGTAGAACGACGACTTCAGCGCCGGCATGCCGTGCTCGGCGATGGTCTGCGGGGTCCAGCCTTCGCCGCGATGGATCGAGCGGATCGGGCGCGACTGGCCCATCAGGAAGATCTCGTTCATGCGCACCGCGAAGATCTGGCCGGTGACATCCTTGGCGGCGTCGCCGAGCAAATAGACTGCGAGCGCGGCGATCTTTTCCGGCCCCATCTGCTGCATGCGCTTGACGCGCTCCTTCTCGGCTTCCGTCTCGGTCGGAATGGTGCCGATCAGCCGGCTCCAGGCGAACGGCGAGATGCAGTTGGAGCGGACGTGGAAGCGGTTCATGTCGAGCGCGATCGATTTCGACAGGCCGACGATGCCGAGCTTGGCGGCGGCATAATTGGCCTGGCCGAAATTGCCGATCAGTCCCGAGGTCGAGGTGAAGTGGACGAACGAGCCGCTTTCCTGCTCCTTGAACAAGCGGGCGGCCGCATGGGACACGTAGAACGAGCCCATCAGATGCACCTTGATGACCTGCTCGAAGGCGTCGACGCTCATGCGATGGAAAATGGCGTCGCGCAAAATGCCGGCGTTGTTCACGACGCCGTCGAGTTTGCCATAGGTGTCGGTCGCGGTCTTGACGATGTTGGCGGCAGCGAGCGCTTCGGCGACGCTGTCGAAGTTGGCGACGGCAGTTCCACCCGCTTTGCGAATTTCCTCCACCACTTCCTCGGCGGGGGCGGCGTCCTTGCCGGAGCCGTCGGCGGCGACGCCGGGATCGTTGACCACGACCTTGGCGCCCTCGGCGGCCGCGAGCATCGCGATGGCGCGGCCGATGCCACGCCCCGCGCCAGTGACGATGACGACTTTGTCTTGCAGGGATTTTGCGTTTGCCATGATGGAGTCCTTTTACCGTTATGACCGGATGATTTGCGAGACGCCGTCATTGCGAGCGAAGCGAAGCAATCCAGAAAGCTGCAAGGCAAGAACTGGATTGCTTCGAAGCTCACGCTCCTCGCAATGACGGTGAGACTATTTTTCGTTGGTGAAGATGATGGTGCCCGACGCGGCGAACATGCCGCCGACGCCGTGGCACACCGAAATCTTCGCGCCCGGCACCTGCGCCGGCGCGATGCCGCGCATCTGCCGCACGCTCTCCTGCAAGGCGTACATGCCGTACATGCCGGAGTGCATGTAGCTCAAGCCGCCGCCGTTGGTGTTGAGCGGCAGCTTGCCGCCGGGCCGGGTGTTGCCGTCGGCGATGAATTTGCCGGTTTCCTCGTAGGGCATGAAACCGAGATCGCCGAGGCCATAGAGCGGCAGGTGGGCGAAGGCGTCATAGATCATCAAATGATCGACGTCCTTGTGGGTGATGCCGGCCTCCTTGAACGCCAGCGGCCCCGCCACCTTGAAGGCGCGCGAGGAATCGAAGGTTTCCATCTGGCTGACCATCGGCGTCTCGACGCTCTCGCCGGTGCCGAGGATATAGACCGGCTTCCGTGGAAAATCCCTGGCGCGCTCGGCCGAGGTGAGGATCAGCGCGCCGCCGCCGTCGGTGACGAGGCAGCATTGCAGCAGGCGGAACGGGTAGGCGATCATCCGCGAATTGAGCACGTCGGCGACGGTGATCGGGTCCTTCATCATCGCGCGCGGGTTCTTCGCCGCCCATTCGCGTTGCGCCACCGCGACGGAGGCGATCTGCTCGTGGGTGATGCCGTGGGTCTTCATGAAGCGCAGCACCGGAATCGGAAACATGCTGGGCGGGCCGTAGACGCCGAACGGCGCCTCGAACTGGCCTTGCAGGCTGTAGGCCGGGATCGAGCGCGGCGGCTTGCCGATCATCGACTTGCCGCTTTCGGCGTGGGTGATCAGCACCGTCTTGCACAGCCCCGCCTCGATCGCGGCGGCGGCGTGGCGCACATGGAGCATGAACGAGCAGCCGCCGACCGAGGTGCCGTCGGCCCAGGTCGGCGTGATGCCGAGATAATGCGCGATCTGCTGCGGCGTCTCGACCGCGGTGGCGATGCCGTCGATGTCGGAGAGTTTCAGCCCGGCGTCGGCGATGGCGTTGAGCGCCGCGTCGGCGTGAAGCTGGATCTGCGACATGTCGGGGATGACGCCGAGCTTGGTGGTTTCCGCCGCGCCGACCACGGCGACTTGATTGCGTCGCATGAGTTCAAGCCTTTGCCGGAGCGAACAGGGGGAGGGTGATGGCGTCGTCGAGTTTCTCGAATTTGACTTCGAGCGGCATGTCGAGCACCAGCGCCTCCGGCGTCTGCGGGCAATCGACGATGTTGGTCATCATCCGCGGGCCTTCTTCCAGCGTCACCACGGCGATGGCGTAGGGCGGGGTGAAGCCCGGCGCGGCGGGGCGATGATTGATGACGTAGCTGTAGAGCGTCGCCTTGCCGCTCGCGGCGAACACCGAGACCTTGCGCGAGGCGCAGGCGGGGCAGAACGGCCGCGGCGGAAAATAGACATGATCGCAAGCGTCGCAGCGTTGCAGGCGCAATTCGCCGGCCCTGGCGCCGTCCCAGAAGTGTTGCGTTTCCGGCGTCGGCATGGGGCGGGCGCGGGCGGCTTCGGCCATTTTTGGTTTCCTCCTGGAGCATGATCCCGAAAAGTGGAAACCGGCTTTCGGAAAAGATCATGCCCAAACAAAAAGATAAACGACGAGCCTGCTTCAACGCGGTTGAATTCGGGCTCTCACGTCGCGGCGCGGATCGCTCACGCCGGCGCACGACGATCTTGATGCGCCATTTGGTCGCCCAGCGTCAACGCTTCCGCCGTGATCGACGGGCAGGCATGCCGGCGGCGCCGCGCCGTCCGTGAGACGGAATTGGCGGCGCGGTTCAACGTGGCGGCGCGGCGCGCGGTCACCGCCGTTCGATCCGAAAACCTTGTCGGCCGGCCTT
Source organism: Xanthobacteraceae bacterium (assembly GCA_039808365.1). Lineage (GTDB taxonomy): Bacteria > Pseudomonadota > Alphaproteobacteria > Rhizobiales > Xanthobacteraceae > 62-47. The sequence continues at coordinate 29,833 of JBDHSX010000009.1, read as the reverse complement.
GCATCCCACGAATGCAAGACGATAGATTGTCGCAGCGCTAGTCTGTCGCAGGCGAGTTTGTCGCAGGTTGGCTTGCGGCACAACAAAAACAATCCGGGAGGAACGAGATGCTGAAAACAGCGATTGCAGCTTTGGGCCTGGGGCTCGCCATGGGCATGTCCCTGGCGTCGCCGGCGTTGATTTCGCCGGCTTCGGCGGCGGACGCGCCGGCGGAGATCAAGATCGGGACGCTCTATGCCTCATCCGGCCGCTATGCCTCGATCTCGATGCCGGTTCATGCCGGGCTGAAACTCTGGGTCGAGCAGAAGAACGCCGAGGGCGGCGTCTATGTGAAGGCGTTCGACAAGAAAATCCCGATCAAGCTGGTCGCCTATGACGACCAGAGCAACACCGCGACCGCCTCGACGCTCTACAATCAGCTCATCACCCAGGACAAGGTCGATCTGTTCGTGGCGGATTCCGGCTCGGTGCTGACCGCGCCGGCGGTGACCATCGCCCGCGACCACAAGATGTTCCTGTTCGACCAGACCGGCACCGGCGCCAGCTTCTTCTCCAAGGACAATCCGTATATCGCGCTGATGGCCGATCCGGTCTCCACCATCTGGCCGAAGCCGATCGCCGACTTCCTGACCAAGGACGGCCCGGCGCTCGGCATCAAGCGGGTGGCGATCCTGTATTCGACCAATGAGTTCACCGGCACCCAGGCCAACGCGCTGCGCAAGTTCATCAAGGAGGCCAACGCGCCGATCGAAATCGTCTACGATCAGGGCGTGCCGACCGAGACCACCAACTACACGGTGATCCTCAACAACATCCGCGCGGCGAAGCCCGACGCGGTGATCCATCTCGGCTATGCGCCGAACGACATCGCCTTTCTGCGCAACGTGCAGGATCTCGGCATCAAGTTCCCGATGCTGTTCAGCATCTATGCCGGCCTTGAAACCGAACTTTTGGAGAAGAACGTCGGCGCCAAGGGCCTGGAGCACGTCTTCACCTACGTGCCGCCGTCGGAAATGGCCTATCCGGTCAATTTCGGCATGAACATCGCCGATTATCGCAAGGCGTGGGAAAAGAAATATCCCGACGGCAAGATCGAGTTCGGCTTCAACGCGGTGGCGGGCTACACCACCGCCCTGGTGATCGAGAAGACGCTGTCGGAGGCGACCAGCCTCGACCAGATGGAATTGCGCCGCGCCGCGTTCAGCCTGTCGGGCAAGCTCAAGACCCTCGACGGCACCTTCGCGCTGGACGAGATGGGCGGGCAGATCGGCGAACTGACGCCGCTCGGCCAGATCGCGCTCAACGACCACGGCCATATCAAGTTCGTCGCGATCTATCCGCACGACGTCGCCACCGGCAAGCCGGTTTATCCGAGGCCGTGACATCGGTGTGGCGAGGTAGGGCACTTCGCCATTTTTCGCGTCATTGCGAGGAGCGAAGCGACGAAGCAATCCAGAGGCCGCGAAGGAAGACTGGATTGCTTCGCTTCGCTCGCAATGACGGGGCACTTTAGCTTCCGCCGAGCGACGCAACGGAGACTTGATGCTGGCCTATCCGCTCATCGCCGGGGTTCTGTTCGGGCTGTATTTCAGCCTGCTCGGGATCGGGTTGAACCTGGTGTTCGGCGTCATGCGCATCGTCAACCTTGCGCATGGCGATTTCCTGATGCTCGGGGCCTTCGTGGCGTTCGGGGTGTTTTATCTCCTCGGGCTCGATCCGCTGCTGGCGGTGCCGCTGGCGTTCGTCATCTTCGTGATCGTCGGCATCGTGCTGTACGGCTTGCTGGTGCCGCGCCTGCAAGGGGCGCGCGACCCGGAGATGCTGTCGATCATTTTGTTCTTCGGCCTGTCGCAGGTGATCGAGGCGCTGGTGACCATCGCCTTCGGCACCAGCGAACGCTCGATCCCGAGCCGGGAACTGGGCAGCCTGATGACCGCCGCGGCCAAGGCGTTCGGCGCCAAGCCGCAGGGCGGGCCGGTGGAGATTTTCGGCCAGTCGTTTCCGGCGGCGTGGGTGATCTCGGCGGCGGTGAGCGTGATCGCCATCGCCCTGGTCTATGTCTATCTCTACCGCACCCGGCTCGGCACCCTGACGCGGGCGGTGATGTCGCGCCGCGACGAAGCGTTCGCCACCGGCATCAATGTCGATCGCGTCTGCGCCGCGGCGTTCGGCATCGGGCTCGGCCTCGCGGCGATCGCCGGCGTGTTCGCGCCCTTCATGTTCGGTTCGGTGACGCCGGCGTTCGGCGCCGACGCGACGGTGACCGCCTTCGTCATCGTGGTGCTGGGGTCGCTGGGCAATCCGCTCGGCACCGCGCTCGGCGGCATCGTCTACGGCATCTGCTACATGCTGGTGCAGACCTTCCTGTCGTCGTGGGCGGACCTGCTGCCTTATGTGCTGCTGATCCTGGTGCTGCTGCTGCGGCCGAGCGGGCTGTTGGGAAGGAAGGTGCGCGTTGCCTGATCTCGTGCGTCACCTGCTCATGATCGTCGCGCCGCTGGTCGTCGCCTTCGCGATCCTGCCCGGCGTCTACGACAACCACCTGCTGCTGTTCAATTTCGTGATCTTCCTGATCCTCGCGCAGGGCGTGAACATCATCTACGGCTTCACCGGCTATCTGCCGTTCGGCTATGTCGGCTTCTTCGGCGCCGGCGCCTACGGCTTCGCCATCGCGGTAATGCACTTGCAAACGCCGGCTCCCGTGGCGGTGCTGGTGGCCGGCGCGGTCGGCGTGGCTCTCGGCCTGTTGCTGACGCCGCTGCTGCGGCTGTCGGGCGCGTATTTCGCCATCGCCAACCTGGCGGCGGCGCTGGCGGTGCTGCATTTCGTCGCCAATCCGGCGCTGGAATCCATCACCAAGGGGCCCTATGGCGTGGCGCTCAACGGCACCTTCAACCCGACGCTGGCCTATACCGGCGCGGTCATCATTCTGGCGCTGACGCTCGGCTTCGTGGTGTTCCTGAAGAACTCCAGCTTTGGCCTCGCCCTGCAGGCGGTGCGCGAGGACGCGATCAGCGCCGCGATGGCCGGCGTCAACGTGGTCAGGATGCGGGTGATCGCCTGGCTCGCCTCGGCGCTGGTCGCCGGCCTCGCCGGCGGGGTGTTCGCCTGGTACGTCTCGGTGTTCTATCCCGACAACGTCTTCAGCAACGACTTCAGCATTTTCGCCATCGTCTTCGCGCTGTTCGGCGGGGTGGCGACCATCACCGGGCCGATCGTCGGCGTGGTGATCCTCTACGGCATCTACAACCTGATCGGCTTCACAACGCCGCAATATTTTCAACTGATCTACGGCGTGCTGATCATGGCGCTGGTGTTGTTCCTGCCGGCCGGACTGGTGTCGCTGGCGACGCGGCGAGGCTGGAATGTCCCGTGACGCCCAGCCCATTCTCGCCGTCAACGGGCTGGTCAAGCGCTTCGGCGGCTTCCATGCGCTGGACGGCTTGAGCTTTCACGTCTCGTCCGGCGAAATTCTCGGGCTGGTCGGCCCCAACGGCTCGGGCAAGACCACCGCGATCAACGTCATCTCCGGGCTGTACGCGCCGGACGGCGGCACGCTGACCTATGACGGCGCGCCAATCGGCGGCATGGCCTCGCATAAAATCGTGCATCGCGGCGTCAACCGCACCTTCCAGATCCCGAAGCCGTTCCTGTCGCTCACCGTGCGGCAGAATGTCGAGGTGGCGCTGGCCTATGGCCGCGCCGAGGTCGCGCCGCCGAAATTGTCCGATCTGCTGGAGCAATATCATCTCGCCGATCTCGCCGACCGGCCCGCCGCCGACCTCAACAGCTCGCAGCAGAAGATGCTCGATCTGGTGCGGGCGCTGGCGACGCGGCCGCGGCTGTTGTTGCTCGACGAACTCGCCGCCGGCCTCAACCCGACCGAACTCGACTGGATCGCCGGACACATCAAGGCGCTCGCGCAATCCGGCCTCGCCATCATCGTGGTCGAGCACCTGATGGGCTTCATCGAGCAGATCACCGATCGGGTGATCGTGATGAACGCCGGCCGCGAGATTTTCGAGGGCACGCTGGCGGTGGCCGTCAAGGTGCCGCAGGTGATCGAGGTGTTTCTCGGAGGCGAGCATGGCGCCTGACGCGACGGCGTTGCTGGAGGCGAAAGGCGTCGATGCCGGCTATGGCACCATGCAGGTGCTGTGGGGCGTCGATCTCGACGTGCGGCCGGGCGAGACCGTGCTGCTGCTCGGGGCCAACGGCGCCGGCAAGACCACCTTCCTGAAATCGCTGGTCGGGCTGATCGGGACCCGGCACGGCCACATCACGCTGTCCGGGCAGGACGTGACGCGGATGCGCTCAAGCGACCGGATGCGGCTCGGCATGACCTACATGTCGGAACTGGCGGTGTTTCCCGATCTGTCGATCGAGGAAAACCTGAAAGTCGGCGCGCAGGCGCTCGGCCACGCCAATCCCGGCGCGCGCACGGAAGAACTCTACGGCCTGTTCCCGGTGCTGCGTGAAAAACGCCGCAACGCGGCTTCCACGCTCTCGGGCGGTCAGCGCAAGATGCTGGGCATCGCCAAGGCGCTCGCAGCGGAGCCAAAACTGCTGGTGATGGACGAGCCAAGCGCCGGGCTGTCGCCGCTTCTGGTCAAGGAGGTGCTTCAGGTGCTGAGCCGCCTGCAAGGGCAGGGGCTGGCGCTGTTGATCGCCGAGCAGAACATCGGTTTCCTGGAGGTGGCGACGCGGGTGTTCGTGCTGGAAGGCGGCCGCATCCGCTTTTCCGGCACCGTCGCGGAGATGACCGACAACGAGGCGCTGCGCCGCGCCTATTTCGGTTTGAAGTAGTTTCCGCTAAGACCGACCCGCAGAGAGTTTCCTGGTTTGATCGAAGCGTCATGAAGCGTCATTGCCGGGCTTGACCCGGCAATCCATCATTTTTCAAATAGATGATGGATGCGCGGATCAAGTCCGCGCATGACGGCGGTGATTTCGTCAAAAGCGGAAAGCATCTAAGACCAAAAAACAACGGGGTGCGGCGATGGGCGGCGGAAACGATCTTACGGGTTTGACGGTCGCGGAACTGGCGGGGCTGCTAGCGCGCCGCGAGCTGTCCGCCGTCGAACTCACCGATGCATGTCTTTCGCGGATCGCGCGGCACGATGCGGCGCTGCACGCCTTCATCGCGGTCTATGCCGAGGAGGCGCGCGCCGCCGCCAAGGCCGCCGATCTCGCGCGCGGCGCGGGCTATGCGCTGGGGCCGCTGCACGGCATTCCGTTCGGCCTCAAGGATCTCGTCGATCTCGAAGGCAAGGTGACCACCGGCGGCTCGAAAGTCTGGGAGAATCGGCGGTCGCCGGCGACCGGCACCCTGGCGCGCCGGCTGGCGGCGGCCGGCATGATCGTCGCCGGCAAGACCCACACCGTGGAATTCGCCTTCGGCGCATGGGGCACCAACCAGCACATGGGGGCGCCGCGCAATCCGTGGGATCCGCGCGAGCCGCGTACGCCCGGCGGCTCCTCCAGCGGCTCCGGCGTCGCGGTGGCGGCGCGGCTGGTGCCGTGGGCGGTCGGCACCGACACCGGCGGCTCGGTGCGGATTCCCGCGGCGCTGTGCGGCGTCACCGGGCTGAAGACCACGGTGGGGCGGGTTCCGACCGACGCCATCCTGCCGCTCTCGACCACGCTCGACACCCCGGGCCCGCTGGCGCGCAGCGCGCTCGACGCCACGATCCTGTTCGCGGCGATGCGCGGCGCGGACGCGCGGACCATCGAAGCCATGATCGGCGGCCCGCCGCCGCGCGGCGTCAAGGGGCTGCGGCTGGCGCGGATCGCGGACCACGAACGCGAGGTCTGCGAGCCGGCGGTGCTCGCCGCCTACGACGCCTCGCTGGCGCAACTCGCCGACATGGGCGCGGAGATCGTCGATGTCGCGCTGCCGTTCCGCATCCTGGACCTCGGCGTGCTGACCGGCCGCCTGATCGCGGCGGAAGGCTATTCGTTCCTCAAGGAGATCATCGACAATGCCGCCGCGCCGGTCGATGAGGCCGTGCGCGCCCGCTTCGCCGTGGCGCGGGCCATGACCGCTGCGGACTATCTCCGGTTGCTGCGGGCGCGCGCCGCGACCAGCGCCGCCGCCGCCACGGCGCTGGCCGGCGTCGATGCGCTGCTGACGCCGACCACGCCGATGACGGCGCACCCGCTCGCCACCGCCGAACAGGAGAAGGTCGTGCCGTCGCACTTCACGCGCGTCGTCAACTTCATCGGCCGCTGCGCGCTGGCGGTGCCGAACGGCTTCTCGCCCGCCGGCCTGCCGACCTCGCTGCACATCGTCTGCGCCGCCAATGACGAGGCGATGGCGCTGCGCATCGGCCGCGCCTATCAGGACGCGACCGACTGGCACCGCCGCGCGCCGGCGCTCGACGCCGCGGAGTAGAGAGCCCATGCGCAGCATCAGGATCGGCTCCGGCGCGGGCTATTCCGGCGACCGCATCGAGCCGGCGGTCGAACTCGCGGAGAAGGGCGATATCCAGTATCTGGTGTTCGAATGCCTCGGCGAGCGCACCGTGGCGCTGGCGCAGCGCGCGCGGCTGAAGAATCCCGACGACGGTTTCGACCCGCTGCTGGAAGCGCGGATGCGCGCGGTGCTGCCGGCCTGCGCCGCGAACGGCATCCGGATCGTCACCAACATGGGCGCGGCCAACCCGTTGGCGGCGGCGCGCAAGACGGCTCAGATTGCGAAATCGCTCGGGCTGTCACGCCTGAAGATCGCGGCGGTGGTCGGCGACGACGTGCTGGAAGCCTGCAAGGAGCGCGATCTGCCGCTGATCGAGATCGACGGCACGATGGCGACGCTGGGCAACCGGGTGGTCTCCGCCAATGCCTATCTCGGCGCCGAGCCGATGGCGGCGGCGCTGCGGCAAGGCGCGGATATCGTCATCACCGGCCGCGCCTCCGATCCGGCGTTGTTCCTCGCGCCGATGGTCGAGGCGTTCGGCTGGGCGATGGACGACTGGGATCTGCTCGGGCGCGGCACCGTCGCCGGACATTTGCTGGAATGCGCGGGGCAGGTGACCGGCGGCTATTTCGCCGATCCCGGCTTCAAGGATGTCGCGGGACTGGCGCGGCTCGGCTTTCCGATCGGCGAAGTCAGCGAGGACGGCGGCCTTGTCGTCACCAAGGTCGCGGGCTCCGGCGGCGAGGTTTCAGCGCGCACCTGCAAGGAGCAATTGCTCTACGAGGTGCATGATCCCGCGCGCTACATGCAGCCGGACGTGGTGGCGGATTTCTCGCGGGTCACCGTCGAGGAGATCGGCCCCGACCGCGTGCGCGTCTCCGGCGGGCGCGGCCGGCCGCGGCCCGACACGCTGAAAATCTCGGTCGGTTATGTCGACGGCTATATCGGCGAGGGGCAGATGTCCTATGCCGGGCCGGGCGCCGAGGCCCGGGCGCGGCTGGCGCGGGAGATCGTGCGCGAGCGATTGAAGCTGACGAAGGTCGAGGCCAGCGAATGGCGTTTCGACCTGATCGGCGTCGACGCGCTGCACGGCGAACGCCGCGCGCAGGGCGGCGCGCCTTACGAGGTGCGGCTGCGCGTCGCGGGCCGCACCGAGACGCTTGAGGAAGCCGTGCGGATCGGCGACGAGGTCGAGACGCTGTACACCAACGGCCCGGCCGGCGGCGGCGGCGCGTTCAAATCGGCGCGCGATATCGTCGCGGTCGCCTCGGTGCTGCTGCCGCGCGATCGGGTCGCGCCGCGTGTCGCGTTCGTGGAGGCGTGAATGGCGAAGCTGCGCGACATCGCCCACTCCCGCACCGGCGACAAGGGCAATATCTCCAACATCTCGGTGATCGCCTTCGACGCCCGCGATTACCCGCTGCTATGCGCACAGGTCAGCGCCGCCCGCGTCAAGGCGCATTTCGAGGGCATCGTGTTCGGCGAGGTGGTGCGCTACGAACTGCCGAACATCGCCGCGCTGAATTTCGTGCTGGATCGGGCGCTGGGCGGCGGCGTGACGCGGTCGCTGGCGCTCGACGCGCATGGCAAGTCGCTCAGCTCTGCGCTGCTCGATCTGGAAATCGAATTGCCGCCGGATCATGCTCGCGGCCGCGCTTGAACAGTCCTTCCTCCAACGAGGTCCATGATGTCGAACACGCCGACCCTCGAGTCCCTCGCCGCCGATCTTGAAGCCGGCCGCGTCACCGCCCGCGCGCTGGTGGAGGATTGCCTCGCCAAAATCGCGGACAAGAACGGCGAGGGCGCGCGAACCTTCATTGACGTCGATGCCGAGGGCGCGCGCGCCGCCGCCGACGCCATGGACGGTTTGCGCAAGGCGAACGCCGCGCCGTCGCGCTTCGCCGGCATTCCGGTGTCGATCAAGGATCTGTTCGACATCAAGGGCCAGCAGACCCGCGCCGGCTCGAAAGCGCTCGACGATGCGCCGAAGGCCAAAGCCGACGCGCCGGTGGTGGCGCGGCTCAAGCGCGCCGGTTTTGTCGTGATCGGCCGCAGCAACATGGTGGAATTCGCCTATTCCGGCCTCGGCCTCAACCCGCATTACGGCACGCCGAAAAGCCCGTGGCGGCGCGACGTCGGCCATGTGCCGGGCGGCTCGTCGTCGGGTGCTGCGGTCTCGGTCGCCGACGGCATGGCGCATGGCGCGCTCGGCACCGACACCGGCGGCTCGTGCCGGATACCCGCCGCCTATTGCGGCATCGTCGGCTACAAGCCGACGGCGCGGCGGATCCCGCTCGACGGCGGCGTGCCGCTGTCGTTCACGCTGGACAGCTATGGGCCGTTGGCGCGCAGCGTCGCCTGCTGCGCCACCCTCGACGCCGTTCATGCCGATGACCCGATCCGGCCGGTCGCGCCGCGCCCCATCAAGGGCATGCGGCTGGCGGTGCCGATCACGGTGGCGCTCGACGATCTCGACGCCACCGTGGCGCACGCCTTCGAGCGCGCGCTGGATATGCTGGCGCAACAGGGCGCGGTGATCGAGCGCCTCGCGGTGCCGGAATTCGCGGAGGTCGCGGTGCTCAACGCCAAGGGCGGGTTTTCCGGCGCGGAAGCCTGGGCCTGGCACCGCGCGCTGATCGCGCGGCGCGGCGCCGACTACGATCCGCGCGTCATCACCCGCATCCGGCGCGGCGAAACCCAGAGCGCGGCCGATTATGTCGATATGCTGAAAGCGCGCCGCGCCATGATCGACGGTTTCGATGCACGCGTCGCGCCGTTCGACGCGCTGGTGATGCCGACCGTCGCCATCACGCCGCCGCGCATCGCCGACCTGGAAAAGGACGACGACGCCTACACCAAGGCCAATCTGCTGTCGCTGCGCAACTGCACGCTGATCAACACCATCGACGGCTGCGCGATCACTTTGCCGATCCAGCGCGAGGGCGAAGCGCCGGTCGGCCTGATGCTGGCGGCGTCCGGCGGCGCCGACCGCCGCGTTTTTGAGTTGGCCGCCGGGATCGAATCCGCCCTGCGCCATTGACGGGAAACGGGTGGCGGCGGGGCGGGCAGCGCCTATGGTCGCGGCGTCTGTTTCCGGAGATCGTGACATGCCCCGCGCCGCTTCCCTTGCCGATCCGCCGATGATGGTCGACGCCGTCGACTGGCGGCGCGTCGGTGACGATCTCGACGCGCGCGGCTGCGCGGTGATCGAAAAACTGCTGACGCCCGAGCAATGCGCCAAGCTGGCCGCGCTGTATCCCGACGACACGCGCTTCCGCAGCCGCGTGGTGATGGCGCGGCACGGTTTTGGGCGCGGCGAATACAAGTATTTCAGCTATCCGCTGCCGCAGCCGGTCGCGCGCCTGCGGGGAGCGCTCTATCCGCCGCTGTCGGAGATCGCCAACCGCTGGAACGAAACCATGGGCATCGGCGTGCGCTATCCGGCGGCGCACGGCGAATTTCTCGCGCGCTGCCACGAGGCGGGGCAGACCCGGCCGACGCCGCTGCTGCTGCAATACGTCACCGATGACTATAATTGCCTGCATCAGGACCTTTACGGCGAGCACGTCTTTCCGTTGCAGGTGGCGGTGCTGTTGTCGCAACCGGCGCGCGATTTCACCGGCGGCGAATTCGTGCTGACCGAGCAGCGCCCGCGAATGCAGTCGCGCGCGGAAGTGGTGCCGCTGACGCAAGGCGACGCGGTGGTGTTCGCCGTGCATCACCGGCCGGTGCAGGGCACCCGCGGCTTCTATCGCGTCAACCTGCGCCACGGCGTCAGCCGGCTGCGCTCCGGCCGCCGCCATACCGTCGGAATCATTTTTCACGATGCGAAGTGATTGAGGATATGGTCGGCGATCTGTTCGCGGGATTGTCGGAGGCGCGGTCTTCGCGTGAGGCGATGGCGGAGGGCGCGGTGCTGTTGCGCGGCTTCGCGCTGGCGCGGCAGGACGAATTGCTGGCGGCGCTGCGCGGGGTGATCGCCGCCGCGCCGTTCCGCCGCATGGTGACGCCGGGCGGCTTCACCATGTCGGTGGCGATGACCAATTGCGGCCGGGTCGGCTGGGTGACCGACCGGCGCGGCTATCGCTATGACGCTTGCGATCCCGACAGCGGCCAGCCGTGGCCGGCGATGCCGCCCGCTCTGCTGGAACTGGCGCGCGAAGCGGCCGGGCAGGGCGGCTTCACGAATTTCGCGCCGGACGCCTGCCTGATCAATCGCTACGTGCCCGGCGCGAAAATGTCGCTGCATCAGGACAAGGACGAGACGGATTTTGCCGCGCCGATCGTCTCGGTGTCGCTCGGCCTGCCGGCGACGTTCCTGTTCGGCGGCTTGAGGCGCAGCGACAAGACGCAGCGCTATCGTCTGACCCACGGCGATGTCGTGGTGTGGGGCGGGCCGTCACGGCTGTTCTATCACGGCGTCGCGCCGCTGCCGGACGGCGAGCACCCGCTGCTCGGCCGCCAGCGGATCAACCTGACGTTTCGAAAGACACGATAGGGCGATCATCTTCGCACCTTCACCGTCATTGCGAGCGAAGCGAAGCAATCCAGAGGCCACACAGGGAGGACTGGATTGCTTCGTCGCTTGCGCTCCTCGCAATGACGATCTTTGAAGTTGGCCGCAGTTTACTCGTCCACCACGCCGTTGCGCAAAATGCCGATGCCGTCGGCTTCCACCTCGATCACGTCGCCGGGCTTGAGGTAGCGCGGCGGATCGAAGCGGGCGCCGGCGCCGGTCGGCGTGCCGGTGACGATGACATCGCCCGGCATCAGCGTCGTGAAGGTCGAGATGTAGTTGATGAGGTAGCGGAAACTGAAGATCATCCGGGAGGTGCGGTCGCTTTGCCGCGTCTCGCCGTTGACCCGCGTCGTCAGGGCGATGTCGGCGATTTGCGATTCATCCGCATAGGGCACCAGCCACGGGCCGAGGCTGCCGGTGGAATCGAAGTTCTTGCCCTGCGTGACGTTGAACTTGGCGTGGCGCACCCAGTCGCGGATGGTGCCTTCGTTGCACAGGGTGAGCGCGGCGATGTGGTCGAGCGCGTCGCGCTCGGCGATGTGGCGGCCGGCCTTGCCGATCACCATCACCACCTCGCCCTCGTAGTCGAGTTGCGGCGACGCCTTCGGGCGCACCAGCGGCGCGCCGTGGCCGACGAAGGAGCGCGGCGTCCGCATGAACATGCTGGGATAGGGCGGCGCTTCCTTGCCGTCCTTGTATTCGGCGTTGCGGTCCGGATAGTTGACGCCGATGCAGATGATCTTTTCCGGCGCCGGCACCGGGGGTTGCCAGGCGACGGCGTCGAGCGCGTAGTCGGGGGCGCGCGAGGCGGCATCGTCGGCCAGCGTCATCAACGCCCCGCTCGCGATCGCCTCGCGCAGCGTCGGCCAGGTCTGGCCGAAATGCGCCGAGAGATCGACGATGCCGTCGTCGGTCACCGCGCCGTAGCGCGCGGCGCCGTTGGCGGTGAAGGTGGCGAGGCGGGGACGAACGATCGTGTCCATCGATCAATCCGCCACGATCACGTCGGCCTTGAACTTCGGCTCGTGCAGCGCCTGTCCGGCGAACACCGAACCCTCCTCGAACCACGAGCGCGGCGCGGGCGAACCCCACAGCGTCTGACGGCGCGGATCGCGCAGCGACCAGCGCAGCGGTTCGTGGTCGTGATCCATGGTGTTGTAGTCGCTGGTGTAGATCTCCAGCCGGTGACCGTCGGGATCGCGGACGTAGAGGAAGAAGGCGTTGGAGATGCCGTGGCGGCCGGGGCCCCGCTCCATGTTGACGAGGTAGCCGCACGAGGCCATCACGTCGCACAGATGCAGGATGTTCATCGCGGTCGGCACCCAATAGGCGAAGTGGTGCAGGCGCGGACCCTTGCCGTTGGTGAGGGCGAAATCATGGACGTTGCCCTTGCGGTGCAGCCAGGCGGCGGCGATGCGGCCGTTGGGGCCGTCCTCCTCGGCGTATTCGCTGAGGCGGAAGCCGAGCCGGGCGTAGAAATCCATGGTGGCCTGCACGTCGGGGGCGAACACGTTGAAGTGGTCGAGCCGCTGCGGATGACAGCCCTTGTAGATTTCGTAGCGGCGCAGCAGATGCGGGCGCTTCTCCATGGCGGCGTAAAGCTCGATGCGGTAGCCGAACGGATCGGTGAATTGCAGGGTGCGGCCCTGGAACGGCACCTCGACGAAGGCGTGCTCGATCTTGTTCTGCGCCATGAAGGCGGCGGCCTTGTCGAGGTCGCTCTCGTTGCCGACCTTGAAGCCGAGCCGGTCGCAGGCGGCAACGTCCGCCTTGCGCAGTACCAGCGAATGATGCTGACGCTCCTCGAAGCCGCGCAGATAGACCACGTCGCGGTCGGCGTCCTCGACGTGCAGGCCGATCACGGTCTCGTAGAACTTGCGGCTGGCGTCGAGGTCAACGACGTCGAGCACGGCGTGGCTCGAACGGATGACGTTGAACGGCGGATCGAAGACGTGTTGCGGGATCGGCATGATGATTGTTCCGGACTGCGTTGCGAGGATATTGGCGTGGTGATCTCGTGGAATCCTTGACGCGGATCAAGCGGTGGGCTCGGCGGGCCCGGCCTGCTTCGCCAGATGCTGGTGGATGTTGTTGCGTTTCCAGCTCATGTCCTTGTCGTTGATCTGCATGTCGAACGACAGGGCGAACGGCATCGCCGCGAATGCCGGTTCGAGGAATTGCGAGAGCGCCTGAAAGATGTGCTCGCCGGCGCGCTGCCGCGTCGGCAGGTCGCGGCCTTCGCCCAGCCTCAGCAGCATGGCGAGGAAGCCCATGCCGGGGCTGCCGTCGGCGACGGCGTAGTGCTCGCAGCGGATGGCGCGGACGCGGATGCCGCCGAGCGGGAAGATGCCGGTCTCGACCGCGGCCTTGCGCACCACCTCGACGGCGGCGGCGATATCGACGCGCGGCTCAAGATTGGCGGAGTATTCCAGCGTGAAATGTGGCATGTCGCTATCCGCTCGCGTGGTTGCCTTGAACGACGGGTCCGAAATATGATTAACATGTTAAATGAAATTTGGCAATCGGCCGCCGCCGCCGTCGCCACGGGGGATCGGGCGTGACCGGGGGGCGGCGGCGGCTCCGGCGGAACGGGGGCGGATCATGGACACACCACGCAGGAGGGCCGCGCCGATGCCGGTGAAGACGAAAGCCGCGCGCCAGGGCGCCGGTCCGCGCAAGGCCGCCGCGCCGGTCGCGGGGCCGGCGGGGCGCGAGATGCCGATCCGCGACTTCTCGCGCTCGCTGCCGATGGCGCTCCTGCGCGCCCGCGAGGCGGTGATGCGGCATTTCCGGATCTCGCTGCGCGCGCACGGGTTGACCGAACAGCAATGGCGCATCCTGCGCGCGCTGAGCGCCATCGACGCCATCGAGGTGACCGAACTGGCGCGCTCCGCCTATCTGCTCGGCCCCAGCCTGTCGCGCATCCTGCGCGACCTTGAGCAGCGCGGCCTGATCGAGCGCCGCAGCGTCAAGACCGACCTGCGGCGCGGCATCGTCTCGATCAGCGCCAAGGGGCTCAGCCTGATCGAGGCGGTGGCGCCGTCGTCGGAGGCGATTTACGGGGAAATCACCCGGCGCTACGGCGCGGAGCGGCTGGCGGCGCTGCATGAGATGCTGGGCGCGCTGGAGGCCAGTCTCGCCGACATGCCGCTGCCCGGCAGCGTCGGCGACGCATCGGAGTAGCCGCAAAAACGCATGACTGGTTGGGGTTTTGCAGGCGTCACGAGCATGGACAGTTCGTCGCGTTTTCGCGCAAACTGACATTCAACAAACATCAACAACGGGAGCGAACGCCGCGTCATGGTCACCGTGCAGGTTGAGAAACTGATCGATTTCGTCGCCGACGTCTTCGCCCATGCCGGCTCGTCGCAGGAAGAAGCCAGGCGGATCGCCACCTATCTCACCACCGCCAACCTGACCGGCCACGACAGCCACGGCGTCATTCGCGTGCCGGTCTATGTGCGCTGGAAGAACATGGGCGGCGTGGTGCCGGACCAGACGGTCGACGTGGTGGTGGACACGCCGGCGCTGGCGGTGGTGGACGGCAGGTTCGGCTATGGCCAGACCGTGGCGCCGCAGGCGGTCAAGATCGGCATCGACAAGTGCAAGGCGAACGGGCTCGCCGCGGTGGCGCTGCGCAACGCCGGCCACATCGGCCGCGTCGGCGACTGGGCCGAGATGGCGGCGGCGGAGGGGCTGGTGTCGATTCATTTCGTCAACGCCGCCGGCTCGATTCTGGTCGCGCCCTATGGCGGCGTCGAGCGCCGGCTCTCCACCGCGCCCTATTGCGTCGGCATTCCGCGCCAGGGTCAGCGGCCGATTGTGCTCGACTTCGCCACCTCGATCGTCGCCGAGGGCAAGGTGCTGGTGGCGAGCCGCGGCGGCAAGAAGCTGCCGGCCGGCGCCCTGATCGACGCCGACGGCACGCTCAGCGAAGACCCGCATGTGCTTTACGGGCCTTACACCCAGGACGGCATGCGCGATCATTCGCAAGGCAAGGGCGCGATCCGCGCCTTCGGCGACCACAAGGGGTCGGGGCTGGCCTTGATCTGCGAATTGCTCGGCGGCGCGCTGACCGGCACCGGCGCCACCGCGCCGGACCGCCGCTTCGCCAACGGCATGCTGGCGATCTACATCGATCCCAGGCGGATCGATCCGGCGAATTTCTTCGACGGCGAGGTGGCCCGCTACGTCGCCTATTTCAAGGACACCAGGCCGGCGCGGGGCAGCGACGCCGTGCTGATCCCCGGCGATCCCGAGGCGCGGACGCGCGCCGAGCGCACCGCGGGCGGCGTGCCGCTGCCGGACGACACCTGGGCGGCCATCGTCAACACCGCGCGCGAGGTCGGCGTCAGCGAAGAGAGTATTCGCAACGCCACTCAGTAACTCCCCGTCATTGCGAGCGAAGCGAAGCAATCCAGAAAGCCACAAAGCAAGGACGGGATTGCTTCGTCGCTTCGCTCCTCGCAATGACGAAAGACCAAATCGAAAGGACGAAAAATGACCAACAACGTCAAGAAACTCTGGGCCGAGGGCAAGGTCGTGGTGAACGGCTGGCTGGCGATTCCCTCGGGCTTTTCCGCCGAGGTGATGGCGCAATGCGGCTTCGACAGCGTCACCGTCGACATGCAGCACGGCGTGCAGGACTATCAGTCGATGGTCACCTGCTTTCAGGGCATGCAGGCGCATCCGGTGACGCCGATGGTGCGGGTGCCGTGGAACGAGCCGGGCATCATCGGCAAGGTGCTGGACGGCGGCGCCTACGGCGTGATCTGCCCGATGATCAACACCAAACAGGAGGCCGAGAACTTCGTCGCCTATTGCAAATATCCGCCGCGCGGCACCCGCAGCAACGGGCCGATCCGCGCCGGGCTCTACGGCTCCGCGAGCGGCTACCAGGCGACCGCCAACGAGGAGACGCTGTGCATTCCGATGATCGAGACCAAGACCGCCGTGAAGAACATGACGGCGATCCTCGATGTCGAAGGCATCGCCGGCGTCTATGTCGGCCCTTCCGATCTCGGCTTCTCCTACGGGCTGGTGCCGAAGCTCGACCGCGACGAGCCGGAGATTCTGAAAATTTACGACAAGTTGATCAAGGAATGCGACAAGCGCGGCATCGCCGCCGGCATTCATTGCAGCGGCCCGGCGGGGGCGCTGCGCGCCATCGGCCTGGGCTTCAAGCTGGTGACGCTGCTCAACGACAGCGGCATCATGGCGACCGGCGCCCGCGCCTGGATCGCGGAAACCCGCAAGGGCGCCAAAGGCAAGGCGTAATCCGGTTGCGCAGGGGCCGGCTTGGGCGCAGCATAAGCTGCGCCCGTTGCAAGGAGACATGGTCATGACCGCCGCGCCCGTCATCCGTCTGCATCCCGACGACAGCGTGCTGATCGCGCGGACCACGCTGCTGCCGGGGGTGGCCGTGACCGACGGCGTCGCCACCTCCGACCGCATTCCGGCGGGGCACAAGGTCGCGATCCGCCCGATCACGCAGGGCGATGCGATCCGCCGCTACGGCCAGATCATCGGTTTCGCCACGATGCCGATCGCGCCGGGACAGCATGTCCACACCCACAATTGCGGCATGGGCGACTTTTCCCGCGACTACGCCTATGGCGTCGATGCCAGGCCGACCGCCTTCATCGATCCGCCGGCGACGTTTCAGGGCATCCGCCGCGCCGACGGACGGGTGGCGACGCGCAACTACATCGGCCTCCTGACCAGCGTCAATTGCAGCGCGCACGTCGCCGGGCTGGTGGCGGACGTCTTCAAGAAGAATCCGTTCAGCGGCCACGATCCGCTGGCGGATTTTCCCAATGTCGACGGCGTGGTGGCGCTGACCCACAAGACCGGCTGCGGCATGACGCAGGACGAGCCGCTGGCGCTGTTGCGCCGCACGCTCGGCGGCTATGCCCGCCACGCCAACTTCGCTGCGGTGGTGGTGCTGGGGCTCGGCTGCGAGATCAACCAGATCGGCGGCCTGATGGCCGAACAGAAACTCGCCGGACGCCTGCGCGAGTTGCAGATCCAGGACATCGGCGGCACCCGCAAGACCACCGAGGCCGGCATCGCCTTCGTCAGGGAAGCGTTGCAGGACGCCAACAAGGTGAAGCGCGAAACCGTGCCGGCCGGCGAACTGACCGTGGCGCTGCAATGCGGCGGCTCCGACGGCTATTCCGGCATCTCGGCCAATCCGGCGCTGGGGGCCGCGAGCGACCTTCTGGTGCGCCACGGCGGCACCGTCATCTTGTCGGAGACGCCGGAGACCTATGGCGCCGAACACCTGCTGACGCGCCGCGCGGTGAGCCGCGAGGTCGGCGAGAAACTGGTGAGCCTGATGCGCTGGTGGGAAGATTACACCCGGCGCGAGGGCGCGGAGATGAACGCCAATCCCAGCCCCGGCAACAAGGCGGGCGGGCTCACCACCATTCTGGAAAAGTCGCTCGGCGCGATGGCCAAGGCCGGCAGCACCAATCTCGTCGATGTGGTGAATTACGCCGAAGCGGTGACCAAGAAAGGCTTCGTCTTCATGGACACGCCGGGCTACGACCCGGTGGCCGCGACCGGGCAGGTGGCGGGCGGCGCCAACCTCGTTTGCTTCACCACGGGGCGCGGCAGCGTGTTCGGTTGCAAGCCCGCGCCGTCGATCAAGCTCGCGACCAACTCTCCGATGTACCGCCGCATGGAAGACGACATGGACGTGAACTGCGGCACCATTCTCGACGGCGACGAGACCGTGCAGCAATGCGGCCAGCGCATTTTCGAACTGATGCTGCGCGTGGCTTCGGGAGAGGCGACGAAAAGCGAGAGTTTCGATTTCGGCGGCGCGGAATTCGCGCCATGGGTGCTGGGCGCGACGATGTAGCGCGGCGTGACGTGCGCGCCGGCGGCCGCGTGCGTTGCGCACGCTGCCACAATGTTGAAAGATTTCGAACTCAGTCTGACGTTGTGCGGCCGTTGAGGCTGGCCGGAACGATTTGACATTCTGGATGTTGGCTTCAATTGAGGCGCTGATGATGGCTGCGTTCTGAAGCGAGACGCGTTCGGGGTTCGATGATGTTGGAAGTTGGTGGGACCGGACGTCGCATTCTGTGCGTGTTTCCGCGCTACACATCTTCGTTCGGGACGTTCGAATATGCCTATCCGCTGACCGACGGCGTGCAGGCTTTCATGCCGCCGCAGGGGCTGTTGCTGATCGCGGCCTATCTTCCCGCGCACTGGCAGGTCCGTTTCATCGACGAGAATATCCGCAAGGCCACCGACGAGGATTTCCTCTGGGCCGAGGCCGTGCTGGTGAGCGGGATGCACATCCAGCGCGTGCAGATGAACGACATCTGCGACCGCGCCCATGCGTTCGATCGCACGGTCGCGCTTGGCGGGCCGTCGGTGAGCGCCTGTCCGCACTACTATCCGTCATTTGATTATCTGCATGTCGGCGAGTTGGGCGACGCCACGGATGAGTTGATCGCGCGTCTCGCGCGCGATCCGTCGCGGCCGGCGGCGCAGGTGGTATTGAAAACCGGGGAGCGGCTCGACATGACGCGCTTTCCGGTTCCGGCCTATGAATTGGCGGAAATCCCGCGCTATTTCCTCGGCAGCATTCAGTATTCCAGCGGTTGCCCGTATCAATGCGAGTTCTGCGACATTCCCGGCCTCTACGGCCGCAATCCGCGCCTGAAATCGCCGCAGCAGATCACCCGCGAACTCGACAAGCTGCTCGAATGCGGCATTCGCGGATCGGTCTATTTCGTCGATGACAATTTCATCGGCAACCGCAAGGCCGCGCTCGACCTGTTGCCGCATCTGATCGAATGGCAGAAGAAGACCGGCTTCGTGCTGCGCTTCTCCTGCGAGGCGACGCTCAACATCGCCAAGCGTCCCGAAATCCTGTCCTTGATGCGCGAGGCGTTTTTCGCCACCATCTTCTGCGGCATCGAGACGCCGGACCCGGTGGCGCTGAAAGCCATGCACAAGGACCAGAACATGATGGTCCCGATCATGGAGGCGATCCACACGCTGAACGGTTTCGGCATCGAGGTGGTGTCGGGCATCATTCTCGGTCTCGACACCGACAAGCCGGAAACCGGCGCGCATCTGTTGCATTTCATCGAGCAGTCGCAGATTCCGCTGCTCACCATCAATCTGTTGCAGGCTTTGCCGAAAACCCCGCTGTGGGACCGCCTGAAGCGGGAAAATCGCCTGATCGAAGATGAGGGCCGCGATTCCAACGTGGACTTCGTGCTGCCCTACGAGCAGGTCGTCGGCACCTGGCGCGAGTGCATGGGGCGCGCCTATGCCCCCGACAAATTGCTGGAGCGGTTCGAATATCAGATCCGCGAAACCTATCCGCACCGGTTGCGGCCGAAGGCATCGCGGGCGCGGCTGTCGGCCGGCAACATCAGGCTCGGCCTGACGATGCTGCGCAACATCTTCTGGAAGGTCGGCGTGCTCGGAAACTACCGCCGCGCGTTCTGGAAGTTCGCGCTGCGCCGGCTCTCGCGCGGCGAAATCGAGTATCTCATCAGCTCGATCATGGTGGCGCACCATCTCATCACCTTCGCCCGCCATGCCTCGCGCGGCCAGACCAACGCCTCGTATTACTCGCTCAAGCTCCAGGACGCCGCGGTGCCGGCGGAATGAGCCGGCCTCCCGCGCCGCGTGGCTCTTGCGGGAATGGGCGTCGATGACGATTCCGTGAAGGGGCGGGCGCCATGCGCCGCGCGGGCAGGCCGCGCTTGCGGGATCGCACAGACCTGCTAAACCTCGGGCCCTGAAAATATTTCGTGTTTTCAAGGGCTCCCGTTCGCGCTGGCGCCGGGCCATCAGCCGACAACGGACACCGCATGCACGACGTGAATGGAAGCGATCCCGATGCCCTCAAGCCGGGCAGGAAGCTGCCGAGCATTGCTTTCGGGCTGGAGCGGATCGGGCTGATCGGGATTCGCGCGCCGCTGTTGTCGTGCCTGATCCTCGCCGTGCTGTGCATCGGCGCGGCGTTCGGCATTCAGCGAATCAAGATCGACGATTCGCTCAGTCAGTTGTTCCGCTCCGATTCGATCGAATACAAGCAGTACGAGGAAGTCACCCGCCGGTTCCCGGCGACCGAGTTCGACGTGCTGGTGGTGGTCGAGGGCAAGACGCTGCTCGCCCGCGACAACCTCGAAAAGCTGCGCGACATGGTCACCGACCTGCAACTGATCGACGGCACGCGCGGCCTGATCTCGTTGTTCTCGGCGCGGCAGGCGCCCGAGCCGGGCAAGCTGCCGGCGGCGCTGTTCCCCAACGAACTGCCGCAAGGCGCGGCCTACGACAAGTTCATCGAGACGGTGAAGTCCAACGAGATCATCCGCGGCAAGCTGTTGTCGGAGGACGGCACGCTGGCCCTGATCGTGCTGGCGCTCGATCCCGAGGTGCCGCGCAACAATCAACTCGGCAAGGTCATCGGCGAAGTCCGCCAGGTGATGCGCGACGATCTGGCGGGCTCCAATCTCAACAGCGAGCTGTCGGGCGTGCCGGTGATGCAGCTCGAAATCCGCAACGCGGTCGAGCGCGACGGGATCATGTACAACGTCGCCGGCGTTCTGGCGGGCTGCCTGATCGCCATCGTGTTTTTCCGCAAGATCTCGTTCATGGTCGTCGCGGCGTTCCCGCCGCTCATTGCCATCCTGCTGGCGCTCGGCGCGCTGGGCTGGGCCGGCTTCAGCCTCAACATGTTCCTGAACGTGATGACGCCGCTGATCATGGTCATCAGTTTCTCGGACTCGATGCAGTTGACGTTCGCGGCGCGGGACCGGCTGATCGCGGGCGAAGATCGCTATTCGGCGTTCCGCAACGCGGTGCTGGTGGTCGGCCCGGCCTGCGTGCTGACCCACGCCACCGCGGGCATTTCATTCCTGGCGCTGCAATTCTCCGATTCGGATCTGATCCGCACCTTCGGCGAGGCCGGGTTCGCGGCCACCGTCATCGCGTTGCTGGCGGTGCTGCTGCTGGTGCCGGTGTTCGGCGTGCTGCTGGTGCGCAACGAGAAGGTGTTCGCCGCCCGGTTCAAGACGGCGGATGCCGGCGTCAACGCGTTGCGCGCGTTCTGCATGTGGATCGCGGTGCGCATGGTGAGCCGGCCGGGCCTGTTCAGCCTGATCGCGCTCCTGGTCGTGGGTGGGCTCAGCGTGATCTATGCGAGCCTGGAGCCGCGCTACCGGCTGGCCGATCAGGTGCCCGACAAGCAGCAGGCGGTGGCGGCGAGCGGCCGCCTCGACGCCAAGCTCACCGGCGCCAACCCGATCGATGTGCTGATCGAGTTTCCCAAGGGGCAATCGCTCTACTCGCCGCAGACGCTCAACGTCATCGCGCAGGTCCACAAGCGGGTCGAAACCCAGGCGGGCGTCGGCAATGTCTGGTCGCTGGAAACGCTGCGCCGCTGGCTGGCGGAGAAGGTCGGCGCCTCGGACGCCGCCACCCTGAAGGAATATGTCGACCTGCTGCCGAAATATCTGGTGCGGCGCTTCATCGCGGAAAACCAGGAGGCGGTGCTGGTGTCGGGCCGGGTGCCCGACAGTGATTCCAGCCGGATCCTGCCGGTCGTCAAAAAACTCGACGACAGCCTGAACGCGGTCCGCCAGGCCAATCCGGGCTACGAGATCGCGGTGACCGGCCTGTCGGCGATCGCGGCGCGCAATTCGGCGAGCATGATCGAGAAGCTCAACCACGGCCTCACCATCGAATTCGGCTTCGTGGCGCTGTTCATTGGCCTTGCGTTCCGTTCGGTGGTGGTCGGGCTCGCCTGCATCCTGCCCGGCATTTTCCCGGTGGTGCTGTCGGGCACCGTGCTGTGGCTGCTCGGGGAGGGGCTGCAATTCGCCAGCGTGGTGGCGCTCACGGTGTCGTTCGGGCTCGGCCTGAGCGCGACGATTCACTTCCTCAACCGCTTGCGGCTTGAGCAGAAGCCCGGCGAGGACCCGGCGATCGCGGTGGAGAGCGCCACCGTGCTGGTCGGGCCGGCGCTGATCCTGACCACCGTGGTGCTGGCCTGCGGGCTGGTGGTGACGGTGTTCTCCGACCTGCCGTCGCTGCGGCTGTTCGGCTGGTTAGGGGCCTTCGCCATGGTGGCGGCGCTGGTCGCGGACCTGTTCATCCTGCGGCCGACCGCGATGTGGCTCATCAGCATGTCGCAGCGCCTGCGCGGCGCGGCGGCGCGGCCGAAGCCGGCGGAGTAACGCAGCGTAACGCGTTGCCGCTCCCGGCGATCCCCGGCCGACAACGACGACGGGACGGCGGCGTCAGCCCTTGACCAGGGTGATGTTGACGCCGCGAATTTCGCCCTTCGAGTTGATCGACACCGACTGCCTGTTGCCGTGGGTGACGACCGTCAGGTTGGCCGCGAAGCCCGCCGCCTCGACGAAGACCTCGATCTTGCCGTCGCTGGCGCGGCCTTGCAGGTTGCCGTTGATGTTGCGGCTCTGCTCGCTCCAGTTGCCGGTGACCGTGCCGCCCTGAGCGACGACATCGCTGTCGAGATCGAAGCGATAGCTGTCGCTGGCGCAGCGCAGCGTCTGCCTCAGGCCGTGGCCGCCGCCGTTGACCTTGTAATTCGCCTTGCAGCGAATGCGCTCGGTCGAGCCGTCGGACAGCGAGACCGAGCCGGTGCCGGACCATGCGCCGTTGAAGCTGCTGAACGGACCGGATTGGGCATGGCTCGCCGAGATCGGGAACAGCAGCGCGCCGGCCAGGCCGACCGTCTGGATGATCCGCGAAATGCTAAAACCGAACGACTTCATCGCCTGTGCCCTAACCTGATTTGTCCGTCGCGAGAATAACCACAAAAATGGCAACGCCGCGCCGGCCGCGTAAGTTCATTCATAGTGTCTCGAAACCGCCCAAGGGTTCAATAGCATCAAGGACTCAATAGCATGGACGCCGTGACGCAAGGATGTCATGCCGGAACATCATGGCATGACGTGGCCGCGCCGATCGGGACGGTCCGGGTTCTCCCGCCGCCGCGCCGGTGGACAGCAGTATTTTTGTTTGCCGAACAAATCGTTAAACGCTTGATGTTGAATTGTTTTCTCAACGTTTGGGGCCTGCGGCCCGATGCCTCGTCGCGGTTCGCCGTAATTTTAGCCCTATTTGCAGGCGCTGTGTCGGCTGGCGCTGCCGTCGCGATCGGACGGCGGAGGCCGGTGTCGCGCGCAGGTGTGAACGCGCACATGCGAAGATGTGAGAAACGTCGATGAAACGTCATTGTTGACGGCGTGTTATCCCTGTCGGTACTCCATCCGCTGACAGGCGGTGCTTGACTCGCCGTTGGCATTGCCCCTCCAGCCATGACCGACCGGAAATCGATGACGGCCGGTGTTTTCTTGTTAGAAACGAAGGACCACGATGCCCCGTATTCTTCTGCTGCTCGCGCTGCTGGCGCCGCTTTCCACTCCCGCAATGGCTCAGAAGCAGAGCCCGAATCAGCAGCGCGGCGGCACGGAAGCCGAGCAAAAAGCCTGCACGCGGGACGTAACCCGGCATTGCCGTCATTTGATGGATCAGGGCGACTTGGTGATTCTAGGCTGCCTCAAGGAACACCGGTCGAAGCTGACCAAGGCTTGCGAGCAGGTTCTCGCCAGTCATGGGCAATGACCGTCGGTTGACCGTTCCGCCGTCCTGAAGGCGCGGGCGATCCTCCTGTCCGCCGCCGCAAAATACCGCCGGACAGGTTCCGTTGGCTCTGGCGGGGCCGCGGCGCGGCGTCGCCCGCCGCGTGCGACAGTATGCAATGGTTTTATGGGCGAACTTCCCATATATGAGGGCGGACCGCGGACGCGCGCCAAACCATGGCGCGCCGGCGCCTGTCCACCCTTGAAATGAATGTAGCCGTTGCCGATGACGACTGCGAGCGAGCTGCGATCGGGCAAGACCCATCGCGACGAGAATTTTCCGGTTGCGTCGTGGATCATCCATCCGCGCCACCGGGCGCTGATTCTCGCCTTTTATAATTTCGTCCGCACCGCCGACGACATCGCCGATCATGCGACGCTCGACGCTGACGCCAAGCTCGCGCATCTCGATCTGCTGGAGGCCGAACTGCTCGGGCGCGGCGACAGCCAGCCGGAAGCGGTGCGCCTGCGCGAGGCGTTCGCGGCGCGCGGGATGCCGCCGCGCCACGCGCTCGATCTGCTGGTGGCGTTCCGGATGGACGTCACCAAGCTGCGCTACGAGAGCTGGGACGAACTGATCCATTATTGCCGCTATTCGGCGATGCCGGTCGGCCGCTTCATGCTCGACGTCCACGGCGAGAGCACGGCGACCTGGCCCGCCTCCGACGCGGTTTGCGCCGGCTTGCAGATCAACAATCACTTGCAGGACTGCGGCAAGGATTTTCGCGCCATCAACCGCGTCTATCTGCCGCGTGACGCCTTGGCCGCCGCCGGCGCGAGCGTGGACATGCTCGGCCTCGACAAATCGCCGCCGCCGCTGTTGCAATGCCTGCACGCGCTGGCGCGCCGCAACGAGGCGCTGCTCAACGAGGGGCGCGCGCTCAACGAGGGCGTCGCCGATACAAGGCTCGGCCTTGAGATCGCGGTGATCCAGACTTTCGCCGACAGAATCGTGCAACTGCTCAAGGTTCGCGATCCGCTTTCCGAGCGTGTCCATCTGCGGCCGCATCAACTGCTCGGCTACAGCGTCGGCGGTATGGCCATGGAACTGGCGCGGCGGATATTGCGGCGGCCTGCCGCCAAGCGGACGGCCGGCGTATGAGCATCGAGGCGGCGGCCGACGCAAGTTCCGGCGCATCCGCGTCCGGCAGTTCGTTTTATGCGGCGATGCGCATCCTGCCGCGCGCGCAGCGCGAGGCGATGTTCCAAATCTACACCTTCTGCCGCGAAGTGGATGACATCGCCGACTCCGAAGGCCCGCGCGAGGGACGTCGCGAGGCATTGGCGCAATGGCGCAGCGATATTGACGCGCTGTGCGCCGGCCATCCGCCGGAGCGGTTGAAAGGTTACCTGCCGTCGGTGCGCACCTTTGGGCTGCGCCGCGAGGATTTTCTGGCGATCATCGACGGCATGGAGATGGATGTCACCGGCGACATCCGCGCGCCGGATGAATCAACCCTCGACCTCTATTGCGACCGGGTCGCCAGCGCCGTCGGACGGCTGTCGGTGCGGGTGTTCGGCCTGCCGGAGGGCGACGGCGAGCGGCTCGCGCATCATCTCGGCCGCGCGCTGCAACTCACCAACATCCTGCGCGACATCGATGAGGACGCCGGCATCGGACGCTTGTATCTGCCGCGCGAGGCGCTGCGCGCCGCCGGCATTGCCAGCGACGATCCGCAGGTCGTGGTGCGCGAGCCGGCGATGCAAAAAGTCTGCGCGCCGCTCTTGGCGAAAGCCCGCGAGCACTTCGCGCAGTCCGATGCGATCATGGCGCGGTATCCACGCAAGATCGTGCGTGCGCCGCGCATCATGTCGAAATATTATCAGGTCATTCTCGATCGTCTGACGGCGCGCGGTTTCGCGCCGCCGCGCGCGCCGGTGCGCCTCAGCAAGGCGGCGAAGCTCATGATCCTCCTGCGCTACGCGGTTGTCTGATGGCATCCACCGTTCACATCATCGGCGCCGGGATTTCCGGGCTCGCGGCGGGCGTGCGGCTCGCCGCCGCCGGCCGCACCGTGCGGGTCCATGAGGCGACGCAACAGGTCGGCGGCCGCTGCCGTTCCTATTACGATGGCGCCACCGACCTCACCATCGACAACGGCAATCACCTGCTGTTGTCGGGCAACCATCACGCGCTGGCCTATGCGCGGCAGATCGGCAACGCGGCCGGTCTGAAGGGGCCCGACGAGGCGCGCTTCGATTTCGTCGATTTCGCCACCAGCGAGCGCTGGGTGCTGCGGATCAACGACGGCCGCGTACCGTTCTGGGTGTTCGATGCCAAGCGCCGCGTGCCCGGCACCTCCGCCGCCGATTATGTCGGCCTTGCGCCGCTGGTGTGGGCTTCGACCGGCAAGCGCGTCGGCGATGCCATCAAATGCGACGGCACGCTGTACAAGCGGCTGGTCGAACCGCTGCTGCTGGCGGCGCTCAACATCGATCCGCCGGGCGGTTCGGCGGGGCTTGCCGGCGCGATCATCCGCGAAACGCTGTTGGTCGGCGGCCAGGCGTGCCGGCCGCTGATCGCCGCCGAGGGTCTGAGTTCGGTGCTGATCGATCCGGCGGTCCACTTCATCCGTGACCATGGCGGCAGCGTCGATATCGGCCATGAGGCGCGCGGCTTCTCCTTCGACGGCTCGCGGGTCAGCGCGCTGTCGCTGGGCGATCGCTCAATCGATCTCGGGCCGCAGGACGCCGTGGTGATGGCGGTGCCGCCGCGCCCGGCGGTGGCACTGCTGCCGGGGCTGACCGCGCCCAACAAGTTCTGCGCCATCGTCAACGCCCATTTCCGCTTTGCCCCGCCGCCCGGACTGCCGCCGCTCATGGGCGTCGTCAACGGGCTGATCGACTGGCTGTTCGCGTTTCCGCAGCGGCTGTCGGTGACCATCAGCGGCGGCGACCACCTGGTCGACCGGCCGCGCGAGGAACTGGCGCAGGCGATCTGGGACGAGGTCTGCAAGGCGGCGGGCATTGCCGCGCCGCTGCCGCCATGGCAGATCGTGCGCGAGCGCCGCGCCACCTTCGAGGCGACGCCGGAACAGCATGCGCTGCGCCCGGGCGCGCGGACGCAATGGACCAATCTGGTGCTGGCGGGCGACTGGACCGATACCGGTCTGCCGGCGACCATCGAGGGCTCGGTGCGCTCGGGCAACCGCGCCGCCGACCTGCTCCTGAAGACCTGACGGACCGCCATGGGCACGTCCGCGCTCTCTTATGGGACCACGATATCGAGATGCTGAACACCACCGCTCCATCCGTCATTGAAAAATCCGAACTCGACCGCTCGATCACGGCGGCGACCCGGGCGTTGCATGGCCATCAGCAACCCGATGGCCACTGGGTCTTCGAGCTTGAGGCCGATGCGACGATTCCCGCCGAGTACATCCTGTTCCGGCACCAGATCGGCGAGCCGGCCGCGCCCGAGATCGAAGCCAAGATCGGCAACTACCTGCGCCGCATTCAGGGCGCGCATGGCGGCTGGCCGCTGTTTCAGGACGGCGCGCTCGATGTCAGCGCCAGCGTCAAGGCGTATTTCGCGCTGAAGATGATCGGGGACAAGCCCGACGCGCCGCACATGGCGCGCGCCCGCGACGCCATTCGCGCCCATGGCGGCGCGGAGAAGTCCAACGTCTTCACCC
Organism: Xanthobacteraceae bacterium; assembly: GCA_039808365.1. GTDB lineage: Bacteria > Pseudomonadota > Alphaproteobacteria > Rhizobiales > Xanthobacteraceae > 62-47. Next base: position 2,620 of record JBDHSX010000009.1, on the reverse strand, counting down.
GTTTCCTGCTGGCGTTCTTCGGCGTGGTGTCGTGGCGCGCGGTGCCGGTGCTGCCGATCGAGATCATGCTGCTGCCGCGCTGGTCGCCGTTCCACCTCACCAAGATTTCCTATTGGGCGCGCACCACCATGGTGCCGCTGATGATGCTGGCGGCGCTGAAGATCAAGGCGCGGAACGCGCGCGGCGTCGGCATCGACGAATTGTTCATCACGCCGCCGTCGCAGGTCGGGTTTTCGCCGAAAGCGCCGCATCAAAGCACGGCGTGGTTCATGCTGTTCCGCAGCATCGACGCGGTGCTGCGCGTGATCGAGCCGCTGTTTCCGAAAAAGCTGCGCGCCCGCGCGATGGCGCAGGCGCGAGCCTTCATCGAGGAACGGCTGAACGGCGAGGACGGCATCGGCGCGATCTTCCCGCCGATGGTCAACGTGGTGCTGATGTACGACGCGCTGGGCTATCCGAAGGACCATCCGCCGCGCGCCACCACCTTGCGCGGCATCGACAAGCTGCTGGCGATCCACGACGACGAGGCCTATTGCCAGCCCTGCGTCTCGCCGGTGTGGGACACGGTGCTGACCGGCCACGCGCTGCTGGAGGTCGGCGACGAGGAATCCATCGCCCGCGTGCGTCGCGGCCTGGAGTGGCTCAAGCCGCTGCAAGTGCTCGACGTCAAGGGCGACTGGGCCGCCAAGCGGCCCGACGTGCGGCCCGGCGGCTGGGCGTTCCAATACGCCAACCCCCATTATCCCGACCTCGACGATACCGCCGTGGCGGTGATGGCGATGGACCGCGCCCGCCGCCTCGACGGCGGCAAGGAGTATGACGCGGCGATCGCGCGGGCGCGGGAATGGATCGAGGGGCTGCAAAGCAAGGACGGCGGTTTCGCCGCCTTCGATGCCGACAATCTGGAATACTACATCAACAACATCCCGTTCGCGGACCATGGCGCGATGCTGGACCCGCCGACCGAGGACGTCACCGGCCGCTGCGTCTCGATGCTGGCGCAGCTCGGCGAGACGGTCGAAACCAGCCCGGCGATGAAGCGGGGGGTCGACTATCTGATTCGCACCCAGCTGGAGGAGGGGTCGTGGTACGGCCGCTGGGGCCTCAACTACATCTATGGCACCTGGTCGGTGATGTGCGCGCTCAACGCCGCCGGCGTCGATCACCGCTCCCCGACCATGCGCAAGGCGGTCGACTGGCTGGTCCGGATTCAGAACCCGGATGGCGGCTGGGGTGAGGACGGCGACAGTTACAAGCTGGATTACAAGGGGTATGAGCCCGCGCCCAGCACGTCGTCGCAAACGGCATGGGCCCTGCTGGCGCTGATGGCGGCCGGCGAGGCCGACCATCCGGCCGTTCACAAGGGTGTTGCGTATTTGTCACGAACGCAAAATGAAGCGGGTGAGTGGGACGAGACCCGCTATACAGCGACCGGTTTTCCGCGTGTATTTTACCTGAGGTATCACGGTTATCGGAAATTCTTCCCCCTCTGGGCGCTCGCCCGATACCGCAACCTTCATTCGACGAACAGCAGGCTTGTAGGGGTCGGGATGTGATCTTGAGGACTGGGGAAGGGCTTGCGTTCGCGGGTGACGACGATTCGCGGCCCGTCCTGATCGTGACCGGTCTGTTGCAGGAGGCCCGCATCGCCGCCGGGCCCGGCATGACCGTGATTTGCAGCAGCAGCAATCCGGCGCAACTTCGTTCGCTCCTGACCGGCTTCGATCCGGGCACGGTCCGCGGCGTGATCAGCTTTGGCGTGGCCGGCGGCCTCGATCCCGAACTGGAGTCGGGCGACGTCGTGGTCGCCACCGAGGTCACCGCGGGCCGGCAGTGCTGGCGGGCTGGCGCGGCGCTCAGCGAGGAACTGATCGACGAGGCCGAACTCGGCGGCCGGCGCATCGTCCGCGCGCGTCTCGCCGGCGTCGAGCGGGTGGTGCCGGCGCGGTCGGCCAAGGCCGCGCTGCACCGCGAGACCGGAGCCGCCGCCGTCGATATGGAAAGCCACATCGCCGCCGCCTACGCCACCGCCGCCGGGCTGCCGTTCGCGGGGCTCCGCGTCATCAGCGATCCGGCGACCCGCGCCTTGCCGGCGCTCGCCGTCAGCGCCGTGAAGCCGGACGGCAACATCAATCTCGCCGCCGTGCTGCGCGGCATCGCGCGCAACCCGATGGTGGTCGGATCCCTGATGACCACGGGCCGCGACTTCAACCGCGCCCTGCGCAGCCTGCGCGGCTGTCAGCCGGCCTTGATGATGCAGCGAAGCGCGGTCGCCTCGGTCCATCATAACCGCAATCACGCCGCGCGGCGGCCGGCCGACACCGCCACGCCGCCGATCTCGGCGATCGGGCGTCAGCTCGCGGCGGCGGGCTCCTGAGCGGTTTGACTTCCGTCATTGCGAACACTCGGATCGGCGTTTCACGCCGTCCGAGCACAGGCTCCGCGAAGTAATCCAGTCTTCCTTCGCGGCCCCTGGATTGCTTCGTCTCTGCGCTCCTCGCAATGACGGAGAGCAGGTGCATAAACCAAAAGCCTCGCTTCCGGTGGCCGGAAGCGAGGCTTTTGAATTTGTGAAGCCGTCTGAATTCAGGCTTACGCGGCGGTCGAGGCCTTCTGCTTG
>JBDHSX010000008.1:0-54557 GCA_039808365.1 Xanthobacteraceae bacterium | reverse complement strand
ACGCTGGCGGAAGCGCCCTATGTCCAGAATTTCCAGTCCGAGGTCACCGAGGCCAATCTCGGCGCGGCGCTGACGCGGGCCGACGCCATGGAGGGGTGAGCCTCACTCGAATGCGGCTCGCGGAATCAACCAACCTCGGCGTCGTCCTCGCGCAGGCGAGGACCCCATAACTCCCGGCGTTGGCGATCTTGAACGATGTCACCCGGATCAATTAAGCCGAACGGTCGCGGCGTATCGGTCCCCCGCCTGCGCGGGGACGACGCCGAGAGCGTCAGGCCGGCACAGCCTCACCCCACCACGTTGCCGCCGCGCAGCCGGGCGATATCGTCCGCGGTGTAGCCGGCTTCGCTTAGGACCTCGTCGGTATGCTGTCCGACCTCGGGCGCCTTGCGCGGCTTGACCTTGTCGACGCCATCCATGTGCACCGGGCTGGTGACGGTCATCAGCGTGTCGTTCTCGAACGGCACCAGCACCCCGGCGTCGATCGCCTGCTGATCGGTCGCGGTGTCCTGGGAACTGGCGACGATCTCGAAGACGAGGCCGGCGGCGGTCAAAATCTTCCGCCACTCGGCGCGGTCGCGGGCGGCGAAGGCGGCGTCCAGTTCGGCGATCAGTTGCCCGGCGTTCTTGAAGCGGTCTTTCTGGCCGGCGAAGCGCGGATCGTCGATCAGGGTTTCGCGATCGAGACACTTCGCGAGCACCGGCCACTGTCGCTCCTCGTTGAGGATCGTGAGGATCAGCCACTTGTCGTCGCGGCAGCGGTAATAGGCCGTCAGCGCATTGAAAAGCTGCTCGCGCGGCGGCCGCGGAAAGAAGGTGGCGTTGCACAGCGCCGCCTGCACGTTGAAGCCGTTGGCCCAGAAGCCGTTGGCGATCAGCGACGAGCCGACCTGAGAACCGCGTCCGGTGCGCTCGCGCTGGTACAGCCCCATCATCACCGCGCCGAACAGCGACATCGCCGAGGGATGGTCGCCCATGCCGGTGAGCGCGCGCGCCGGCGGCAGGCTGGCGTCGGGGCGGCAGCCGTCCATCAGGCCGGAGCGCGCCCAATAGGCCGTCATGTCGAAGCCGGGCTTGGCCGCCTCCGCGCCGCGTTCGCCGTAGCCCGTGAACGAGGCATAGACCAGCCGGCCGTTCAGCCCGGACAGCGTGTCGTAGCCGAGACCGAGCTTCTTGCGCACGGCCAGCGGATAATTGGTGATGAACACATCGGCTTGGCTGGCCAGCCGGTGCAGCACGGCCTGACCGTCGGGCTTCGCCAGATCGATCACGACCCCGCGTTTGTTGCGATTGTCCAGCAGCCAGCCGTAGGATTGATCGGTCTTGGGATTGCCGGGCAGACGCGACAGGTTGCGGCCGGCGTCACCGGCGCCGGGCGGCTCGATCTTGATGACGTCGGCGCCGAAGTCGGACAGCACGGCGGCGGCGCCGGGGGCGGCGATGAAGCTGCTGCAATCGATCACGCGCAAACCTTCGAAGATCATGTGTGCACCCTTCCGGAATGATGAGTCGTTTCACCCTTGCAATCGATGGACCTTGCAATTGATGGACCTTGCAATTTGTGAAGCCGGATCTAGCCGGCATATCAAGTTCTAGAGGTTGTTGAGGAAGGTGACCAAAAGGTCGTTGACGATCTCGGGCCGCTCGCGCTGGATCCAGTGTCCGGCGCCGTCGACGATGTGGCAGCCGCGCAATTGCGGTAGCGTATGGGTGAAATTCGCGATCTGCGAAGGTGAACTGGGAAATTTGAGGATGTCGTCGCGCGCGCCGGCGATGAACATCGAAGGCTGGCGAATGACCACGCCGCGCCACGGCGCCAGCAGCTCCCATGAGCGGGTGATGTTGCGATACCAGTTCAAGCCGCCACGAAAGCCGGTGCGCGAGAACTCCGCCACGTAATACGCGAGATCGTCGGCGCTCAGCCATGACGGCAGCGTGTCCGGCTCCACGAGGTCGGTCAGGAAGCCATGGCCTGGTTGCAACATGCCGAACGCGGTGCGATCCGGACCGTCGCCCGAGCCGTTGAAATTGATAAGCCGGATCGACGCCGCGACGTCGCGCTCCAGCTCCTTCTCGGCCACGCCGGGCGTCTGAAAATATTGCATGTAGAATGTCGCGACGCCGGCTTTCTTGAGCGCCGCCAGAAGGTCGACAGGCCCCGGCGGCGAGAACGGCACGCTCATGCCGACCACGCCGCGAAAGATGTCGGGTCGCAGCATCGCCGCGTTCCAGGCGACCGGCGCGCCCCAATCGTGACCGACGATGACGGCGCTGGTCTCGCCGAGTTGCTTGACCAGCTCCACCATGTCCCCGACCAGGTGCAGCACCGTATAGGCGGCGGGATCGTCCGGCGCGGTGGTGCCGCCATAGCCGCGCATGTCGGGCGCGACGGCGCGATACCCCGCCTTGGCCAGGGCGGCGAGTTGCGCCCGCCACGATATCCAAAGCTCGGGGAAGCCGTGGCACAGCAGCACCAGCGGCCCGTCGCCTTGCGTAGCCACCTGCATGCGGAGTCCGTTGACCTCAAGGGTCTTGAGTATCGGCTCGGTCATGGCGGCTCCGCATCATGACGTTGGACGGGGAGGCAGCGTAGCGTCGGCCTGGCTCATGACGCAATCAATTTTTCAGCGCCCGCCTTGCCGCCGCTGACGATGATCTGCAACGGTTGCCTCAGCAATTTCTCCGCCAGATGGAAAGCATCCAAGGTGAAGGCCGCGCCGGGGCTGACGACGTTGAGCTTGCTGGGTGATCCGGAAAGCGCAGAACTTGTCGAGATGCTGGCCGACTGGCGCAAGACCTTCGAGGGCTATCATCTTTATTATCCCGGCCGCCGGCAGCATCCGCCGGCGTTTGCCGCGCTGATCGAGGCGCTGCGCTATCGCGGATGAGGCTGTGTCGCCTCCAGCCGCGCGAGGCGCGTGGCGATCGCTCGCAAATGGACACAGGGCAAGCGGCAGGCTAGGACAATCCCGTCATGACGCGAAACGCCCCGGAGCCGAAAGACAACCGATGAACATTGAATTCGGACCAGAGTTTGAGAGCTTTCGTCAGGAGGTCGCGGCGTTTCTCGACACCGCGCCGACGCCCGCCATCCGCGAAGCCGGCAGGAAAACCACCAGCGTGTTCGCGCCGTTCGATCAGGCCATCGCCTGGCAGAAGATTCTGCACGCCAAGGGATGGGCCGCGCCGGCGTGGCCGAAGGAATATGGCGGCACCGGCTGGTCGGTCGAGCAGCGCTACATCTTCGCGGAGGAGTGCCGCAAGCGCGAGCTGCCGCCGCTGTTGCCGAACGGCCTGGTGATGGTCGGCCCGATGCTGATCGACCTCGGCACCGAGGAGCAGAAGCGCAGGCACCTGCCGCAGATCCTTTCCGGCGAAGCCTACTGGACGCAAGGCTATTCCGAGCCGAACGCCGGCTCCGATCTCGCCTCGCTGCAATGCGCGGCGGTGTCCGACGGCGACGACTACATCATCAACGGCTCCAAGATCTGGACCACGCTGGCGCACCGCGCCAACCGCATGTTCATGCTGGTGCGCACCGACAAGACCGGCAAGAAGCAGGAGGGCATCACCTTCCTGCTGCTGGAGCGCACCGACTATCCCGGCATGGACATCCGCCCGATCATCGGCCTCGACGGCATTCCCGAACAGTGCGAGGTGTTCTTCGACAATGTGCGGGTGCCGAAGTCCGGCCGCGTCGGCGCGGAGAACGACGGCTGGTCGGTGGCCAAGCATCTCCTGAAGCATGAGCGCGGCGGCTCGGCCGCGAGCCCCGCGCTGCTGCACAACATCGCGCGGATTCGCGACGCGGCGGCGACGACGCTGTCGCCGTTCGGCGGGCCGCTTGCGGACGATCCGGTGTTCCAGCGCGATCTCGGCGAGCTGGAAGCCGACATCCTGTCCTATCGCCATTTCGAGCAACTCGCGATCAGCGGCCATCCGATGATGCGCGACGCCGCCTATCCGTCGATGAACAAGACGATGAATTCGGAACTGTCGCAGCGGGTGTCGATCATGATGACCCGCGTGTCCGGCATCGAGACCGCGCCGTTGCAACTGGAAGCGCTGACGGTGGGCTCGAACGTCGCGCCGCTGGGATCGGACTTCGATCTGATCGCGATGCCGTATTATCTCAACACCCGCGCCACCTCCATCTACGCCGGCACCAACGAAGTGCAGCGCGACCTGATCGCCCGCACCGTGCTGGCCGCCAATCGGTAAGGACGCATCATGGATTTCCTGTTCACCGAGGAGCAGACCATGCTCCGCGACAGCGTGGCGCGCTATCTCGACAAGACTTACGATTTTGACGCGCGTCAGGCGCTGCTGCGCTCAAGCGCGCCTTATTCGACGGCGGCATGGCGCCAGTTCGCGGAGCTTGGCGTGCTCGCGCTGCCGTTCCCCGAGGACGCGGGCGGCCTCGGCGGCTCCGCCGCCGCCCTCGTTCCGGTCGCCGAGGTGTTCGGCGCGCGTCTGACGGTCGAGCCGTGGGCCTTCGCCCTGACGCTGGCCGGCGGGGCGCTGGCCGCGGCGGGCGACCATGCCGCCGCCCGCCGGCATCTCGCCGATCTCATCAGCGGCGCGCGCATCGGGGCTTTCGCCTATGACGAACATCGTGGCATCGCCACGCCGGCGCAGATCGCGATGACGGCGACGCCGACCCGAGACGGCTTCGTGCTGAACGGCGAGAAGCGGCTGGTGTTCGGCGCGGCGGAAGCCGGCTTCATGGTGGTCGCCGCGCGCGCCGCCGGCCAAGCGGGCGAGGCGCGGGGCCTGGTGCTGCTGCTGGTCGATCCGCATGCGCCGGGCATCACGCTCACGCCGTTCCGCACCCAGGACGGCCGCAGCGCCGCGCATGTGCGCTTCGATAATGTGACGGTCGCAGCCGCCGACGTGCTGGCGGATGACGCGCACGATCTCATCGCCAGGCTGATTTCCGACGCCATTCTCGTTCTGGCCGCGGAAGCCGTCGGCGCGATGGGCGCGCTGTTGCGCATCACCGGCGCCTACGCCACCACCCGCAAGCAGTTCGGCGTCGCCATCGGCACGTTCCAGGCCGTGGCGCATCGTCTCGCCGACATGAAGATCGCCCACGCCAAGGCTTACGCCTCGCTGATGTATTGCACCGCGCTGGCCGAGGCGGGCCGTCTCGCCGCGCGCGACGTCTCGGTGCTGAAGGCCCAGGTCGGCAAGATGGGGCGAAGCATCGCCGAGGCGGCGGTGCAGACCCATGGCGGCGTCGGCATGACCGACGAACTGGCCGTCGGCCATTACCTGAAACGTCTGCTGGCGTTCGAGGCCCTGTTCGGCGCGCCGGACTATCACTTCCGCAGGATCGGCGGTTCGGCCGCGTGACCCGGATTCGCTATCAATGCCTGATCGGAGATTGGCGCGGTGCGCGGATCTGCAACACGGGAAACGTCATGCTCCGCGCAGGCGGAGTATCCAGTATTCCGTACCGGATCAATTGTCTTCCCCGCACCCGCCCGGGCTACTGGATCGTCCGCCTTCGCGGACGATGACGTCTCGCTTTTGATTGGCCTTCGATGAAACAACGTATCCGTTTCCCCTGACATTCACTTCCACTGCTAGCAACCATCAAGAGAACCCCAGATGATCAAGACTCGTTTCACCGAGATGTTCGGCGTCAAGCATCCGATCGCCCAGGGCGGCATGCAGTGGGTCGGCAAGGCCGAACTGGTGTCCGCCGTGGCCAACGCCGGCGGCCTCGGATTCATCACCGCGCTGACCCAGCCGACGCCGGAGGATCTGACGAAGGAAATCAAGCGCACGCGCGACCTCACGGACCAGCCGTTCGGCGTCAACCTCACCATCCTGCCGGCGGTGAAGCCGCCGCCCTATGCGGAGTATCGCGCCGCGATCATCGAGGCCGGCATCAAGGCGGTGGAGACCGCCGGCTACAAGCCGGAGGAGCACATCGCCGAATTCCAGAAGCACGGCATCAAGGTCATTCACAAATGCACCGCGGTCCGTCACGCGGTGTCGGCGCAGCGCATGGGCGCCGACGCCATCTCCATCGACGGTTTCGAGTGCGCCGGCCATCCCGGCGAGGACGACATTCCGGGCCTGATCCTGATTCCGGCCGCCGCCGAGAAAATCACCATTCCGATGATCGCCTCCGGCGGCTTCGGCGACGGTCGCGGCCTCGCCGCCGCGCTGGCGCTGGGCGCCGAAGGCATCAACATGGGCACCCGCTTCCTCGCCACCCAGGAAGCGCCGATCCATCACAACATCAAGGAGCAGATCGTCGCCAACGACGAGCGCGCCACCGACCTGATCTTCCGCACCATGCGCAACACCTCGCGCGTCTCCCGCAATGACGTCAGCCAGGAAGTGGTGCGTCTGGAGAAGTCGGGCGCGAAGTTCGAGGACGTCCGGCATTTGGTGATCGGCGCGCGCGGCAAGGTGGTCTATGAGAGCGGCGACCAGAATTACGGCATCTGGTCGGCGGGGCTGGTGCAGGGGCTGATCCACGATATCCCGACCTGCGCCGAACTCATCACCCGCATCGTCGCCGACGCCGAGACCATCATTCAGGAGCGTCTGGCGAATTTCATCGTCAAGTGAGCGCCGCGCGATCCATAAGGAGGACATCATGACCGATCTGGTGCTCAGGGACGATCGCGACGGCTGCGCCGTTCTGACGCTCAACCGACCCGACAAGCTGAACGCGCTCACCGTCGCGCTGTTCGCCGAACTTGAGGCGCATGTCGATGCCATCGCCGGTCAGACCGACCGCGTCGGCCTGGTCGTCCTGCGCGGCGCCGGCAAGTGCTTCTCGGCCGGCCACGACCTCAACGACATCTCGGCGGGCGAACAGCAGCCGCGTCCGCACTTCCAGGCCGGCGTCATCGAGAAGCTGGCCAACCTGCCGCAGCCGGTGATCACCGCCGTGCATGGCCACTGCTACACCGGCGCGCTCGAACTGGCGCTGGCGGGCGACCTTCTGGTCTGCGCGGAGAGCGCCAAATTCGCCGACACCCACGCCCGCTGGGCGCTGTCACCGGTGTGGGGCATGAGCCAGCGCCTGCCGCGCCGCGTCGGCCTGCCCAAGGCGCGCGAGATGATGTTCACCTGCCGCACCTATGGCGGGCGCGAGGCGGCGGCCATGGGCCTCGCCAATATCTGCGTGCCGGACGCCGACTTCGATGCCGAAGTTTCGAAGCTGGCGGCGACCATCCTCGCCAATTCCTGGTTCAGCCATCGCGCCAACAAGGCGTTGCTGATGGAGACCGACGGCCTGCCGCTCGCCGCCGGCCTCAGCCACGAGATCGCCCGCAGCCGCGGGCGCGGCCCCGACATGACAGACCGCATCGCCGCCTTCCGGAACAAGACGGCCAAGATTTCGTGACGTCGGGAACGTCGCGTCGATCGTCATGACGAGAGAGGCTGGGGTGCCGCCGTCATTGCGAGAAGCGTGAGCTCCGAAGCAATCCAGGTCTCACCTTGCGGCCCCTGGATTGCTTCGCTTCGCTCGCAATGACGAGAGGATAGGTTTTCGCCATGCCCGCGGCCGTAGGCGAGCGGGTCGCCGCCGGTCTCCCTCTGTCGTCATTGCGAGGAGCGAAGCGACGAAGCAATCCAGTCCTCGACGCGTGGCCTTCTGGATTGCTTCGCTGCGCTGGCAATGACGGAGTACGGGACGAGCGCCGTTGTATTGCGTGAAGGCGAGACCTTCGCGGACGATGACGCCTCATGTCCGGGTCACGGCGCCGCCGCGACGAGACGACGCGTTAAGCGGGGAGGGGGCTCGCGGTTATCTTGCCGGGCCCGTCGATCAGCGGATCGGGGACCGCGATCGCGGCCAGGCGCGCCCGGTCGGTGATGGTGATCTGCAAACCCCGAACCGTGACGCCATGTTCCTGTACGGCCTTGATCGAACGCGAGAGATTCTCGGGAGTCATCCCCAGATAGGACGCGAGATGCCGCTTCTCCACCGGCAGCATGATGCTGGCGGCGTCGTCGAGCTTGTGTGACTGGTACAGAATATAGGCGGCGAGCCGCTCCAGCGAATCGCGCAGCTTCAGGTTCTTGGTGTAGCGAACAAAGGTTCGATAGCCCTGGGCCAGTTCGCGCATCGCCGCCATGGCGTAGTCGCTGTCGCGCCGCAACGCGACCCGCACATCCGCCGCCGGAATCATCACGATCTGCGACCGCTCCCGCGTCCGCGCCGACATCAGATAAGGCTCGTCGCAGACGCAGGCCGCGAGGATGAATGTCGAGACGGGATGGACGACCCCCATCACGGTGTCGCGCCCGTTCCAGGTCGCGTGCAGTTCGACGGACCCTTCGATGATGACGTGAAGGAAATCCGCGTATTCGCCTTGCCTGATGAGTTCGAGCTGAGGCGGAAAAGTCTGCGAATAGGCGATCTGCATCAGATTGTCGAAGGTCGGCGTGCTCATCTCGCGAAACAGCGGCAGACGCCGAAGATTCGGTTTTTCATCGTCGCGCATGCTCGCACCCTCCGCCGCAGGATGATTGATATTAATCAATCATAGCCACGCGAAATCATCATTAGAATTATTACATATATCAGTCCTGAATCAAACTATTATCACGCTCAAGCAGCTTTGAGTGCGCATTTTCATCAAGCCGGCAAATCGTGGGCCGGTCTTTGTTTCGTTTGATATTTATCAAAGACGATCATCCCCCGTCATGGTTCCTGACACGTGAGCCCATGCCTCCCGCGTCACCGGGAGCAGACCCGGAGCCGACCCATGACCGGCCAATTGACTCCCAGCCGCGCCGACCAGCAACGCGCTTTATGGCTGAGCACGCTCTCCTTCACCTTATGCTTCGCCGTGTGGACGATCTTTTCCATCATCGGCCTGTCGATCAAGGATCAACTCAACCTTTCCGAATTCGAGTACGGGTTGCTGATCGCGACCCCGGTGCTGAGCGGTTCGCTGACCCGGCTGATCCTCGGCGTGTGGACCGAGCGCTACGGCGGGCGGCTGGTGTTCTCGGCCCAGATGTTCCTCACCGGCCTCGCCACCTTCGCCCTGACCTGGGCCAACAGCTACCTGACCTTCCTCGTCGCCGCGCTCGGCGTCGGCCTCGCCGGCGGCTCCTTCATCATCGGCGTCGCCTATGTGACGAAATGGTATCCGCAGGAGCGGCAGGGCACCGCGCTCGGCGTGTTCGGCATGGGCAATGTCGGCGCCGCCGTGACCAAGTTCCTCGCGCCGTTCGTGCTGGTCGCCTGGGGCTGGGAGGGCGTCGCGGAAGTGTGGGCCGCCGCCATCATCCTCATGGGCGTCGCGTTCTATCTGCTGGCCAAGGACGATCCGGATTTCGCCGCGCGGCGGGCGCAGGGCGTCGCCGCGCCGAGCCTCGCCGAGCAGTTCGCGCCGCTGAAGAACCTCCAGGTCTGGCGCTTCTCGCTCTATTACTTCTTCGTCTTCGGCGGCTTCGTGGCGCTGGCGCTGTGGCTGCCGCACTATCTGGTGCAGGTCTATCATGTCGACGTCCGCACCGCGGGCATGGCGGCGGCCGCCTTCAGCCTCTCGGCCAGCGTCTTCCGCGCCTATGGCGGCGTGCTGTCCGACCGTTTCGGCGCGCGTTCGGTGATGTACTGGACCTTCGGCTTCTCGCTGCTGTTCCTGTTCATGCTGTCCTATCCGCCGACCGAATATGTCATCCGCGGCAAGAACGGCCCGATCGCCTTCTCCACCGAGATGGACCTGTGGCCGTTCGTCGCCACCACCTTCGCGCTCGGCTTCTTCATGAGCCTCGGCAAGGCCGCCGTGTTCCGCCATATCCCGGTCTACTATCCGAAACATGTCGGATCGGTCGGCGGCCTGGTCGGCATGATCGGCGGCCTCGGCGGTTTCATCCTGCCGATCGTGTTCGGCGTGCTGCTGGACGTCACCGGCATCTGGACCTCGGCCTTCCTGCTGCTGTTCGTCATCGTGCTGGTGTCGCTGACCTGGATGCATCTGTCGATCCGCTACATGGAGCGGCAGGCGCATGGCGCGGCGCTCGACCGGCTGCCCAATTTCCCCGAACTGGCGGAGGTTCACGATCCCGATCGCACGGTGATGCCGCATCTGATCGAGGACTGGCGGCCCGAGGATCCGCAGTTCTGGGCGGAGAAGGGACGTCGCGTCGCGCGGCGTAACCTCTGGATCTCGATCCCCGCCTTGCTGCTGGCGTTCGCGGTGTGGATGGTGTGGTCGGTGGTGATCGCCAAGCTGCCGTCGATCGGCTTCGACTTCACGCAGGATCAATTGTTCTGGCTGGCGGCGCTGCCGGCGCTGTCGGGCGCGACGCTGCGCATCTTCTACAGCTTCATGGTGCCGATCTTCGGCGGCCGGTTGTGGACGACGCTGTCGACCGCCTCGCTGCTGTTGCCCGCGATCGGCATCGGCCACGCGGTGCAGGATCCAAGCACGCCGTATCTGATCTTCGTGGTGCTGGCGCTGTTGTGCGGCTTCGGCGGCGGCAATTTCGCCTCCTCGATGGCCAATATCAGCTTCTTCTTCCCGCGCGCCGAGAAAGGCAACGCGCTGGCGCTGAATGCGGGGCTCGGCAATCTCGGCGTTTCGGTGATGCAATTCCTGGTGCCGCTGGTGATCACCGTGGGCGTGTTCGGCGCGCTCGGCGGCCCGCCGCAGGAATTGTCCAATGGCGGCAAGCTGTGGATCCAGAACGCCGGCTTCGTCTGGGTGCCGATGATTATCGCCTCGACGGCGGCTGCATGGCTCGGCATGAACGACATCGCCGACGCCCGCGCCAGCTTCCGCGAGCAGGCGGTGATCTTCAGCCGCAGCCACAACTGGATCATGTGCCTGCTCTATGTCGGCACCTTCGGCTCCTTCCTCGGCTATTCGGCCGGCTTCCCGCTGTTGTCGAAGCTCGCCTTCCCGCAGGTCGACGCGCTGAAATTCGTCTTCCTCGGCCCGCTGGTCGGCGCGCTGAGCCGCGCCGGCACGGGCTGGCTGTCCGACAAGATCGGCGGCGGGCGCGTCACCTTCTGGGTGTTCGCCGGCATGATCGTCTCGGAGCTGGCGGTGATCGGGTCGTTGCAGGCGGGCTCCTTCGCCGGCTTCTTCGCCGCCTTCATGGCGCTGTTCTTCTTCACCGGCGTCGGCAACGCCTCGACCTTCCAGATGATCCCGGTGATCATGCGCAAGGAGATCGCGCGGCTCGCGCCCGGCGAGGACGCGCTCGAACAGCGCCGCCGCTCCGACCGCGAGGCCGCCGCCATCATCGCCTTCACCAGCGCGATCGGCGGCTATGGCGGGTTCTTCATCCCCAAGGCCTATGGCACCTCGATCGGCATGACCGGATCGCCGCTGATGGCGCTCTACGCCTTCCTCGTCTTCTACGTGGTGTGCCTCGCCGTCACCTGGGCGGTCTACACCCGTCGCGGCGGACTGCTGCACGACATCGAACGCGGCCGGATTCCGGCGGTCGCGGTCCCGGCCCAGTAAAAATCGAGGAGCGTCATGAGCCAACTTCTGGACCGCTTGAACTTCCTGACCACGTTGCGCAAGGACACCTTCGCCGGCGGCCACGGCCAGACCACGATCGAGAACCGCGACTGGGAAGACGCCTATCGCCGCCGCTGGCAGCACGACAAGATCGTGCGCTCGACCCATGGCGTGAACTGCACCGGCTCGTGCTCGTGGAAGATCTACGTCAAGTCCGGCATCGTCACCTGGGAGACGCAGCAGACCGACTATCCGCGCACGCGCCCGGACCTGCCCAACCACGAGCCGCGCGGCTGCGCGCGCGGCGCCTCCTATAGCTGGTATCTCTACAGCGCCAACCGGGTGAAGACGCCGCTCGTTCGCGGCCGGCTGATGCGGCTGTGGCGCGAGAAGCGCAAGTCCATGGGGCCGATCGAGGCGTGGACGGCGATTCAGAACGACCCGAAGGCGCGCGAGAGCTACACCCGGATTCGCGGCAAGGGCGGCTTCGTGCGCGCGAGCTGGGACGAGGCGACCGAGATCGCCGCCGCCGCCAACGCCTACACCGCGCGCAAATACGGTCCCGACCGGGTGTTCGGCTTCTCGCCGATCCCGGCGATGTCGATGGTCTCCTATGCGGCCGGCTCGCGCTACCTGTCGCTGCTCGGCGGCACCTGCATGTCGTTCTACGACTGGTATTGCGACCTGCCGCCGGCCAGTCCGCAGACCTGGGGCGAGCAGACCGACGTGCCGGAATCGGCGGACTGGTACAATGCCGGCTATCTGCTGCTGTGGGGCTCGAACGTGCCGCAGACGCGCACGCCCGACGCTCACTTCTACACCGAGGTCCGCTACAAGGGCACCAAGAGCGCGGTGATCTGCCCGGACTATTCGGAAGCCGCCAAATTCTCCGACATCTGGCTGAACGCCAAGCAGGGCACCGACGCGGCGCTGGGCATGGCCTTCGGTCACGTCATCCTGCGCGAATTCCATCTCGACCGGCAGGTGCCGTATTTCGTCGATTACTGCCGCAAATATTCCGACATGCCGATGCTGGTGCGGCTCGACCGCCACGGCGACCGGCTGGTGCCCGGCCGGCAGTTGCGCGCGGCCGATTTCGATGCCGCGCTCGGCGAGACCAACAATCCCGACTGGAAGACGGTCGGCTTCGACGAGATCTCCGGCAAGGTCGTCGTGCCCAACGGCTCGATCGGCTTCCGCTGGGGCGAATCCGGCAAATGGAATCTCGAGGAGAAGGCGGGCTTAAGCGACATCCGCCTGAAACTCAGCCTGATCGACGACGCCGATCATGACGAGGTCAGCGGCGTCGACTTCCCCTATTTCGGCGGCGTGGCGACCAACGGTTTCGCCGTCGACGACCGTGGTGAAATCCTCACCCGCAACGTGCCGGTGAAGCGGCTCAAGCTTGCCAATGGCGAGGAGGCGCTGGTCGCCACCGTGTTCGATCTGCTGTGCGCCAATTACAGCCTCGATCGCGGGCTCGGCGGCGACCATGTCGCGCGCGACTACGACGCCGACACGCCGTTCACGCCCGCGTGGGCGGAGCGCATCACCGGCGTCCGCCGCGACAAGATCATCCAGGTGGCGCGGGAGTTCGCCGACAACGCCGAGAAGACCAGCGGACGCTCCATGGTCATCATCGGCGCGGCGATGAACCACTGGTTCCACATGGACATGAACTACCGCGCCGTCATCAACATGCTGGTGATGTGCGGCTGCGTCGGCCAGTCCGGCGGCGGCTGGTCGCATTATGTCGGGCAGGAAAAGCTGCGCCCGCAGACCGGCTGGACCGCGCTCGCCTTCGCGCTCGACTGGGCGCGGCCGCCGCGCCACATGAACGCGACCTCGGCGTGGTACGCCCACACCGACCAGTGGCGCTACGAGACGGTGCGCACGCAGGAGATTCTGTCGCCGACCGCGCCGGCGGGCGACTGGACCAAACTCAGCCTGATCGACTTCAACATCCGCGCCGAGCGCATGGGCTGGCTGCCGTCCGCGCCGCAGTTGAAGACCAATCCGCTGGAGGTCGGCCGCGCGGCGAAGGACGCCGGCGTCGAGGCCGCGGCCTATGTCGCCGAGCGCCTGAAGTCAGGGGCGTTGCAGATGTCCTGCGAGGACCCGGACGCGCCGGAGAACTGGCCGCGCAATCTGTTCGTGTGGCGCTCGAACCTGCTCGGCTCCTCCGGCAAGGGCCACGAATATTTCCTCAAGCACCTGCTCGGCACCGATCACGGCGTGCAGGGCAAGGATCTCGGCGCTGAGGGCCGGGCCAAGCCGGCGGAGGCGGTCTGGCACGACCACGCCCCGGAAGGAAAGCTCGATCTGCTGGTGACGATCGACTTCCGCATGTCGACGACGGCCGTCTATGCCGACATCGTTCTGCCGACGGCGAGCTGGTACGAGAAGGACGACATGAACACGTCCGACATGCACCCGTTCATTCATCCGTTGCAGGCGGCGGTGGACCCGGCCTACGAGTCGAAGACCGACTGGGAAATTTTCAAGGCGATCGCGAAAAAATTCTCCGAGGTCGCGCCCGGCTATCTCGGCGTCGAGACCGACGTGGTGCAACTGCCGCTGCAGCACGACAGCCCCGGCGAGATCGCGCAGAACGTCGTGCGCGACTGGAAGCGCGGCGAGTGCGATCTGGTCCCCGGCCGCACAGCGCCGGCCTATATCGCCATCGAGCGCGACTATCCGAATCTCTACAAGCGGTTCACCGCGATCGGCCCGCTGATGGAGAAGGTCGGCAATGGCGGCAAGGGCATCGCCTGGGACACCAAGATCGAGGTGCATCACCTGAAAGCCCTGAACGGCACCGTCACCGACGACGGCGCGACCAAGGGCATGGCCCGTCTCGACACCGCCATCGACGCCGCCGAGATGATCCTGATGCTCGCGCCCGAAACCAATGGCGAGGTGGCGGTGAAGGCGTGGCAGGCGCTCGGCAAGATCACCGGCCGCGATCACAAGCATCTGGCGGAGGTGAAGGAGGACGAGAAGATCCGCTTCCGCGACATCGCCGCCCAGCCGCGCAAGATCATCTCGTCGCCGACGTGGTCGGGAATCGAGAGCGAGGAGGTCTGCTACAATGCCGGCTGGACCAACGTCCACGAACTGATCCCGTGGCGCACGGTGTCCGGCCGCCAGCAGCTCTATCAGGACCACGAATGGATGCGCGCCTTCGGCGAGGGGTTCGTCACCTGGCGTCCGCCGGTGGACCTCAAGACCGTGGGCGAGGCGGCGACGCGCGCGCTCGGCGCCAACGAGCCGCATGTGGTGCTGAACTTCCTGACCCCGCATCAGAAATGGGGCATCCACTCCACCTATACCGACAACCTGCTGATGCTGACGCTCAACCGCGGCGGGCCGGTGGTGTGGATTTCGGAGGTCGACGCCCGCAAGGCGGGGCTGGTCGACAATGATTGGGTCGAGGTCTTCAACGCCAACGGCGCCATCACCGCCCGCGCGGTGGTCAGCCAGCGCATGAAGGAAGGCTCGATGTTCATGTATCACGCGCAGGAGAAGATCGTGAACACGCCCGGCAGTCAGCTCACCGGCAAGCGCGGCGGCATCCACAACTCCGTCACCCGCATCGTGCTGAAGCCGACCCACATGATCGGCGGCTACGCCCAGCTCGCCTACGGTTTCAACTATTACGGCACGGTCGGCTCCAACCGCGACGAGTTCGTGATCGTGCGCAAACTGTCCAAGGTCGACTGGCTCGACCGACCCGCAACGCAAGTGACGGAGGCCGCGGAATGAAAGTACGTGCCCAGATCGGAATGGTGCTGAACCTCGACAAATGCATCGGGTGCCACACCTGCTCCGTCACTTGCAAGAACGTCTGGACCAGCCGCGAAGGCGTCGAATACGCCTGGTTCAACAATGTCGAGACCAAGCCCGGCATCGGCTACCCCAAGGACTGGGAGAACCAGAAGCGCTGGAACGGCGGCTGGACCCGCACGAAGTCCGGCGCGTTGCAGCCCAAGCAGGGCGGCAAATGGCGCATCCTGGCGAATATCTTCGCCAATCCCGACCTGCCCGAGATCGATGATTTCTACGAGCCGTTCGATTTCGACTACGACCATCTGAAATCCGCGCCGGAGATGCAGGCGTTCCCGACCGCGCGGCCGCGCTCGAAGATTTCGGGCGAGCGGATGGAGAAGATCGAGTGGGGACCGAACTGGGAGGAAATCCTCGGCGGCGAATTCGCCAAGCGGTCGCAGGACTACAACTTCGAGGGCATTCAGAAGGAAATCTACGGCCAGTACGAAAACACCTTCATGATGTACCTGCCGCGGCTGTGCGAGCACTGCCTCAACCCGGCCTGCGTCGCCTCCTGTCCCTCGGGCGCGATCTACAAGCGCGAGGACGACGGCGTCGTGCTGATCGATCAGGAGAAGTGCCGGGGCTGGCGCATGTGCGTGTCCGGCTGTCCCTACAAGAAGATCTACTACAACTGGTCGACCGGCAAATCCGAGAAATGCACGCTGTGCTATCCGCGCCTGGAGAGCGGCCTGCCGACGGTGTGCTCGGAAACCTGCGTCGGGCGCATCCGCTATCTCGGCGTGATGCTCTATGACGCCGACCGCATCGCGGACGCCGCAAGCGTCGAGAACGAGAAGGATCTCTACGACGCCCAGCTCGGCGTCTTCCTCGATCCGAACGATCCGCAGGTGATCGCCGCCGCCCGCGCCGAGGGCATCCCCGAGGACTGGATCAAGGGCGCGCAAAGGTCGCCGATCTGGAAGATGGCGATGGAATGGAAGATCGCCTTCCCGCTGCATCCCGAATACCGCACGCTGCCGATGGTGTGGTACGTGCCGCCGCTGTCGCCGATCCAGAACGCCGCCGAGGCGGGCAAGATCGCGGCGCGGGACAACATGCCCGACGTGCGCTCCTTGCGCATTCCGGTGCGCTATCTCGCCAACATGCTCACCGCCGGCGACGAGGCGCCGATCGTCTCGGCGCTGGAGCGGATGCTGGCGATGCGCGCCTACATGCGCTCCAAGACGGTGGACGGCGTCGTCAATCTCGGCGTCGCCAAGCGCGTCGGCCTCGCGCCGCAGCAGATCGATGAGATGTACCGGCTGCTCGCCATCGCCAATTACGAGGACCGCTTCGTCATTCCGACCACCCATCGCGAACTGGTCGAGGACGCCTACGACCTCAGGGGCGGCTGCGGCTTCACCGACGGCAATGGCTGCTCGGGCGGGCGGTCCGGCCACTCGCTGTTCGGGGCCAAGAAATTCCGCAGCCCGCAGGAGTTCATCGCATGAGGACCTTCAAGGCGCTGTCGGCCCTGCTCAGCTATCCGAGCCGCGACCTGCAATTGGCGGTCCCGGCGATCCGCGCGGCGCTCAATGAGGGCCTGTTGCCGCGCGCCGCGGTCGCTTCGCTCGCGCCGCTGCTCGCCTCGCTGGAGGGCGACGACCTCTATGATCTTCAAGAGCGCTACGTGCTGTTGTTCGATCGCTCGCGCACCTTGTCGCTGAACCTGTTCGAGCACATCCACGGCGAGAGCCGCGATCGCGGCGGGGCGATGGTCGATCTGCTTCACACCTATCGCGCCGGCGGCTTCGATCTCGCCGGATCCGAACTGCCCGACCATCTGCCGGTGCTGCTGGAGTTCCTCTCCACTCAGCCCGTGGCGGAAGCCCGCGACATCCTCGCCGACGCCGGCCCCATCCTGGTCGCGCTGGCGGAGCGGCTGGCGCGGCGCGAGGCGGCCTATGCGGCGGTGCTGGAGGCGCTGGTGACGGTCGCCTCCGCCGATCCGCAGACCGAGGCGGCGCGGGCGCTGCTGTCCGAGGCGGACGACAACCCCGAGGATCTCGCCGCGCTCGACGCGGTGTGGGAGGAGGCGCAGGTCACCTTCGCGCCGGATCCGAACGCGGGCTGCCCGGTCAGCCGCGACATCCTGGCGCGGATGGATCTGTCGCCCGCGCCTAGCCTACAGTGAACGGGAGGCGACGATGCACAATTTCCTCTTTGGCATTTATCCCTACATCGCCATCACGGTGATGGTGATGGCCAGCATCGCCCGTTACGAACGCGATCCCTTCACCTGGAAATCGAAGTCGAGCCAGTTGCTGCGCAAGCGCCAGTTCATCGCCGGCTCGGTGCTGTTTCATGTCGGCGTGCTGGTGATCTTCTTCGGCCATCTGGTCGGATTGCTGACGCCGATCCGGACCTTCGACATGCTGGGCATCAGCCATGGCGCCAAGCAGATTCTTGCCGTCACCGGCGGCGGGATCGCGGGCGTCATGGCGCTGATCGGCGGCCTCCTGCTGTTGCACCGGCGGCTGTTCGATCCGCGCATCCGCGCCAATTCCACCTTCGCGGACACCGGCATCATGGTGCTGCTGATGGCGCAACTGATGCTGGGGCTCGCCACCATCATCGTCTCGCTCGGCCATCTCGACGGGCACGAGATGGTCAAGTTCATGAACTGGGCGCAGGCGATCATCTTTCTGCAGGGCGGCGCGGCGGCCTACATCACCGACGTGCACTGGCTGTTCAAGGCGCATATCGTGCTCGGCCTGACCATCTTCCTGCTGTTCCCGTTCACGCGGCTGGTCCACATCTTCTCCGCGCCGCTGCGCTATCTGTGGCGGCCGGGCTATCAGATCGTGCGCTCGCGGCGCGGCGCGCGGCCGGCGCGCACCGGGCTCGCGCCGCTGCCCGCCCCACGCATGGAGCCGGGCGAATGAGACTGGTCGATCGCACTCCCCCCGCGCCGGTGCCGGTCACCGTCAACGGCGTCGTCATCGCCGCCGAGGCGATCGCCGCCGAGGCGCAGAATCATCCCGCGCCGAAACGCAAGCCCGCTCTGGCCTGGAAGGCGGCGGCGCGGGCGCTGGCGCTGCGCGAAGTGCTGTTGCAGGAAGCGCGGGCGCGTGCCATCACTCCGGCTCCGATCGAGTTGGCCGAGGGCCAATGGGAGACGGAGGAAGAAGCGTTGATCCGCCAGCTTCTCGAAAGCGCCATCGCGCCGGCCGAAATCGACGAGGCGCGGTTGCGCGCGCTCTACGACAACGCGCCGGACCGCTTTCGCGGGCCGTCGCTGTTCGAGGCCGCGCACATCCTGTTCCCCGCCGCGCCCGGCGATGAAGAGGCCCGCGCCGCCGCCCGCGCGCAGGCCGAGAACGTGCTCGCCGAACTGCGACGCGATCCCCGCCGCTTCGCGCAGCTCGCGGCCGAGCACAGCGCCTGTTCCTCGCGCGCCAATGGCGGCCTGCTCGGCCAACTCGCCTCGGGCGATACGGTGCCGGAATTCGAGGCGGCGCTGTGCGACATGGCGGACGGAAGCCTGTCCGACGCGCCGGTGGAAAGCCGCTACGGCTTCCACCTGATCCGGCTCGACGCGCGGGCGCGGGGCGAGGTGCTGCCCTTCGCCGCCGTGCTGCCGCATCTGCGCCAGGCGCAGGAAAAGGCCGACTGGGTGCGCCGCAGCCGCGCCTATG
The DNA here is from genome assembly GCA_039808365.1 of Xanthobacteraceae bacterium. GTDB lineage: Bacteria > Pseudomonadota > Alphaproteobacteria > Rhizobiales > Xanthobacteraceae > 62-47. The sequence continues at coordinate 35,629 of JBDHSX010000008.1, read as the reverse complement.
TCGAGGAACTGGCGGCGCGCGCCGCGATCACCGGCGTCGATCTCACCGAGACATCCGCGACGGAGGCGAAACAATCGGCATGAGCGCCCCGGTCAGGCTTTCCGATCCGTTCTATTGCGACTGCGACGACGATCAGAGGCCGGGCCGGCTGGTGTCGGTCGGTGTCGCGCTCGATCGGGGGCTGGCGCTGGCCGAGCCGGTCGCGGAAACGCAGAGGCTGCCGCTCGACCAGGCCCATGGCCGGGTGCTCGCGGATGCGGTGCGCGCGGGCTGTTCGTTGCCGATGTTCGACAATGCCGCGATGGACGGTTACGCGCTCCGCCGCGCCGACCTCGCGGGCGACGGACCCTGGCGCATGCCGGTGGCGGGCCGCGTGGCGGCGGGCGATCGCGGCGACGCGCCGCTTCCCGCGGGCGCGGTCTTTCGTATTTTCACCGGCGCGCCGGTGCCGCCCGGCTGCGACGCCGTGGTCGCCCAGGAAAGGGTGCGACCGGAGGGCCGCGCGATCCGGCTCGACCGGCGGCCGCGCTGGGGCGAGAACATCCGCCATGCCGGCGAGGATCTCGCGATCGGAACCGAGATCATGCCGGCGGGGCGGCGCGTCGGCCCGCGCGTGGCGGCGCTGTTGGCCGCCACCGGCTGCGGCGAGGTCACGGTCCGGCGTCGTCTGCGCGTCGCTTTCTTCAGCACCGGCTCCGAACTGCGCGCGCCCGGCGCGCCGCTGTCGCCGGGGCAGATCTGGAACGCCAACCGCGCGTTGTTGCAGGGCGCGCTGGCGCGGCCGTGGATCGAGGCCATCGACCTCGGCGCCGTCCCGGACCGGCCCGCCCGGTTGCGGGAGGTCTTGGACCAGGCGTCGCGCAGCGCCGATCTGGTGGTGAGCACCGGCGGCGTTTCGGTCGGCGACGAGGACCACATGCCGGCGGTTCTGAGCGCCGCCGGCGGCACCGTTCAGGTCATGAAGGTGGCGATGAAACCCGGCAAGCCGCTGATGATCGGACGGATTGGCGGGGCGCTCTATCTCGGCCTGCCGGGCAACCCGGTCGCGGCTTTCGTCTGCTGGCACGTCATCGGCGCGCGCATCGCCGAAGCGCTCGCCGGCATCACCGAAGGCGGCCCGCGCCGCATCATCGTGCATCCCGGTTTCGAGCGGGCGCGGCAGCCGGGGCGCTGCGAGTTTCTCCCGGTGCGTCTCGGCGACTATGATGGCCATGGCGTCAGGACGGTGGCGATGACGGCGCTGGACGTGTCGCACCGGGTGGCGCTGCTGGCGCAGGCCGACGGGTTGCTGCTGATCCCGTCCGAAACCGATCGCATCCGGCAGGATGATATGCTGGAGTTCATCCCGTTCGGGGACGAATAGACGAAAAGGAAACGTGACGATGACACTCGGCTATGTCAGCGTGCAGGGAAAGGGCCAAATCGACCTGCTGCTGGCCGACGTCGTCGAGCGGCTGGAAGCGCGCGGCGTGGCGCTGGCGGGGACGGTGCAGACCAATATCGAGCGCAGCGACCGCCCGCGCTGCGACATGGATCTGCGCCTGCTGCCCGACGGCCCGACGGTGCGCATCAGCGTCGACCGCGGCGCGCAGGCGCGCGGCTGCCGGCTCGATGCCGGGGCGCTGGAGCAATCGGTGCTGTGGGTCGCGGGCGCGCTGGCGCGGGCCGAGCTGCTGGTGGTCAACAAATTCGGCAAGCAGGAGGCGGACGGCAAGGGTCTCGCGCCGTCGATCGCCGACGCGCTGGAGCGCGGCCTGCCGGTGCTGGTCGGCGTCAACCGGCTGAACCTGCCGGCTTTCCTCGCCTTCGCCGACGGCATGGCGCAAGAACTCGCGCCCGACGCCGGGCGCGTCGCGGACTGGTGTTTTTCCGTGCTGGCGGCGACAAGGGCAGGGACCGGCACGGACCCGTCGCGGGTCATGGCGAGCGAAGCGAAGCAATCCAGGGCGACGACGTAAGGCGCGGATTGCGTCGTCGCGGAGCCTGTGCCCGGACAGTGCGAAGCACTGATCCGGGTCCTTCTCGCAGCGACGCTTATTTTGGGGTCATGTTCGCTCGGCAAGCACGATGCGGCCCGCGCCGATCAATTCGAGGCAATAAGGCACGGCGGGAAAGACCGCGCTCAGGCAGACATCGATGGCCGACGGTTTTCCCGGCAGATTGATGATGAGCGTGCGGCCGCGAATTCCCGCGGTCTGTCGCGACAGGATGGCGGTCGGCACCTGGGACAGGCTGACCCGGCGCATCAATTCCCCGAAGCCCGGCAGTTCCTTGGTGATGACGTCGCGCATCGCTTCGGGCGTCAGATCGCGCGGCGCCGGACCGGTGCCGCCGGTGGTCAGGACCAGATCGGCGCCGTCCTCGTCGCAAAGCGCCGCCAGCGCATCGCGGACGCTGTCGCGCCCGTCGGCGACGATGCGGCGCATGTAATCGCACGGGCTCGCCACCGCCGCGCGCAGCCAGCTTTCCACGGCGGGGCCGCCGAGGTCTTCATACTCGCCGCGACTGGCGCGGTCCGATACGGTGAGGACGGCGACGAGCGTCATTTGCCGCGCGCCTCAAGCCACCACGACCGGCCGCGATCCGGCCAGGCCGCGGGCATAGCCGTCGACCAGATCGCCCGGCAGGCCGAGGCGCGTGAGCGCCGCGCGCGCGTCTGGCGCGGTCTGCCGTCCGTCGAGCAGCGCGCGATAGGTTCGCGCCACCGCCACCATGTCGCAGCCATGCGGCGACAGCCGCAATCGCCTGATGCCGAGCGCGGCCAGTTGCGCCGGCTCCGTCAGCACCGCGTGCACCTGCGCCGACAGCGTCTGGACGCCGTTGATGGCCAGGAACGGCTGATCGTCGAGGGTGTCGACGGCGAGGCCGTCGGGATCCTGCTCGCAGGTGAACTGACACGAATCCTTGTGCAGCCCATGGAGCCGCGCGTGATAGCAGCGCCCCGACAGCGCCAGCGGCAGCCGGCCGAAGGCAAAAACCTCGAACGCGGTTTCGGGACAGGCCGCGGCGATCGTGCCCGTGGTTTTCAGGGAAATCTCCACCGGCGGGCAGATGGTGGTCGCGCCGTGGCGGATGAGGAAGCGCGCCGTGGCCTCGTTGTAGACGTTGACGAACGGCCCGACCACGAACGGCCTGCCGCTGCGCGCCGGCAGCGCGGTGACGTCGTTGATCTCCACCAGCCTGTCGTCCGCGCAAAAATCCTCGATCGCGCGGCGCTCGCGCGTGGTGGCGGGCGCCGCCAGCGTCGACAGCACCACCTCCTTGCCGCCGCGCTCCAGCCGCTCGATGATCTCCGGCCATACCGGATGGGAAAACGGCATGCGCTTGCCGCACACCACTTCGCCGATATGGACGCGCTCCAGCGGCGCTTCGTCGGCGATGCGATTGTAGAAATCCCGCAGCCGCTCCGCCGGCCAGTGGAAGAACAGCGGGCCGAGCGTCAGGCCGATCTGCGCCATCGCCGTCATCTCCACGTTTTCCGATAAGCGCCGGTGGTCTGCCGGCCGCCCTCGGACATGCCGGCCAGGATATTGTCGATCTCGGTGGCGTCGTAGCCGCGCGCGGCGGCGTCGACGGCGCGCCTGAAGGCGCGCACCACTTCGGTGACGTAGCCCTTGCCGCGCTGCCGCCCCTCGATCTTCAGCGCGGTGACGCCGGCCGCCTTGAGCGCGACGATCATGCTGCCGGCGTTGAGGCTGACGGGATCCTCGAACAGATGGCCGGTTTTGTCGCCGGCCTTGAACCGGCCCTTGCACAGGGTCGGATAGCCGGTCGGCTGGCCGGGCTTGTAGCGGTCGATGGTGAAGCCGGCGAGGCGCGCGGCGGTGCCGCCGGCGTCCTCGTCATAGCTCACCATTTCGGGCGGCGAGCACACGCCGTTGAGGTTGGGCGAGCGGCCGGAGGCGTAGGAGGACAGGTGGCAGCGGCCCTCCGTCATCACGCACAAGCCGCCGAACACGAAGGCTTCCGTCTCCACGTCGATGGCGCGGTTCAGCGCGGCGATCTCCTGGATCGACAGCACGCGCGGCAACACCACGCGGCGCACGCCGAAGGTCTTCGCGTAAAAGCCGATCGCCTCCGGCGTGGCGGCCGCCGCCTGCACGGAGAGATGCAGGCGCGTGGCGGGATGCGCGCTCGCCATGTGGTCGAGCACGGCGATATCGGCGGCGATGATGGCGTCCGCGCCGGCCCCGGCCGCGATGTCGGCCGCCTTGCGCCACGGATCGACCGCCCCCGCATGGGCGAAAGTGTTGATCGCCACCAGCACCTTGGCGCCGTGATCGTGGGCGAAACGGATGCCCTCGGCCATCTCCTGCGGCGAGAAGTTGAGGCCGGGAAAATTGCGGGCGTTGGTCTCGTCGCGGAATCCGCAATAGATGGCGTCGGCGCCCGCCTGCACGGCCGCGCGCAGCGTCGCCGGCGTTCCGGCGGGACAGACCAGTTCCATGCGACCGCTCATGCTCGATCCTCCTCGCGCCGCGTCGGCGCCGGCGCGCTTGCGGCGAAATGGCGAACCGCGCTCAAGCCGCCGAGAACGCCGGCATCGGCGAAGCGGGCCAGCGTGCCGCGCAGGCCGAGCAGATCGGAGGGGCGAAGCTCGGCGTCCTCGATGGCGTTGCGCAGCGCCACCACCGCCTCGGTGCGGCCGGAGACCGCAACGGTGCGGTGGAAAAACAAGGCGTCGCCGTCGAGCGTGCCGTCGAGAATGCCGAGCAGCATCAGCAGCGGGCCGCGGATGGTGACGTCGCTTGCCGTGTCGTCGCGCTTGCCGGTGACGCGCACCACGGACGCCGTTCCGTCGGGCACCACGGCGAAGGCGAAGGGGAGGTCGGTCGGATCGATCAGATAGTGGGCGCCGCGATGCTCGCCCAGCCGCTCGAACAGGCCGGGCCGCCGCCGCGCCAGCGCGCGCAGCGACAAGGTCAGCAGCGGCCCGAGCGGCAGGCCCGTGAACGGCGGCAGACGACGGGCAAAGGCCGGCAGGCTGATCGCGTCATTTGGCGTGGCCATTCCAGCCCCTCCGGCACCGTCGTCGACGCGCCACGATAGACAGGCCCGCGCAGGACGGGTTTGCTCGGGCGCAAAGAGCGCGACGAAATCGGCCGAACGGTCGCAACAGGGTCCGGCCGACCGCCCTTTTTGCGCAAGCTCAACGAACCGCGCGCGCGGCCGTGGCGTCATCGATGCGGCCGACCCGCCGATCCCGGCGGATCGATGGCCTGGCCGGCACCGGATTCCTCATGCACCAGCGCAGCCTGCCCTTGTTCGCCAGCCTCGGCTCGTTTCTGGCCCATCTGGAAGGCGAGGGCGTCTCGTCCACCGTCGCGGCGCCGGTTGCGATGCGGCTGGAACTGACCGAACTCCACCGCAGGGTGATCGCCGCCGGCGGTCCGGTGCTGCGGATCGCGCGGCCGCTCGACCAGCGCGGCGCGGCCGCGCGCCTGCCGGTCGTGACCAATCTTTTCGGCACCGCGGAGCGCGTGGCGTGGGGGCTGGGCACCGATGTCGCCGGTCTCGAACGGCTCGGCGCGCTGCTGGCCTGGATGCGGACGCCGCAACCGCCGCAGAACCTGCGGCAGGCGCGGCAGATGTTGCCGGTGGCGCGCAGCGCGCTGCGGACGCGGCCGAAGATCGTCGGCGCGCCGCGCGATTGGACGGACGCCGATCCCGATTTCTCGGCTCTGCCGGTGCAGACCTGCTGGCCGGGCGATGCCGGTCCGCTGATCACCTGGCCGGTGGTCATCACCCGCCCGCCGGGCGCGGACGACGCCAGCGCCTACAATCTCGGCGTCTATCGCATGCAGGTGATCGACCGCGACCGCGCCATCATGCGTTGGCTGCCGATGCGCGGCGGCGCGGCCCATCATCGGGCGTGGCGGGCGCGCGGCGAGGACATGCCGGTGGCCGTGGTGATCGGGGCCGATCCGGCGACGCTCCTGGCCGCGGTGATGCCGGCCCCCGAAGGCGTGACCGAACTCGCGCTGGCCGGTCTGGTCGGCGGCCGGCGGGTGGCGCTGGCGCCGTGCGCCGGCATCGCGCTGCATGTGCCGGCCAGCGCCGAGATCGTGCTGGAGGGCACGGTGTCGCCGGCCGAGACGGCGCTGGAAGGGCCGTTCGGCGATCATACCGGCTACTACAATGCGCCGGAGCATTATCCCGTCTTCCGGCTGAAGCGCCTGCGCATCCGCGACGGCGCAAGCTATCTCACCACCTTCACCGGTCGCGCGCCGGACGAGCCCTCGGTGATCGGCGCGGCGCTGCTGGAGGTGTTCAAGCCGCTGCTGCGCCAGCAGATCCCGGAGATCGTCGATGTCTGGCTGCCGCCGGAAGCCTGCTCCTACCGGATCGCGGTGATCGCCATCGCCAAGACCTATGCCGGTCAGGCGCGGCGCGTGATGATGGGGTTCTGGTCGCTGCTGCCGCAATTCTCCATGACCAAGATGCTGATCGTGGTGGACGACGACATCGACATCCGCTCATGGCCCGACGTGATGTGGGCGCTCGCCACCCGCATGGACCCGGCGCGTGACCTGATGCTGGTGGAACGCACCCCGATCGATCAGCTCGATTTCGCCTCGCCCCTGGAAGGGCTGGGCGGCAAGGCCGGCTTCGACGCCACCCGCAAGATCGGCGCGGAGACCGCGCGCGAATGGGGCGTGAGGCTGGACATGGACGCCGCCACCCGACGCCGCGTCGACGAACGCTGGCGCGAGTTCTTTCCCGATTTGCCGAAGGGGGCGCAATGAGACGGCGCGTGATCGTCGGCGTCAGCGGCGCCTCGGGGACCGTGCTGGCGCTGGAGACGCTGCGGCTTCTGACGCAAACCGATGTGGAGACGCATCTGGTGGTGAGCGCGGGCGCGCGCCTGACCGCCGCGCACGAGCTTGAGCCCGGCGGGCTGGACCAGCTTTTCGCGCTGGCGGATCGCGTGCATGCGCCGGGCGATCTCGCCGCCCCGATCGCCAGCGGCTCGTTCCGCACCGAAGGCATGATCGTGGTGCCGTGCTCGATGCGCAGCCTCGCCGCCATGGCGCATGGGCTCGGCGACAATCTGCTGACGCGGGCGGCCGATGTGGTGCTGAAGGAGAAGCGCCGGCTGGTGGTCGCGCCGCGCGAGGCGCCGCTGCACGAGGGCCATCTCGATGCCATGTTGCGGCTGGCGCGGCTCGGCGCGGTCATCGCGCCGCCGGTGCCGCCCTTCTATGCCAAGCCGGCGACCATGGCGGACATGGTGCGCGAGATCGCCGCGCGGCTCGTCAACTGGACCGGCATCGACCCCGGCGCGGCCTTGACGCGCTGGGGCGAAGGGACGGGCGGCCGGTCATAGCTTTGTTTCCAGGCCGGTCATGTTCTAGCCGCCGTCGTCTTCCTTGCGGCTCTGGACGTGCGTGAAGCCGAACCGGCCCTTGATGCACAGATTGCCGTGGCCGATGTCGTGATCGTGGGGCGAGGTGACCTTGACGATCTTGTTGTCCTGGACGTGCAGGTTGAGGTTGCAGCCGACGCCGCAATAAGTGCACACCGTGGTGGTCTCGGTCTGCCGCGCTTCGTCCCAGGTGCCGGCGGCGCGCATGTCGTATTCGGACTTGAACGACAGCGCCCCGGTCGGGCACACCTCGACGCAGTTGCCGCAGAAGACGCAGGCGGACTCCGGCAGCTCCACGGCGTATTCGGTGGAGATCTGGGAATCGAACCCGCGCCCCGCGATCTGGATCGCGAAACTGTTCTGCCACTGGCTGCCGCAGGCATCCACGCATTTGTAGCACAGGATGCACTTGTCGTATTCGCGCACATAGAGATCGTTGTCGATCTTGTCCGGCTGCGCCATCGTGGCCGCGACGCCGCCGTTGCCGGCGTGGTGCTCGCCCGGCTCGTGGACGTCGCGGCGGCGGCTTTCGCCGGCGCGGGGGCCGTAACGATCCGGGTCGGCGTCGTAGCGCGCCATCCATTCGGGGATGCGCGGCGTGGTGGAGAGGTCGACCGAGGAGCCGAGCAGTTCCAGCACCAGCCGACGGCTGTGCCGCACCCGCTCGCTATCGGTCTTGACCACCATGCCGGGCTCAACCTTGCGGGAGCACGACGGCACGAGCACGCGCGAGCCTTCGAGCTCGACCATGCAGACCCGGCAGGCGTTCTTGGGCGTGAGGGTGTCGCCGTAGCACAGCGTCGGCGTGTCCTTCCCGGCCGCGTTGCAGGCGGTCAGGATGGTGCTGCCCTCCGGAACGCTGACCTCCGCGCCGTCGATGGTGAGCGTGATCTGCCGGACGGGCCTATCCGTCCCGACCCGATAGTGCGTGTTCATCGGCTGTCCTCCAGCGCGCCGAGGCGGTCAATGGCGGATTCGACGGCGTTCCAGGCCGCCTGGCCGAGGCCGCAGATCGAGGCGTCCTTCATCACCAGCCCGACATCGCGCAGGATGTGGATGTCGTTCCCCTTGGCGGCGGCGTCGTGGCGGTTGCGCATGATGCGCAGCAGCGCCTCCTCCTGGCGCACCGTGCCGACCCGGCAGGGCACGCACTGGCCGCAGGATTCGTCGCGGAAGAAGCGCGCGATGCGCAGCAGAATGCCGGACAGATCGACGGTGTCGTCGAAGGCCATCACCACGCCCGAGCCCAGGGTGGCGTTGTGGGCGCGGGCGCCTTCGAACGTCAGCGGGATATCGCGTTCGTCGGCGCGCACGAACACGCCGGCCGCGCCGCCGAGCAATACCGCCTGCAATTTTCGCCCCTGCGGAACGCCGCCGGCAAGTTCAAGCAACTCGCCCAGCGTCGCGCCAAATGGCACCTCGTAGACGCCGGGACGCATCAGGTTGCCCGAAACGCAGAACAGTTTCGGCCCGGTCGAGCCCTCGGTGCCGATTTTGGCGTACCGCGCCGCGCCGATCCGCATGATCAGCGGCACGTTGCACAAGGTCTCGACGTTGTTGACCACGGTCGGCTTGTTGAACAGTCCGGCCTCGAACGGGAACGGCGGCTTGGAGCGCGGCTCGCCGCGAAAACCCTCGATCGAGTTGAAGATCGCGGTTTCCTCGCCGCAGATATAGGCGCCGGCGCCGCGCCGGATTTCCAGCTCGAAGCTCCATCCGGTGCCGAGGACGTTCGCACCGAGGTAGCCGCGTTCGCGCGCCTTCTCGATGGCGTTGCGCAGCATCCGGAAGGCGCGGGGATACTCACCGCGCAGGTAGATGTAGCCGCGCTCGGCGCCGATGGCGTAACCGGCGATGGTCATCGACTCGATCAGCGCGAACGGGTCGCCCTCAAGGAGGGCGCGATCCTTGAACGTGCCGGGCTCGCTCTCGTCGGCGTTGCAGACGAGGTAGCGCGGCGTCGCGGCTTGCCTGGCGGTGCTCTCCCACTTGACGCCGGCCGGGAACGCCGCCCCGCCACGGCCCATCAGCCGGGAGTCCTTGACCTCGCCGATGACTTTTGCGGGTCCCATCTCGAACGCCCGCCGCAATCCGGCGTAACCATCGGTCGCGAGATAATCGTCGATGCTCTCCGGGTCGACCCGGCCGACGCGGCCGAGCAGCATCAGGCCCTCTTGCCCGGCCTGCGGCACGGCCATGACCGGCGGCGCTTCGGCGGCCAGCGCCGTGGGGCCGACACTCAGCGCGCGGGCGACGTCATCGACGGTGGCCGGCCCGATCAGATGCTCGTGCGGCGGGTCGCCGGCTTCCACCGCCAGCGCGGCGGGGGCGCGCTCGCACACGCCGAGGCAGGGACTGTGCTTCCAGCCGCTCATGGCGCCGGCCGGACCGAGCCGCTTCTCCAGACTGGCGCAGACCTCCTTGGAGCCGCGCGCCATGCAGGCGATATCGGTGCAGACATGGACGACGCGCTTCGGCCGCGGCTGGGTGGAGAACAGCGCGTAGAACGTCGCGACGCTGTAGACGTCGGCCGCCGACACGCTGAGCCGCTTGCCGATGTAGTTCAGCGCGCCGGGGCTGATCCAGCCGACGCGGTCGTTCACCGCGTGCAACGCCTCCATGACGAGGTGCCGCCGGCTCCGCGCCGCGCGGCCGGTGTGCGCGCGCCGGTGGTCCTGTTCGTCACGTTCGCCGCCATGCCAGCCGCCCTCGCCGGGTCCGCCAAGCCGCCGATCGATGGCATCGCGTTCCTCCGCGAACGGCTCGGCGCTGGAGAACTTCAAGTCCACAACTCATCCTTCCTATTTCGCGGGCACGAGCTCGTTGTCCCCGCGCGCGTGATTGGTGACGTTGACGGCGGCAGCGTCGTCTTCAGGCAAAGGCTCGTTGGTCTTCTCCACCTTGACCGCCGTCGCCTTGAACTCGGCGGTCTTGGAGATCGGGTCGTTGGCCTCGATGGTGAGCGCGTTGACGTCCATCTCGTCCGGGAAGTTGCAGGCCATGAACAACAGCCCCGGACGCAGGCCCGGATCGCGCCGCGCCGGCGCCAGCACCGAGCCGCGGCGCGACGTCACCCGGACCACCTCGCCCTCGTTGAGGCCGAGCCGGTCCATATCCTCCGGCGAGACGTCGACGCAAGCGCCGACGCGGATCGGCGAGTTGAAGCCGCCGGACTGCACCCCGGTATTGTAATCGGTCAGTCGCCGGCCGGTGGTCAGGCGCAGCGGGAACTCGTCGTCGAGCTGATCCACCGGCAGTCGATGCGCGATGATGCCGAACGGCGCGAGGCGTCCGCGCTTCGCGGGATCCGTCTCCCAGAGCCGGCCGTGCAGGAACGGCGACTCGGGTCCGTTCTCGTCGGGGAAGGGCCACTGCACCCCGCCGCGTTCCGCGAGGACGCGGTAGGACATGCCATGATGCGCCGGCGACAGCGCGCGCAATTCGTCCCAGATCTGCTCCGCGCTCTGGATCGGCCAGACATGGCCCAGCCGCGCGGCGATCAGGCGGATGATCTCGATGTCGTCCTTCGCGCTTCCCGGCGGCTCCAGCGCCTTGCGCACCAGCTGAACGCGCCGCTCGCTGTTGGTGAAGGTGCCCTCGCTCTCGCACCACGCCGCGGTGGAGGGCAGCACCACATGGGCGAATGAGGCGGTCTTGGTGAGGAAGATGTCCTGCACCACGAGGTGGTCGAGGTTCTGCAATCGCCTCGCCACCGCCGTGGTGTCGGCGTCGGACTGCACCGGGTTCTCGCCCACGACATAGACGCTGGTGAGATGTCCCTCGTCCATCGCCTCCATCATCTCCGACAGCGTCAGGCCGTATTTCGGCGGCATGGTGACGCCCCACATGCGCTCGAACTTGGCGCGGTGCTCGGGATTGCCGACGTCCTGGAAGCCCGGCAGGTTCTTGGGGATCGCCCCCATGTCGCCGCCGCCCTGGACGTTGTTCTGGCCGCGCACCGGAACCAGGCCCGCGCCCCAGCGGCCGACCTGGCCGGTGAGCAGCGCGAGGTTGCACAGCGCCCGCACATTGTCGGTGCCGTTGTGATGCTCGGTGATGCCGAGCGTCCAGCACAGTTGCGCGCGCTCCGCCTTGGCGTAGTCGTGCGCCAGTTCACGAATCAGGTCCGCCGGCACGCCGGTCTCGCGGGAGGTCGCCTCCAGCGTCCACGGCTCGCACGCCGCGACGTAGTCCTCGAACCCGGTCGAGGCGTTGGCGACGAAGGCCGCGTTGACCAGACCGGCGTGAATGATCTCGCGGCCGACGCCATAGGCCAGCGCGACGTCGGTGCCGACATCGAGCCCAAGCCAGGTGTCCGCCCACTCGGCCGTTTTCGACCGGCGCGGATCAACCGCATAAACCTTGGCGCCCTTGTGAATCGCCTTCAGGGCGTGATGGAAGAAGATCGGATGCGCTTCCCGGGCGTTGGAGCCCCAGAAGACGATGAGATCCGCATCTTCGATTTCGCGGTACGACGAGGTGCCACCACCGGCACCGAACACTGTCACCAGACCGGCGACGCTAGGCGCGTGTCAAGTTCGGTTACAGGAATCGATGTTGTTGGTGCCGATCACCGCGCGGGCGAACTTCTGGGCGATGAAGTTCATCTCGTTGGTCGCGCGCGAGCACGAAAACATGCCGAACGCGTCGGGCCCATGGCGTTCCCGATTGCGGCGGAACCCGTCGGCCGCGCGATCGAGCGCCTCGTCCCAGGAGGCCGGCCGCAGAATGCCGTTTTCGCGGACAAGCGGCTCGGTCAGTCGCGTGTAGTTCTGCTGTCCCTGTCGGCCCATGGCTTGTCTCCCGTCTGTTGTTCGACGCGCTTTATATATCACGATGTCTATGAATATCACCATCGCCATCGATCGCAACATGAAGGCGCATGCATATCCCGACGCATGTTTCGTTGGATCGCGTGCCACACATCGTTAGTTCGGAAGTCCACTTCATAAAGCTTGTTAGTTCGGAAGTTCACTTCATAAAGCGATCAGGAAATTAGTCGAAACCATCGCGATAGTTTTTGAGATCGTCGCATGTGATGTATATAAATTCATCTCGCAATGGGATGAGGGCGATCGTTGCGATCACCTGCGCTCGTTCCGAACTCGCGCATGCGAAACGGAATCGGGGGCTGCCTGCAACTGATGATGCAGGGTTCCATCATCCGATCGCGAGAACTTGACGACTGCTCGAAGCAAACCATTGCGTTCAAAAAATCTTGAACGACCAAAAAGCCGAACATCGCAAGGGAAGGAAACCCGATGGAACTCACGGAATCGAAAAGCTACACGCGATCTCTCATCCCCTTTCTCGATCGTTCCCATTCGATTGCACAACCCGGCTTCTCGCGCTGGTTGGTGCCGCCGGCGGCGCTGTGCGTGCATCTGTGCATCGGACAGGCCTATGCCTTCAGCGTGTTCAACCTGCCGATGACCAAGCTGATCGGCGTGACCCAATCGGCCCCCGACGACTGGAAGCTGACGCAACTTGGCTGGATTTTTTCGCTGGCGATCTTTTTTCTCGGCGTGTCGTCGGCCGTGTTCGGCCGGTGGGTCGAGGAAGGCGGCCCGCGCAAGGCGATGTTCACGGCGGCCCTGTGCTGGGCCGGCGGCTTCTTCATCTCGGCGCTCGGCGTCAAGGTTCATAATCTCTGGCTGATCTATCTGGGCTACGGCGTGCTCGGCGGCGTCGCGCTCGGCATCGGCTACATCTCGCCGGTCTCGACGCTGATCAAATGGTTCCCGGATCGGCCGGGCATGGCCACCGGCATGGCGATCATGGGCTTCGGCGGCGGCGCCTTCATCGCGTCGCCGCTTTCGGTCTGGCTCATGAGCAAGTTCTCGACACCGACCCATATCGGGGTGATGGAGACGTTCCTCGTCCTCGGCGTCGTCTACCTGTTCTTCATGCTGGTCGGCGCGATGCTGGTGCGCGTGCCGCCGCCGGGCTGGGCGCCGGCAGGCTACGTCGCGCCGGTGCAGTCGAAAAAGCTCATCAGCAGGAACGACGTTTTTGTCTATGACGCGCTCAAGACCCCGCAGTTCTGGCTGATCTGGTGGGTGCTGTGCCTGAACGTCACCGCCGGCATCGGCGTGCTCGGACAGGCTTCCGCCATGAGCCAGGAGATGTTCCCGGGCCAGATCACGCCGGTCGCGGCCGCTGGTTTTGTCGGCCTGATGAGTCTGTTCAACATGGGCGGCCGCTTCGCCTGGGCGACGACGTCGGATTACATCGGCCGCCGCAACACCTACTTCGTGTTCATGGTGCTGGGCTTCATCCTGTACTGCACGGTGCCTCACGCCGGATCGACCGGCAACGTGGCGTTGTTCGTCATCTGCTTCCTGATTATCATCAGCATGTATGGCGGCGGCTTCTCGACCGTGCCGGCCTATCTCAAGGACATGTTCGGCGTTCGTTACGTCGGCGCCATCCACGGGCTGCTGCTGACGGCGTGGTCGGCGGCGGGCATCTTCGGCCCGGTCATCGTCAACTATCTGCGTGAGTACAATATCACGCACGGCGTGCCGAAAGCCCAGGCTTACAACAACACCATGTACATCATGGCGGGCCTGCTGGTGATCGGCTTCATCTGCAATCTGCTGGTGAAGGCCGTCGATGCGCGCTTCCACATGAAGGACAGCGGCGACGTCGGCAACGCGGCGGCCGCGGCCGCCAAGGCCTGAGAGGAGGAAAAACATGTCTAACGCAACGCAGGACGGTTCGACCAGGTTGAAGCTGTTTCTCGCATGGGGGTTCGTCGGCATCCCGCTCGTTTGGGGCGTGCTGCAAACGCTCAGCAATGCGATGAAGCTGTTTCAGTAGCTAGGCGCGGCGAGGAGCGAAACCGCGCCGTACCTTCGAGACCGACAACGAGACATGCCCGCGTCTGACGCGGGCATTTTTCTTGCTGTTCGCAAGGCCGCTCGACGCGATCGATCAGGACGCGCCGGCCTTGGCCTCGACGCTGTCGAGAAAGCACGGCACGGTGCTGACCGTGCCGGTGTTGGCGGCGATATAGCCCGGCAGCGTCGCCACCGCGTCGTGAAACTCGCGGCCTTTCATGATCTGAAGCACGCGCTGCATCGGCTCGGTTTCCAGGAAGGCGCGGCGGCAAACGAAGAAGTAATCCTCCGTCAGCAGCCGGATGAAATCGAGGCCGAACTGGCGCGCGGCCGCCTCGACGCCAAAACTGGCGTCGGCCATGTCGCTCGCGACATAGGCGGCCACCGCGGCGTGGGTGAATTCGATGCGCTGCGCGCCGTCGATCGCCGCTTCGTCGACCTTGTGCAGCGCCAGCAACTGATTGAACAGAAGCCGCGTTCCGGAATCGGGATCGCGATTGACGAAGCGAACCTTGCGGTCAACCAGATCCTGAAGCGACTTCACGCCCAGCGGATTGCCGGGCTTGACCATGAGCCCGAGTTCGCGCGTGACGAAATTGATCACGCGATATTCGCGCGGATCGAGCCACTCCTTGCAGGCATCGACGCTTTGCTGACGCAGCACGCCGCGCGGCAGATGCACGCCCGACAGATCGCAGGCGCCCTGCGCCAGCGACACCAGCGAATTCTGGTTGCTGACGTAACGCAGATCGATGCCGATGCCCGGCGTGCGGTCGAGCAGTTCGCGCAGTTTCGGAACGGCGAAGCCGTGGCTGGCGTGAACGCGGATCACCGAAGGCCCGCTGTACAGGAACGGTTTGAGCTCGGTCGAAAGTTCCTGCGCCAGATTTTCAAGCTGCGGACCGAGCCGCGCCTGGAGCCGCTGCCCGGCCCACACCAGTTTCTCGCCGAAGCTGGTGAGCGTCGTGCCCTTGCCGCGATGGGTCTCCACCAGGGGCACGCCGAAGAAATCCGACCACTGTTCGATCAGGCTCCAGACGTGCCGATAGGACAACCGAGCGTAGCTGGCGGCGCTGGTGAGCTTGCCGGTTTTCCGGATCTCGTTGAGAACGCCGAGCATCACCACAGCCGTCTGCGCGCTGCCTTCCTTGTGGAAGCGCCAGATGGTCTCGATCTCGATCTGCATCCGCGAGGCCTATTATGAAATGAATATCATATATTGTCCTGGACACCAGCATTTCATATTCGCTGGAAATGCTTCAACAGCTATTATTGAAGATCATTTCATAAGTTAGAATATGATACGGATTTCCTATATTCGTGCTGCAATGCACGATGTCGGTCAGCCGTTCCGGTGATGGCGAAGGCGCATGGGTGCAGCAATAGCGACCGCTTGCCGGGGATGTCTCGGCCATCGCGACGGTTGCGGCGGATGGTCAGCTTCGCGTCGCGGCGTGTGGGACGTTGCGGCTCGGCAGTTTCATGTCGCCGACGATGATGCGCAGCAATTCCGCCGCGGCGGGCGGCAATGTGCGTCCTTGACGGGTGATGATGTGGGAACGCCCGCGATGCAACAGCGAGCTTTTCATCGGCAGCGAAATCACTTTCGCCGCGTCCGCCGGCGTCATGGGCAGTCGCGACACCAGCGAATAGCCGTGCCCGGCCAGGACGAAATGCCCGAGCGCGTCGAACGACGTGGTCGTGAACGAGAAGGTGAGCTTGGTGCCCTCGCTGAGTTCGGCCGCCTGGATATGTTGACGGAGCCCGAAGTCGTGATGCAGCGTGGCGCCGGCATAGGGCAGCAGATCCGACAGCCGCAGCGGCGTGTCGACTTGCGCCAGCGGATGCGTGCGCAGCACCAGGGTCTGGATCGGGTGCGGCCATGAATAATGCGAGTGAAACTGTTCGTTGCGCGGCGGGTTGAACAGGATTCCGATATGCGCCCGCTCGTCGAGGACGCGCTCGACGATGCCGTCCGAGCTTTCGATCCGAAGATCGATGGCGATCCTCGGATGCGTTCGCATGAAGCGGCTGAGCGGGCGGCGCATCAGCCAATTGATGTAACCCTCGCCGGTGACGAGTTCGACGTGGCCGGTTTCGACCTTGCGGATGCTGTCGAACTGCGCCAGCAGGCTTTGCTTTTCGCTGTGCTGGCGCCGAACGTAGCCCGCCAGCAACTGGCCGGCGTCGGTGGGGATGATGCCGCGCCCGCGCCGCTCGAAAAGTCGCGCGCCGCATTCGGCTTCGAGCAAACTCATCGCCCGGCTGACGGCGGAGGCGTCCATGCCCAGCGCGCCGGCCGCGCCGCGCACGGAGCCGACCTCGATCACCTGCATGAAGTAGCGCAGGCGGCGCGCTTCCAGCTTGTCCTTGTCGAGACGGGCCAAGGCGAGCGTTCCGACTGTTGATAAAAACGCAACGATAATCTCATTCCGCTGTCATTGATGCAAGGCCGCGTTTCGGACCAAGCTCGCGCCCGGGAGTTGAAACCCAGGGCCCGACAGCTTGTTGAAAATGGCTCCGCGCCCCGGAGGCGCTGCGGCACGAGGTGACGCCGCGCCGAACCGGGGCCATTCCAGCCACAGTGTTTGCGAAAGTCCCGGTCCGGCGGCGCGGCGTGCCATGCCGCATCGCGCCCCGGGTCACGACTGCGGCGAAAGCGGAAACTGACAGTTTTCAACGACCCGCCGGAGCACCGGCTGCTCGATAACGATCAACCAGATAGAGGAGCGCATTCATGACCACCGCTTCCGCCTCCATCGAACCCCTCAGCGAACCGGCGGGCCGCGGCGCCGCCGACAAGGTGAAAATCTTCATCGGCGTCGCGTTCGTCGTCCTGATCGCCGAAATCATCGGCGTCGTGCAGTTTCAGCTCGGTCCGGGCAAGGTGCTGCTTCAGCCGATGGTGTGGGCGTTGCTGCTCGCGGCGGCCTGGGGAATCGCGTCGCCCCGTCTGCCCGCGCCGCTGCGGATCAGTCTCGGTCTGCAAACCTTCGCCGGACAATTGCTCAATGCCGGCCTGATCCTGTTCATCGTGAAAATGGGCTTCACGGTCGGCGGCGCCCTGCCGGCGGTGCGGGAGGCCGGCTGGGCGCTGGTGTTCCAGGAATTCGGCCACACCTTCGGGACGCTGGCGCTGGGCCTGCCGCTCGCCCTTCTGCTCGGCGTGAAGCGCGAGGCGGTCGGCGCCACCTTCTCCATCGGCCGCGAAGGCAACCTCGTCATCATCGGCGAGAAGTACGGCATGAACTCGCCCGAGGGGCGCGGCGTGCTGGCCGAATACATCACCGGCACCGTGCTCGGCGCGCTGTTCATCGCGCTGCTGGCCGGCTTCATCGCCAGCCTGCACATCTTCGATCCGCGCTCGCTGGCCATGGGCGCCGGCGTCGGGTCGGGCAGCATGATGGCGGCGGCGATCGGCGCGATCAACGGCCAGAGCCCGCCCGAGATGGTCAAGGATCTGACCGCGATCGCCTCGGCCGCCAACCTCATGACCGCGGTGCTGGGTTTCTACTTCGCGCTGTTCCTGTCATTGCCGGCCTGCTCCTGGCTTTACGACCGGCTGGAGCCGGTGCTCGGACGGTTCTCGAAGTTCAAGGCGGGCGAGATGGCGCCGACCGTCGCCAGCGCCGGCGAGACCCACGGCGGCCACGGCGCGTTCGGCTTTCCGGATTCGCTGCTGGCCTGGATCATCGTCGCCATCGGCGTGCTGATCGGCAATACGCTGACCTACCATGTCCCGGTGATGACGTCGGTGATCGGCCTTGTGATCGTGCTGGCGGTTGCGCTGCTGGTTCATGTGCTGGCGAGCCTGGTGAAGAAGATACCGCACATCTTCGTGCTGGTGATCGTGACCACGCTGCTCGGCGTTCCTGGCCTGCTGCCGTTTTCCAACGCGATGATCGCCGCGGTCGACAAGCTGAACTTCCTGGCGTTCACCACGCCGGTGCTGGCGCTCGCCGGTTTCTCGGTCGCCAAGGATGTGCCAATCTTCAAGCAGCTGAGCTGGCGCATCGTGGTGGTGTCGTTGACCGCCGCGGCCGGCACCTTCCTCGGCGCGACCTTGATCGCCGAGTTCTTCCATCATTGATTTGATCGAGAGGCGGAAAAGACATGTCCCCGAATTTTGGAATCGAGAGCGATACCTGCGCGCGGATGGTGGACTGGCGTCATGACCTTCACGCCAACCCGGAAACCGCGTTCGAGGAACATCGCACGGCGCAGATCGTCGCCGATGCCTTGATGGAAATGCAGATCGCCGTCGATCGCGGTCTCGGCGGCACCGGCGTGGTCGGGACGCTGAAGAACGGCGAGGGGCCGAGCATCGCGCTGCGCGCCGACATGGACGCGCTCAACATGCAGGAACTCGGCGCCCGCGCCCACAAATCCACTCGCGCGGGCAAGATGCACGGCTGCGGCCACGACGGCCACACCGCGATGCTGCTTGGCGCCGCCGTGCATCTGGCGCGGCACCGGCCGTTCCGCGGCACCGTGCATTTCGTGTTCCAGCCCGCCGAGGAAAACGAGGGCGGCGGCCGCAAGATGGTCGAGGACGGCCTGTTCGAGAAGTTTCCCGCCGATGCGGTCTACGGCATGCACAACATTCCGCAGATCCCGCGCGGCAAGTTCGGCATCCGCACCGGGATCGCGACCGCGTTCCTCGATACGTTCGAGATCACGGTCACCGGCAAGGGCTGCCATGCCGCCGCGCCGGAAACCGGCATCGATTCGGTGGTGATCGCGGCCAACCTCGTCACCACGTTGCAGAGCATCGTCAGCCGCCGGATCGGCGCGATCGAGGCGGCGGTGGTCACCGTGACGCAGATTCACGGCGGCGACACCTGGAACGTCGTTCCCGAACAGGTGGTGATGCGCGGCACGGTGCGCACGCTCGATGCGGGCATTCAGGACCGGGTCGAGGCCGCGATGAAGGAAGTCTGCACCGGCATCGCCCAGGCCCACGGCGCGACCATCGATCTTCGATACATGCGCGGCTATCCCGGCGTCATCAATACCCCGGAAGAAACCGACGCCGCCGCCGCCGCCGCCGCGCGTCTGGTCGGGGGCGAGCAGGTGATGACCGACATCAAGCCCGCGATGGGATCGGAAGACTTCGCCTTCATGTTGCAGAAGCGGCCGGGCGCCTACATCTGCATCGGCGCGGGCGAAACCGACAGCGATCCGCCATTGCACAATCCCTATTATGACTTCAACGACGCCATCCTGCCGTTGGGCGCGGCGTATTGGGTGGAACTGGTCAAACAGCAATTGCCCGCCGCTTGATGCTGTCCGTCTTCGACATCTTCAAGATCGGCATCGGCCCGTCGAGTTCGCACACGGTGGGGCCGATGCGCGCGGCTGGCCAGTTCGTCGGTTCGCTCGAACGGGACGGACTGCTGGCGAAGGTGGCGCGCGTCAGGGTCGACCTCTACGGATCGCTCGGCGCCACCGGTCGCGGCCACGCCACCGACCTCGGCGTCATCCTCGGCCTGTTCGGCGAGATGCCCGACACCATCGATCCGGCCACCGTGAAGCCGCGGCTGGCGGAGTTGCGACGTTCAGGGCGGTTGCCACTCGGCGGCAAGTACGGAATCGCGTTCCAGCGGGCGCGCGATATCGTCTTTCTCGGCGAGCAGTCGATGCCGGAGCATCCCAACGCCATGCGCCTCGTGGCGTGGGCGGAGGATGGCGCCGTGCTGTCGGAGCGGTGTTACTTCTCGATCGGCGGCGGTTTCGTCACGGAAGGCGGCGCGCAGGCGGGAATCGCCGGCAGCGCCGATCTGTCCTGGCCGTATCCTTTCAGGACCGGCGACGAACTGGTGGCGCTGGCGAAAGCCAACGGCATCTCGATCGCCGAATTGATGATGGCGAACGAGCGCGTCTGGCGATCGGAAGCCGAGGTTCGCGCCGGCCTGTTGCGGATCTGGCGGGTGATGCGGGATTGCGTCCGGCGTGGTTTCGGCCTCGACGAGGAGGAGGCCGAGGAGCGCCTCCCCGGTGCGCTGGGGATCCGCCGTCGCGCGCCAAAACTCTATCGTGAATTGCTGGAGCGCGGCCACAACGTCACCGGCGGCGATCCGCTGGCGGCGATGGATTGGGTCAACGCCTTCGCGATGGCGGTCAACGAGCAGAACGCCTCCGGCGGCCGCGTCGTCACCGCGCCGACCAACGGCGCGGCCGGCATCATTCCCGCCGTGCTGCATTATTACGACAAATACACGCCGGGCGCGTCGGACGACGGCGTCATCGCATTTCTGCTCACCGCCGGCGCCATCGGGCTGCTCTACAAGGCCAACGCCTCGATCTCGGGCGCGGAGGTGGGATGCCAGGGCGAGGTCGGCGTCGCCTGTTCGATGGCGGCCGGCGCGCTCGCGGCGGTGCTCGGCGGCAGCGTCGCCCAGATCGAGAACGCCGCCGAGATCGGCATGGAGCACAATCTCGGTTTGACCTGCGATCCGGTGGGCGGCATGGTCCAGATCCCGTGCATCGAGCGCAACGCGATGGGCGCGGTCAAGGCCATCAACGCCGCGCGCATGGCGTTGCGGGGCGACGGCAACCACTATGTCTCGCTCGACGCGGTCATCAAGACGATGCTGCAAACCGGCGAGGACATGAAGTCGAAATACAAGGAGACCTCGCTCGGCGGTCTCGCGGTCAATGTCGTCGAGTGCTGAGGCGACGGCGCGGCTCGTCGCCGTGTTTTATTCGTCATTGCGAGGAGCGAAGCGACGAAGCAATCCAGAGGCCGCGAAGAAAGAGCTGGATTGCTTCGCTTCGCTCGCAATGACGACCTCATTTCCAAGGGAAAATCATGTCGTCCGTGCCGAAAAATCATTCCTTGAATGCCGTGAACCTCTCCTTCGACATCGCCGGCGCGACGATCGGGCCTGGTGACATCGCGGCGGCGGCGGCGACGCTGCGCGGTTCGGTCTTCGTCACGGATTGCAGCCACAGCCGGACCTTGAGCGAGATTTGCGGCTGCAATCTCTGGCTCAAGTTCGAGAACCTGCAATTCACCGCGACCTTCAAGGAGCGCGGCGCGCTCAACCGGCTCAGCGCGCTGTCCGCCGACGAGCGCCGGCGCGGCGTCATCGCGATGTCGGCCGGCAATCACGCGCAGGGCGTCGCCTATCACGCCCGGCGTCTGGGAATCCCCGCGACCATCGTGATGCCGGTCGGCACGCCGATGGTGAAGGTCGAGAACACGCGGCGGCACGGCGCCGAGGTCATCATCACCGGACAGACCCTTGAGGAAGCCGGCAGGTTCGTGCTGGAGCACGGCCAGGCCCACGGCCTGACGCTGATCCACCCGTATGACGATCCGCTGATCATCGCGGGGCAGGGCACGATCGGATCCGAAATGCTGCAGGCCGTCCCGCAACTCGACACGCTGGTGGTCCCGATCGGCGGCGGCGGCCTGATCTCGGGGATCGCGATCGCGGCCAAGGCGATCAATCCCGACATTCGCATCATCGGCGTTCAGGCAAAACTCTATCCGTCGATGTACAACGTCATCAAGGGCGCCGACCTGCCGAGCCGGGGCGACACGCTCGCCGAGGGCATCGCGGTCAAGTCGCCGGGGCGCATCACCCGACAGATCATCGGCCGGCTGGTCGACGATATCGTTCTGGTGTCGGACGACGACATCGAGCGCGCCGTCGCGATGCTGATCTCGGTCGAGAAGACGGTGGCGGAAGGCGCGGGCGCCGCCGGCCTCGCCGCCGTGCTGGCCGCGCCGGAGCGCTTTCGGGGCACGAACGTCGGTTTGATCCTGACCGGCGGCAATATCGACACCCGCCTGATCGCCTCGGTCCTGACTCGCGATCTCGCGCGCGAGGGCAGGCTCACGCAACTGGCCATCGACATCGTCGATCGTCCCGGCCAACTGGCGCTGGTTTGCAATCTGCTAGCGGAGGCGGGGGCCAACATCATCGAAGTTTCGCATCAGCGGACGTTCTCGGATCTGCCGGCCAAGGCCGCGTTGCTCCAGCTGGTGATCGAAACCCGCGACAGGGACCACCTCAACGATGTGCTGGCGCGGCTGGCCGCGCGCGGGCTCGGCGTCCGGACGTAACGTCGGGCGCTCATGGGGTCGCAAGGAATTTCAGCATAAGCCCATGCGACAACTTGACGAAGATTTAGGTTCCCATTCGAAAACTCTCTCGGCATAATCCCTTCAACCCAAATCTGGGACATCACAATCAGAGGGGAACGAGCATGGCAGGTTTATTGCGTCGCGATGTACTGGGGCTCGCGCTGACGGCGGCGGCCTTGATGTTGCCGCTCACCGCGCAAGCCGCGGATCCCATCAAGGTGGGCGTGACCATTACCCAATCGCCTCCCGGCTCGGTGGTGCAAGGCACGCAGGTCAAGGACGGCCTGGAAGTCGCCGCCAAGATCATCAACGACGCCGGCGGCGTCGACGGCCGCAAGATCGAACTCGTCATCGAGGACACGCAAGGGTTGCCGGAAAAGGCGCGCGCCGCGGTCGAGAAACTGATCACCCGCGACAAGGTCGTCGCCATCACCGGCGAGCATCAAAGCTCGGCGGCGCTGGCCGGCATCGAGGTCGCGCACCGCTACAAGATTCCCTACATCAACACCAACGGCTGGTCCGACGCGATCCGCGAGAAGGGCTATCCGGAGGTCTTCAACCCCGGCAATTACAACAGCCGCGTCGGCGCCGCGGCGGCGCAGACCATGAAGGAGCTCGGCGTCAAGCGCGTGCTGTCGTTCGCCGAGAATACCGATTATGGCATCGGCCTCGCCAAGGCCATCGGCGAATCGCTGAAGAAGGTCGCGCCCGGCATCGAATACAAATACGAGACGCTGGATCGCGCCTCGAAGGATTTCCTGCCGGCGATCCTGCCGCTGCGCGCCAATCCGCCGGACGCCATCATCAATCTGATGTTGCCGCCGGCCGCCTACATCATGATGAACCAGGTCTATGAGCAGGGCGTCGCGCCCTCCGCCAAGACCTGGCTTTATGACGGCTCCGGCCTCGCCGACTATCCGGACTTCTGGCAGAACGTGAAGGAAGCCGGCAAGGGCATGCTGGTGTTCGGCCTCTACCATCCGAAGATGGCGCAGCCGGCGCTCGGCAAGCAGGTCGGCGAAGCCTACACCGCGAAAACCAAGAACGAGCCGAACCGCCTGCTGTTCCAGGCCGCCGATTCGCTGTTCCTGATCGCCGACGCGATCAAGCGCGCCAAATCGACCGAGCCGGAGGCCATCATCAAGGCGCTCGGCGACACCAAATACACCGGCACCCGCGGCGAGATCACCTTCGCCAAGGACAAGGGTTTTGCCTTCAACCAGTGGCTTGATGTGCCCTACGTCACCTTCCAGCTGACGGCGGTCAACCAGAAGGTCGGCGACTCGGTGCTGGTGTCGCAGCCGGGCCAGCCGCTCGATCCGTCGAAACTGTGGAAGCCCGCGAAGTAACGCGGGCGGTCCGTTGCGCGGTTCCTTACTCGGTCTCTTGCGATGAGCGGCATCGACGTTGACCTCGCGGTGAACGGCCTCATTACGGGGCTGTTCTACGCGCTGATGGCGATCGGTCTGTCGCTCATCTTCGGCATCCTGAAGATCGTGAACTTCGCCCATGGCGAGTTCTACATGGTCGGCGCCTATGCCTACACGCTGATCGCGCTCGCGCTCGGCGTGCCGGTCTGGGTGGCGCTGCCGCTCGCCTTCGTGGTCGGCGCGGCGCTCGGCTGGATCACCGAGCGCACCCTGATGCGTCCGCTCTACGCCGGCTACACCTCGTGGGGGCTGATGCGCGACGAATACGCCGTGATCGTCACCTTCGGCCTGTCGCTGTTCCTCATCAACCTCGTCGACAAGGTGATCGGGCCTTACGCCTATCGCGGCCCGCCGCTGGTCGAGACCAGCCGCATCGTGCTCGGCCCGGTGCTGATCAGCGGCCACCGCCTGCTCGCCGCCGTCATTGCCATCGCCGTCATCGCGATCACCGCCGCGCTGATCAAATGGTCGTTCTGGGGCCAGCAGATTCGCGCCGTCTCGCAGAACCGGCTCGGCGCCTCGCTCGCCGGCATCGACACCGCGAAAGCCAGCGCCATCGTCTTCATGCTGTCGGGCGGGCTCGCCGCCTTCGCCGGCGCGCTGCTGTCGCCGGTCATCAACGCCTCGCCCGATGTCGGCGTCTTTCCGGCGATCAAATCCTATATCATCGTCGTGCTCGGCGGCATGGGTTCGGTGCCGGGGGCCATCATCGCCAGTCTGGCGCTCGGGGTCATCGAAAGTTTTGGCGCGGTGTATCTGTCGTACCAGTATCGCGACGCCTTCGGCCTGATCCTGCTGATGCTGTTCCTGCTGTTCCGGCCGCAGGGCCTGTTCGGCGAAAAAGGGCGGGAGGTGTGATGACGACGCAATCCGCGCCGCCGCCGCGCGCCACGGCGCAGCTCTCCAACAGCAAGACCACGGTCGAGTTTCGCGTCGCGCTGATCGCCATGGCGGTCGTCGCGCTGCTGCCGCTCGGCGTCGGCAACGCCTACTGGCTCGGCGTGCTGATCGTCTCGATGTATTTCGCGATCCTCGCCGGCGGCTGGAATCTGCTGGCCGGCTATGCCGGGCAGTTCTCGCTGGCGCCGGCGACCTTCGCGATGATCGGCGCCTACACCACCGGCCTGCTCAACCATTATTTCGGCGTGCCGCCGCTGCTCGGCATCGTCGCCGCCATCGTGGTGTCGGGGCTGGTCGGCCTGTTGCTCGGCCGCGCCGTGCTGCGGCTCGCGGGCCCCTATCTCGCGCTCACCACCCTGAGCTTCGCCGAGATCATGCGGCTCGTCGCCGCCAACTCGATCGACATCACGCGCGGCGATCTCGGCCTCGGCGTCGCCGGGCTGTTGGACAGCCGGATCGGCTGGTACTACCTGTTCCTCGGCGCGCTGACGCTGCTGCTCATTTTGTTCTACCTGCTGCTGCGCTCCAAGGCCGGCCTGTTCCTGCAGGCGATCCGCGACGACGAGGTGGCGGCGCGCCGCGCCGGCGTCGATGTGGTGTTCTGGAAGACGGCGGCCTTCGCCATTTCGGCGGCGGCCTCGGGCTTCGCCGGCGCGCTCTACGCCCACTTCGCCGAACTGGTGACCCCCGAGCTCGGGCTGATCGCGCAGACCGGCCTCATTCTCAGCATGGTGGTGATCGGCGGCATGGGCACGCTGGCCGGGCCGATCATCGCCGCCTTCCTGGTCTATGTGCTGTCGGAATGGCTGCGCGACGTCGGCGGCTACCAGCTCGTGGTGTTCGCGGCGCTGGTCGTCATCTTCGCGCGCTTCTTCCGCGAGGGGCTGTGGGGCCTCGCCATGGCCGCGGTGCGGCGCTGGAGGCAGGCATGACATTGCTCTCGGTGCGCGGCGTCACCAAGCGCTATGGCGGCCTCGTCGCCGTCAACAACGTCTCGTTCAACATCGAGGCCGGCGAACTGGTCGGGCTGATCGGGCCCAACGGCTCGGGCAAGACCACGCTGCTCAACATCCTCAGCGGCCTCGCCGATCCCGACGCCGGCGAGATCCTGCTCGACGACAAGCCATGCCAGGGGCTGACGCCGGAAAAGCTCGCCCATCGCGGCATGATGCGCATGTTCCAGCTGACGCGCGTGTTCCGCCGCATGAACGTCATCGACAACCTGCTGGTCGCCGGCCGCGCGCTCGGCCTCAAGCCGGGCGAGGCGCTGGACCGGGCGCGGGCGCTGATTTCGGAACTGCGCCTCGATGCCGTCGCCGCCCTCGACGCCGGCCAGCTGTCCGGCGGCCAGATGAAGCTCTTGGAATTCGGCGTCTGCTTCATGGTGCCGCCGCGCATCGCGCTGCTCGACGAGCCGTTCGCCGCCGTGCATCCGACCATGAAGGAGATCATGGGCGGCTTCATCCGCAGCCGCCACGACAAGGGACAGACTTTTCTGCTGGTCAGCCACGACATGCCGGTGGTGGTCGAACTGTGCCCGCGCGCGATCTGCATGAACGCCGGCGCGGTGGTGATCGACGCGCCGACCCGCGAGGTGCTGGCCGACGCCCGCGTCATCGAGGCCTATCTCGGAGGGCAGGCGGCATGAGCGCGGTGCTGGCCCTCGACAACGTCACCGCCGGCTACAGCGTCGATATCGACGTGCTGCGCAACCTCACCCTCACCGTCGAGGCCGGCTCGATCACCGGGCTGATCGGGCTGAATGGCGCCGGCAAGTCCACGGTGATGAAGGCGATCTGCGGTTTCGTGCCGCCCAAGGCCGGCCATGTCGTCTATGAAGGCGAGGACATCACCGGCCTCGCCCCGCACAAATTGAGCGCGCGCGGCATCTGGTACATCCCGCAGGAATCTAGCCTGTTTCCGTTCATGACGGTGACGGAGAACTTGCGGCTGCCGCTGGAAAGCCTGTCGCGCGCCACCGGCACACCGGCGCGGGGCGAGATCGACCAGCGCTTCGAAGCCATGCTGGAAAAATTTCCGGCGCTGCGGGTGAAGTTGCGGGCGCAGGCCGGCGATCTCTCCGGCGGCCAGCAGAAGATGGTAGAGTTCGCCAAGGCGTGGCTGATGCGGCCAAGGCTATGCCTGATCGATGAGCCATCCATCGGCCTCGCGCCAAAAATCGTCGAGGAGGTGTTCGAGTGGATCCGGCTGTTCGCGTCCGAGCAGATGGCGATCCTGCTGGTCGATCACAATGTGCGCCGGGTCATCGCCATGTCGCACCGCATCTATGTGCTGAGCCTCGGCGAGATCACCGCCTCCGGCGCGCCGGCCGATTTCGCCGGCGACCTGCACGAGCAGGTCAAGCAGTGGCTCGGCATCAATTTCTGAGATGACAGGGACGCCTCCCCATTCGGCCCGCCGCCTGCAAGCCCAGCCGCTGACGGCGGACGCCTTCGCGCCGTTCGGATCGATCGCCTTGGTCGATGGCGCGGGCGGCCGCGCCGTCAACCAGAACCGCGCGCGGCGGATTCCGGGCCTCGGCGATCTGCAACACGCGGCGGCGGCGGCGCGGCCGGTGCTGGATATTTATCGCATCACGCCGTCGTCGCTGCCGTTCGCGGTGAGCTGTTTCGAGCGTCATGCGCTGACGTCGCAGGCGTTCGTGCCGCTCGACTGCGGCCGGCTTCTGATCGTCGTCGCGCCCGACGACGCCGATGGCGGGCCGGATCCCGATCGCGCCGTGGCTTTCACCGGCGACGCTGGCACGATCGTCCACTATCGCGCCGGCGCCTGGCATTCGCCGCTGGTCGCGCTGGACCAGACGGCGACGCTGGCCATGCTGATGTGGGAGGCCGGCGACGCCCGCGATTGCGAGGAGCTCGCCCCCGACCGCGCGATCGAGATCGTCGCGGCGTCGGCCTGATCGCGTCAGTCGCGGCCGGCCTGCTCCGCCAGTTCAATCCCGCGCCCGAGCAGGTGGGGAATCGAGGGGGCGAATCGCTCCCATAAATCGTCCGGGCGCTTGCCCGAGCGATGCAGCTTGACGTTGAGACAGGCGATCGCGCCAAGGCGATACTGGGCGAGGGCCTGATACCATGCGAGGTTCGCGGCGGCGGGCCCGCCGGCCGCGCGATAGGCGTCGATGACGTCGGCGCCCGCCAGCGGCGCGACCGGCCGCCAGCCGGGATGCCACGCCGCGGGATCGATCATCATCAGCATCCAGCCGAGATCGAGGCCCTGCGCGCCGATCAGCGACAATTCCCAATCGATCAGCCCGCGAACCTGCCCATCCTCGTAAAGAATGTTGCCGGGCTGGAAATCGCCGTGAACCAGACCCACCGGCGCGGCGTCCGGCAGAGCGGCGCGCAGCGCGTCGCCAAGCTGCATGCCCGCCGCGTACCAGGCGGGGTCCTCGGCGTGCTTGAAGATCCGGCTCCACTGATCGAGTTCGTCGACCAGCGGGCGCGGCGCTTCCCATCCGGACAGCACCGTGCGCCAGTCGATGCGATGAACCCGCGCGAGCAGGGCGGCGGCTTGCAGCCAAATCCGGCGCAGGTCGGCCGGATCGCGCGAAAACGACGCATGGGGCTCCCACACCACGAAGACGCGGCCCGGCAGCCGCTCCATGACGATGAACGGCGCGCCGAGCGGCTCGTCGTCGGCTGACGCCCATGGCACGTCGGGCACCGGCAGCCCCTGTTGTTTGAGCGCCCGGAGCAGCGGGCTCTGACGGAACACGTCGGTGTTGCCGCGACGCTTGACGCCCGCCGGCGCCATTTTGAGGATGTAGCGGCCCTCCAGTTCGCCCGTCGCCCGCCGCAGATCGAAGCCGAATGTCAGCCCGGCGTGGCCGTCCTCCATCACATCGAAATCCCGGACGCGAAGGTCGGCGCCTTGCGGGGTTCGCAACGCGCGTTCGAGCCGTTCGGCGATGCCGCTCAGGCGATCCCGTCCGGACGGGGCGGCGGGCGCGGCAGGATTGGGCGTGGACATTCGATCCTCGTTCTTCAGAAAAGATGCCGATGGTGAGCAGCGAAGCCGGTCGCGCGCCCCGCTATGACTTTCGCGTCAGGGTCCGCGCGACCGCATCTCGCCAGGCGGCGTAGGCGTGGGCGCGCCAGGCCTGGTCCTTTGTCGGGGTGAAGCGCCGCTCCAGCGCCCAGCGTTTCGAGAATTCGGCGGGCGGCGGACAATGGCCGGTCGCGTAGCCGGCGAGATAGGCCGCGCCGAGCGCCGTCGTCTCCAGAATCGTCGGCCGATCGACCGGCGCGTCGAGCACGTCGGCGAGCCGCTGCATGGTCCAGTCCGAGGCCACCATGCCGCCGTCGACGCGCAGCACGGTGTTGCGCGCCGCGCCCCAGTCGCCGGCCATCGCCTCGATGAGATCGCGGGTCTGGAAACACACGCTTTCGAGCGCCGCGCGCGCCAGGTCCGCCGGGCCGGTGGCGCGGGTGAGGCCGTAAAGCGCGCCGCGGCATTCGGCGTCCCAGTAGGGCGCGCCGAGTCCGACGAAGGCCGGCACCAGGATCACGGCGTGATCGTCGTCGGCGCGCGCGGCCAGTTCGCCGGATTCCGACGCCTGCTTGATCAGGCCGAGACCGTCCCGCAGCCATTGCACCGCCGCGCCGGCGACAAAGATCGAGCCTTCCAGCGCATAGGTGCGTTGACCGTCGAGCTGGTAGGCGATGGTGGTGAGCAGCCGGTTGCGCGAGGCGACGGCTTCCGTTCCGGTGTTGAGCAGCGCGAAGCAGCCGGTGCCGTAGGTGGATTTCACCATGCCGGGCTCGAAACAGGCTTGCCCGACGGTGGCGGCCTGCTGGTCGCCGGCGATGCCGGCGATGCGGATCGGCCCGCCGAACAGGTGAGGCTCGGTGACGCCGAAATCGCCGGCGCAGTCCTTCACCTCGGGGAGAATGGCGCGCGGCACCCGCAGCAACGACAACAGCGTGTCGCGCCAGCGGCCCTCGCGAATGTCGTAGAGCATGGTGCGCGAGGCGTTGGTGGCGTCGGTGGCATGGACGCGCCCGCCGGTCAGCCGCCACAGCAGGAAGGAATCGACGGTGCCGAACGCCAGTTCGCCGCGTTCGGCGCGCCCGCGCGCGCCCGCGACGTGATCGAGCAGCCAGGCGACCTTGGTGCCGGAAAAATAAGGGTCGATGACGAGGCCGGTCATGCGGGCGATGGTGTCCTCGTGGCCGGCGTCGCGCAGGCCGCGGCAGACATCGGCGGTGCGGCGGTCCTGCCAGACGATGGCGTTGTGGATCGGCTTGCCGGTGGCGCGGTCCCACACCACCACGGTCTCGCGCTGGTTGGTGATGCCGATGGCGGCGATGTCCTTGGCGCTCGCGCCGGCTTTCGCCATGGCCTCGCGGCAGGTTTCCACCGTGGTCGACCACAGATCCTCGGGATCGTGCTCGACCCAGCCCGAGGCCGGGAAATGCTGTTTGAATTCGCGCTGCGCCACGGCGGCCGGCGTGAGATCGGCGCGGAACAGGAGCGCGCGGGTGGAGGTCGTGCCCTGATCGATGGCGAGAAGGAAGGTGCTCATGCGTTTTCCGTGACAGTGACGTGCTGCAAATAGGCGCGAAGCGATGCCGCCTCGAACGGCGACACGCGCAGGCCGAGTTTCGAGCGCCGCCACAGAATGTCGTCGGCCTCGCGCGCCCATTCCTCGCGGACCAGGTAGCGCACTTCCGCCTCGGTGAGGTCGGCCCCGAACGATTGGCCCAGATCCGGCAACTGGCGGGCACCGCCCAGAATGTCGCGGGCGCGGGTGCCGTAGGCGCGGGCGAGCCGCGCCAGCAGCGCCGGCGGCAGGGCCGGCCATGAGGCGCCAAGATCGGCGACCAGCGCCGCGAAACCCTGCATCGGAAAATCGCCGCCGGGCAGCGCCGCGCCGGCGGTCCAGGCCGGCGGCAGGCCGGGCAGATGCGGCTGCAATTTCGACAGCGCCGCCTCGGCGAGCCGGCGATAGGTGGTGATCTTGCCGCCGAACACCGACAACAGCGGCGCTTCTCCCGGCGCGGCGTCGAGCGTCAGCACATAATCGCGCGTCGCCTCCTGCGCCGCCGACGCGCCGTCGTCGTAGAGCGAGCGGACGCCGGAATAGCTCCACACCACATCGGCGCGGGTGATGGTCTTCGTGAAATATTCGTTGGCGACGGCGCACAGATAATCGATTTCGTCGATGGACGCGGCGACCGTGGCGGGGTCGCCGGAATAGTCGATGTCGGTGGTGCCGACCAGGGTGAAGTCGCGCTCGTAGGGAATCGCGAACACGATGCGCCCGTCGGAATTCTGGAAAATATAGCAGCGCTCATGGTCAAAGAGTTTCGGCACGACGATATGCGAGCCCTTGACCAGCCGCGCCCGCGCCGGCGCGTTTTCGTGCAGGACGCCGAGAACCGCGCCGACCCACGGCCCGGCCGCGTTCACCACGAGTTTCGCCCGCCGCTCCTTGGCCGCGCCGGTGGCCCGGTCCTCGACGCTCAACCGCCAGACGCCGTTGTCGCGCTTGCCCGCGACCAGCCGGTGGCGCGTTTCGATCACGGCGCCGCGGGCGCGGGCGTCGACCGCGTTGAGCACGACGAGCCGGGCGTCCTCGACCCAGCAGTCGGAATATTCGAAGGCGCGCGCGGCGCGGTCCTTGAGCGCCGCGCCGGCGCTGTCGCGGCGCAGGTCGAGCGTGCGCGTCGCCGGCAAGGCCTTGCGGCCGCCGAGATGGTCGTAAAAGAACAGGCCGAGCCGCAACAGCCACGCCGGCCGCAGGCCGGCATGATGCGGCAGCACGAAGCGCAGCGGCCGGACGATGTGCGGCGCCATCGCCCACAGCACCTCGCGCTCGGCCAGCGCCTCGTGGACCAGGCGGAACTCGTAGTGTTCGAGGTAGCGCAGGCCGCCGTGGATGAGCTTGGTCGACCGCGAGGAGGTGCCGCTGGCGAGGTCGTCCTGCTCGCACAGATAGACGCGCAGGCCGCGCCCCGCCGCGTCGCGCGCGATGCCGCAGCCATTGATGCCGCCGCCGACGATGGCGATGTCGAACGCGCCGGAATCCTCAATGTCGACCGCCATATCCGGGTCCGATGTCAGGGTTTTTGATGTCAGCGTCCGATGTCAGCTTCCCGCCGCGAGCGCAATCAAAATCTGTTTCGCTGTCCCGCCCGCCCGTCGCGCGAGGCGCGCGTTTCGAAGCGATCCGGGAACCTTCCGGGAAGGTTGCGCCGCGGCGCGACGTGGTGGCCGACGGTGTGGTGCGGGGGCAACAGCCGGAGGCGAATTGGCGGTTATCGACATGAAAGAAACAAACCCCTCCATTTTGGGGGGGACAAATCGGATTCTCATAAGGGAAGTTGCGTCAACTCGTCGCAGGTCGAAGCTGAATCGCTTCGTTTCGCGTCCGGGGCGGGACCAGCGACCCGCGCCATTTTCGGCCTTGCGACGGGCGGAGCAGGCGGTGTCCGGGGCTGGGCTGTTGCATATGACGAACGAGCTGGAAGCGGCGCAAGCCGCGGTCGATCTCGGTTATTCGATGTCGGCCGGCCTCGTCGACAGGCTGCGCGCGCTCGACATCGGCCTCGCCCTGACCTCGTACCAGTCCGGCCTGTTCTACCTGATCGGCCGCAACCCGGCGCGCGGCGGGCTCAACGTCCACCAGACGCCGGTGGCGCGGCCGATGGGGCTGGCGCCGGCGGCGGACGGATCGCTGTGGCTCGCCGCCGGCCTGCACATCATCCGCTTCGTCAACGTGCTGGATCCCGACCAGCGCGCCAACCAGATCTTCGATGCCTGCTACGTGCCGCGCACCGTCCACGTCACCGGCGACCTCGACGCCCATGATCTCGGGATCGACGCCGCCGGCCGTCCCGTCTTCGTCAACACCCGCTTCAATTGCCTGGCGCGGCTGTCCGACCGCTACAGTTTCGAGGACGTCTGGCGGCCGCCCTTCATCTCGGCGCTGGTGGATGAGGATCGCTGCCATCTCAACGGCATGGCGATGCGGGACGGCGCGCCGGGCTATGTCACCGCCGTCAGCCGCTCCGACACCATCGACGGCTGGCGCGACCGCCGTGCCGATGGCGGCGTGGTCATCGATGTCGGCACCGGCGAGGTCGTCTGCGACGGGCTGTCGATGCCGCACTCGCCGCGCCTGCATCAGGGCCGGCTGTGGGTGCTCAATTCGGGCGCGGGCGAACTCGGCTACGTCGATCGGCCGGAAGCCGGCGGCAAGGGCTCCTTCGAGCCGGTCGCCTTCTGTCCGGGCTTTTTGCGCGGCCTGGCGTTTCGTGGCCGCCACGCCTTCGTCGGGCTGTCCAAGCCGCGTTATCAGCGCTTCGAGGGGCTGGCGCTGGATCGCCGTCTGACCGAGACCGATTCGGAGCCGTGGTGCGGCGTCCAGGTCATCGATCTGGAGACGCGAAGCTGCGTCGACTGGTTCCGCATCGATGGCCGGGTGAGCGAACTCTACGATCTCGCGGTCATTCCCGGCGCGGCCTGCCCGATGGCGGTCGGGCCGGGCACGCCGGAAGCGGCGAGCGTGGTGCCGCGCCGGCCGGCGGCCGCCGATGCCGGATCGCGCCCGGCCGGCGAACCGGACATGGCGAAGCCGGCATGAGCACCTTGGGGGAAGGCCGATGACGAAACGGGATGCGCGGCAAGGGGGCTCCGACCTGCGGCGGCAACTGCTGCTCGGCACCACGCTGGCGACCAGCGCCTTTCTCGGCGGCTATCGCGGCTATGTGCGGCGCGCCTACGCCGACTGCACCGGGGCGGGCGGCACCTATGTCTGTAGCGGCGCGATGGTGACGCGGCAGGTCCTTTCCGGCACGCCGCTGACGGTGACGACGACCCCCGGCTTCAGCATCACTGTCCCGGCCTTCGACGCCTTTCACCTCGGCGGCACCGGCGGGGTCGGCTTCATTGACCTGAATCACTCGGCGATCACCGGCGAAATCGGCATCACCGCGGCGAACAACCCCGGCGTCGCCGACCTGACCATCACCACCACCGGCACGGTGACGGGAACGACGGGGGACGGCATCTACGCCGTCGCCGCCCCCGGCACCACCGGCCGCGTGACGATCAACGCGGCCACCGTCAGCGGCGGCGGCTATCATGGCATCCGCGCGGTGCATGACGGCGACGGCGACATCACCATCACCGCGACCGGCACGGTGACGGGAACCAAGGACGAGGGCATCTACGCCTCCAAGGCCACGACCACCACCGGCAACATCACCATCAACGCGACCACCGTCACCGGCGGGCAAAACGGCATCCTGACCAATCTCATCAGCACCCAGGGCGGCGCGGTGACGATCACCACCACCGGCACGGTGACGGGAACGACGGGGACCGGCATCGACGTGTCGAACTTCGGCGTCGGCGACCTGACCATCAACGCGGCCGACGTCAAAGGCGGGGAGAACGGCATCGTCGGCGTCAACTTCGGCACCGGCAGCCTGTCGATCAATTCGACCGGCACGGTGACCGGGACGACGGGCGGCGGCATCGGGGGCTATGGCCGCGCCGGCAGCGGCAAGCTGACGATCAACGCGGTCGCAGTGACCGGGGGCCTTTACGGCGTCTACGCCCGGCATGCCGGCTCCGGCATGCTGGCGATCACCGCCACCGGCGCGGTGACGGCGACGGCGGGCGACGGCATCGTGGCCCGGACCGACGCCACCGCTGGTGGCGGCGTCACCATCAGCGCGGTCTCGGTGAGCGGCGCGCAGCACGGCATCAGCGTGACGCATAACGGAGCCGGGGCGCTGTCGATCACCGCCACCGGCATGGTGACCGCGACGGCGGCGGACGGCATCGCCGCCTATGGCGGCGCGGGCAGCGGCAAGCTGACGATCAACGCGGCCGCCGTGACCGGCGGGTCCTACGGCGTCTACGCCAAGCACCTGGGCGCCGGCGAGCTGTCGCTCACCACCACCGGCACGGTGACGGCGACGGCCGGCGACGGCATCGTGGCCCGCACCGGCGCCGGCGTCAGCGGCGTCGCCATCGGCGCGGCCTCGGTCAGCGCCAGCAAGAACGGCATCAGCGTGATGCATAGCGGGGCCGGGGCGCTGTCGATCGATACCACCGGCACGGTGACCGGAACCACGGGGGACGGCATCGCCGCCTATGGCGGCGCGGCGAGCGGCAAGCTGACGATCAACGCAACCAATGCGGCGGGCGGGTTCTATGGCGTCTACGCCAAGCACCTGGGCTCCGGCGACCTGGTGATCACCGCCACCGGCACGGTGACCGGGACCTCGAAGGACGGCATCTACGCGGTGAAGGACGGCCCCGGCAGCCTGTCGATCACCACCGGCACGGCGACCGGGACCGGCACGGTGACGGGGGCGACCGGCATCGCCGTCAAGACCGGCGGCGCGGCGACCATCACCAGCAGCGGCACCATCACCGGCACCGGCGGCACCGCCATCGACCTCACCAACGCGACCGGCGCGAACACCGTCAACGTGACCGGCGGCGCGATCAGCGGCGACATCAAGGGCCACGGCGGCGACACGCTGAACTTCGCGCTCGGTGACGGTCACAGCTTCGGCTTCGGCAACGCCATCACCGGCATGGCCGGCATCAACGTGAATTCCGGTGTCGTCAATCTGGACGGCAACGCCACCGCCGCCCTGACCGCCGTCACGAGCACCCTGATGGTCGGCTCCGACGCCGCCCATGCGAGCGCGCGGCTGACCGGCGCGGTCAATGTGCTGTCCGGCGGCACGCTCGGCGGCACCGGCACGGTCGGCGCGACCACGATCAACGATGGCGGCACTTTGCTTGGCGTTCAGGGCCAGACCCTGACCACCGGCAACCTCGCGCTCGGCACTGGCGCGAACGTCAACGTCGCGCTCGGCGCGCCCGGCAACAGCGCCGGCCTGTTCCGCGTCAACGGCAACCTGACGCTGGCCGGCACGCTCAACGTCAGCGACGCCGGCGGCTTCGGCCAGGGCCTGTACCGCATCATCGACTATACCGGCGCGCT